>DASTFJ010000208.1:0-15190 GCA_035708745.1 Thermomicrobiales bacterium | reverse complement strand
TGCGACGCATCCTCGAGCACGTACGGACCGGTACCGATCGGGTCCGAGTTCTTGTATGCCAGTGGATCGCCCACGGTCTCCCAGATGTGCTGCGGCAGGATCGTCAGGCCACCCCAAATCTGCACCGCGGGGAATGCCTCACGATAGAGATGGAAGCGCGGGCTGGGCGTGGTCAGATTGAAGACCGCGGTCAGCGGATCCGGCGCGTCCACCGATGAGACGGCCTCATTGGCGTTGCTGGCCCATTCCATGGCCGGATTGGCGCGCAGCAGATCGTAGGTGAAGACGATGTCGGCGCTGGTGAACGGCTCGCCGTCACTCCAGGTCACGCCATCGCGCAGATGAACCGTGAGCGCGCTGTAGTCGTCGTTGTACTCATAGCTCTCCGCCAGCCAGGGAGTGAATTCACCCGTCTGCAGGTTGTTGTAGAAGAGATATTCGTAGACGACCTGATGCAGACCGGTGTCGGACCGGCTCGCTCCGGCATAGAGATTGAGATTGGTCGGATCGGGAATCTGTCCGCCGATCGCGACTCGGAACGTCTGCTCGCGGGTTGGCTCATTGTCCTGCGCCGCGAGCGTTGGGATGCCGGCGGCGGTCATGAGCAGAACCGCTACGGCAAGAATCGACCAAAACCGCCTGTGTTTCTTCATGTGTGCCCTCCTTGCGCTGACCGTTCAGCACTCGAATTGGAGCTGCGGGTGCTTCCCGCCGAGTCTCGTAGGCAGCCCCCATGCTGCCGGGGCAGACGTTCGAACGCGGTTCGACGTCGGGTATGGGCTCCTCCTTTCTGGGCTGGCTACTGGCCGTCCTGGAGCGCGATGGTTTCGCGCTGTGGCGGATGGCCGTTCGGCGATCCGATCGTGCTGTCGAGCCCATCGCCCCAGCTCCGGTTGGGATCGGCAACCGGGATCGAGCCGATGAGCAGCCTGGTGTAGTCGTGCTGTGGATGCTTTACCACCTGCTCGGGTGTGCCTTCCTCCACGACCGCTCCCCGGTGCAGCACCAGAATGTGGTCGCTGATTTGATAGGCGGTCGCCAGATCGTGGGTGATATAGACCAGTGAGATACCGAACTGCTCCTTGAGCTGCAGCAGATTGGTCAGAATGGTGACCCGCAACGACGCGTCCACCATCGAGACGGGCTCGTCCGCCACGATCAGCTTCGGGCGGAGGAGCAGGGTGCGCGCGATCATGATCCGCTGCCGCTGGCCGCCGGAGAGCTGATGCGGGTAGCGGCCGAGCGTCTCCTCTGGCACGAGACCCACCGAACGGAGCGCGCGGTCGATCATCTCGGTTTCCTGCGCGCGTGAGGACGCCAGCTTGAACTTGGCGATCGGCGTGGTGAGCACATGATCGATCTTGTAGAACGAGTTGTAGACCCCATAGGGATCCTGGAAGATCGCCTGCACTTCCCGGCGGTACGTGCGCCGCTCCCGACGGGACGTTTTGCGGAGATCCGTGCCCCGATAGAGCACGGCCCCGGAGGTCACGGTCTCCAGACCCAGCATCAGATTCGCCATGGTCGATTTCCCGCTGCCGCTCTCCCCCACCACCGCGGTGATCGTGGGTGGGTCGGCCTGCACGGCATAGGAGAAGTTCTGCAGCGCGACGGTTTTGTCCTGACTGAGCATGCCGCCGCCGCCAAAGACCTTGGTGACATCACGCAGCTCGAGCAGCGGCGCAGCGACGGTCGTCATGCGTCACTCCCGGCGGTGGCGGCCACTGTTTTCAGCTTCTCGAGATCCTGCAACGATTCCCGGTGGTCGAGCGACGGCAGGCTCTCCATCAGCAGGCGGGTATAGGGGTGCTGGGGATCGGCGAAGATCGAATAGACGTCGTTCTCTTCCAGGATGTGCCCATACCGCATCACCGCCACGCGCTGCGCGAATTGGGCCATCAATCCCATATCGTGCCCGATCAGGATGACCGCGCAGCCGATCTCGTCCTGCACCTTGCGCAGGGTCTCCATGACCCGCCGTTGCACCACGACATCGAGCGCGCTGGTCGGCTCGTCGGCGATGATGACTTTGGGGCGCAGGCTGATGGCGGTGGCGATGCAGACGCGTTGCTTCATACCGCCGCTGAGCTGATGCGGAAAGAGATTGGCGACGCCCGGTTCGAGCCCGACCGAGTGCAACAGCTCGGCCAGCAGATCGTCATAGCCGGATTTGGAAAGATCCCTGCCGTGCGCCTTGAGACTGTCGGTCATCTGGGCCCGGATGCGGATGACGGGGTTGAGCGAGTTCATGGCGCCCTGGGTGATCAGGGCGACCTCCGCCAGCCGGTAGCGGCGCATGTGCTCGTCGGAAAGGGAAAGCAGATCGACGCCATCGAGCAGAATGCGGCCGCCGCTGATCTGGCCGGGCGGCTTGATCAGCCGCATCACCGCCAGCGCGATGGTCGATTTCCCGGACCCGGATTCCCCGATCAACCCCAGGCGCTCGCCGGGCTGCAGGGTCAACGACACCCCGTCCACGGCCTTGATCGGTCCGCGGGCAGTCGGGAACTCAACGTGGAGGTCGTCGATCTCGAGGATGGACATCGTCGTCAACCGTCGGTCGTTCGTCGGGCTGAAATGCCACCGGTCCCTGCGCGCACCGGTGCGCGCAGGCGGTTTTGAGAAACATGCGTTCGGCAGAATTGTTCGCTTAGTCTATGCGTCTCCAACGCGTTACGTCAAAACCCGTGAGAGACCGCACGTCGATGGGGTGACTGTTGATGGACGCACGGAGGGGCGCGTCCGGTGGGGAACCGGCGCCTCCGGTGGAATTGCTGCAGGAATCAGGCGCAGGTCTGGGGCGCTCATTCGTCCAGCAATTTGCCTTCGAGCACCTGCGCGACCATTTCGGCCCGGGTGCTGACGCCTAGCTTCGCGAACACGCGCCGCAGGTGCGAGCCAACGGTCCAGGTACTCATATCGAGCACGTCCGCGATTGCTTTGCTCGGAAGTCCTTTAGCGACCAGGCGGACGATCTCCTGCTCGCGGGGACTGAGGACCTGGCGCTGGGGCGGGGAGCTCATCTCTTCCCGCAACAGTTTGTAGGCAAAGCCGTCGACCTGAATGTCCAATACCACGGGATTGCTCTGGCCGGGGGCGCCCGGTTCGGCAGAGACCCCCTTCGGGATCGAATCGAGGCACACCAGGATTTCCCGAAGTAGGCGCTCCACCGCCGTGGCGGGGTTGGCTCCGGGGGCGGCGCTGGGAGGAGGGGGGTTGAGGCTGCGAATCATAGCGCTCGTTCCCGCGTGTATCGCGCTGCTGGCAGCGTTCCGGGCAAGGGCGATCAAAGGGAAGGGCCGCTGTCCACCAACACGATTCCTCTTCATCCTAGCGAGCCACACCGCGAAACGCAACCATGTGCGCCGTTTTGTGTGCTCGCACATTCGCGCGTCACGCAAATGTGTGAGCGCAAGCGCGTCACGCCAAAACGTGCGGCTTTACCTCTGCCGCCCCCGAACCTATATCTGAGGCACGCGGGCAACAGGCGCCGCGACGATGCATCGGAGTCCGAAGGAGACGAGGACGATGGTTGATCTGCAAGAACTCGAGATGACCGGCCTGGGCGAAGGGGATGGATTCGAATTCGAATCGCTCTACGGTGAGGAAGGCGAACTCGAAGGATTCTTCGAAAACGAAGTATTCGAATTCGAAGGCGAGGAAGAGTTCTCCGGCGAAAGCTACGAGATGTTGGAGGCCGATCCGTTCCTCGGGGGCCTCATCAGGAATGTCAGCAGGAAGCTGAACAAGGTGACCGGGGGCGTTATCCCGCCCACGGTGCTGCCCATGCTGGCACAGCAGCTTGCGACGGTTGCCGGTGGAGCGGTGGGCGGTAAGCAAGGCGCCGCGCTCGCCAGCAAGGTCGCTGGTCAGGTGCTGCGCGAGGGCGACGGCGAGTTCGAGTCCTACGGCGAAGAAGAAGCCGAATTCGAGAGCGGCATCATCGACCGGGAAACCCTGGACGAGATGCACTACAACGCCTATCAAGCCTCCGAGGCCAATAGCGAAGCCGAGGGCGACCCTTTCATCGCCGATCTCATTGGCCCGGTGCTGAGCGCATTGACTGGCGAAACATCCCCATCCTACGAGGATCTTTTCGAAGAAGAGGCCGGCATGTACGAGCGCGATGAGTTCCTGCCGGCGCTTCTACCGCTGGCGATGCCGCTCATTTCGCAGGGCATCGGGGCGATCGGCAAGGTCCTGAACAAGAAGAAGTCGACGCGCAAGCTCACGCGCTGTCTGCCGAAGGTGCTCAAAGAGTCGCTCGAGGAAGCCGAGAGCTATGGCCGCCCGCTCAACCGGCGAGACGTGGCCGGCATTGTGGGGCGGAATACCGCGCGCACGTTTGGTAACCCAACGGCGGTTTCACGCGCGTTGCGCCAAAACCGCATTGCCGCCAGCCGGGCGCAGATGCGTCCCTCGTCCATGCGCGTGCAAGGACCGCGGCGCATAGGACCGGCGATGCCGGCGCCTGCCGGCCCGTATGGAGCGCGGGCTCCATTTGGCCGGGCAACCCCACCGCGCAACCGGCGGCGAGGACCGGTTATCGGCTACATGCTGAAGCCCATCTACGCCGCGCCGCGCCGCTGACCGTCAGAGTCGCTCGAGGGTGGTTGGTGATGGGTCATGGTGACCGCGACGCGAGATCCAGGGGTGCATTCCAGAGCATCGGCTCAACTGGGCGGATCGGCCGAGGATGCCTCGTTGCGCGTCTTTCTTCGCGCGCAGGGGCTCAACGCGGCCCGTCATGCCGCGGCGTTGCGGCCATTCCACCCGGGGGAGTTCGGCGCGACCGCTGCCAGCCCATCGGATGCCCACATCGAGGCGGCCAATGCGCTGCTTACCGGTCTGCGCCAACCCTTGAGCGATCTCGCCGAGCAGTTGCGCGTCACCGCCGATGTGGCCAGCAATGGCGCATCGACGACTTCTGTTGTGGAAGCCGCCTTGCAGCGCAAGGACCGCGCGACCCAGATGGTCAAACATATCGAGCGGACATGGGATTTCTATTTCGAGCTGTTTGGGCAGCGCCAGTCCCGCTACGGATCCTGGTTGCTGGCGGCCGATCGTATCGCCCTGGATTGCTATCAGGCGGTCTATGTCGGTCTCGCCAAACCGCGTTCGGTGCCATCCCCGCCGCCGCTCTCGTTCATGGCCACCAATCTGACCCCCTCGACCTTTCGGCGCGGAGTGCCACTGACCCGGCTGGGACAGCGGGAAAACCCGTTTCCGATCATCCAGCTGCCCTATCACCGGCTGGTGAATCCCTGGACGTTGGGTGCGGTGCATCACGAGGTGTCGCACAACATCCAGAGCGATCTCGGTCTCTGGGATGACGTGCCGCGCCGCATCCAGCAGCGGTTGATCCGCGAGGGCTTGCCGGCGTCGATCGCCCGGTTGTGGGCGCGGTGGAACAAGGAGATCTGGGCCGATTTGTCGGCTCTGTTACTGGGGGGACCGGCCATCGTGACGTCGTTGATCGATGTCGTCGCGATGAGTCCTGCCAACGCGCGCAATTTCAATCCGAACGGAGTGCATCCCACGCCGTATCTGCGGGTGTTGATCAATCTCGAGCTGCTGCGGCGTATGGGTTTCGAGCGCGAAGCCGAAACGTTCGCCCGGCTCTGGAATCGCATCTATCCAGATCGTGATGGCGGCGCCATTCCCCCCGAAGTGATCGCGTCGTTCTCCCAGGCCAGCGCGCTGGTGGTCGATACGATCTGCTACCAGCCCTTTCCGCAATTGGGCGGCAAGACGCTGGCGGCGGTGGTCTCGTTCAACCGCACGCACGACGGCATGACCGTGGAAGCGGCCGAGCGACTGACCCGCGCGATGGACCCCGGTGTCGTGCCAGCCCGGTTTTTGGTCGGCGCGGCCCGCACAGCGCTGGACGCGGGGAGTACGCCCTCGGGACGGATTGCCGTCAATTTCTATCAGGCGCTCTTGCGACGGTGACGTGGTGTCCAGCCGCACTGAGGACAAGCGAGGACGAAGGTGACACTCATATCGACATTCGCGGAATTGGACCGGGCGTCCACCCAACTCGATCAGGTGTACGGGAACTTCCTCTGGGCGGTGGTCCAGGCGAAACCTGAGTCTGGCGACGGGTCCGCTATGGTCGACCACTGGGAAGACGCGGCACAGGATACCGCTGGACTCGCCCGGGAGATCTGTGTGGCCGCACGCGAGGGACGTCCGATGGCAAACGCCCGGTTCGATCCCGTCGCGGCGCAGCAGGCATTGCTCATCTGCCAGCAGCGGTTCGATCCGCTTTGGCTGCGGCACTGCGCGGACCTGATGGCGTTCGAACGGCGCCAGGCGCTTTGGTCAATGTCCCGAAAAGGGGGCGCCTGGGCGCAATGGGCCGAAGGTGTGGTGGATGCGCTCGATCGCTGCCTGCCAGCGCTCTATGAGCTTAGCTGCGCGATCTCCCACTCCTGGGAGGAGCTGGTCGACCGACAAGGGCTGGTCTCCGTTTCGGTTCGAACGTCGGTAACCGGGCAGGACTTCCGGAATTCCGGCAATGGAATGCCGCTCGTCGAGGAGCGGATCGACATGGCATCTGGAAACGGCGCCTCCAGAGGCGCCGGCGCCTGAGCGATTTAGGTTCGACAGGTTTGAAAGGAAGGCAGGTATGGCGGCTTCAAAGAAATCGGGCGTCCTGGACGTCGAGGGCTCGGTCCTTACCTTGCCCGACGGTGATCCGGCGAGCGACGCGCTCGTGCAGGCAGTGTGGGTCGATCAACAAGATTACTGGAGCACTCAATACAGCTTCAGTGGCGGGTTCACCAACGAGCAGGGCAACTTCGCATTCTCGCTGGCGGACGCGGGTGATGAGCTCTTCGACGAGGACGGGAATGGAAAAGTGCTGTTCCTGGCAAGCGCTGGCGGTGACTTCTATGGGCAGAAGCTGGCGAATGTGAAACAGCGCGACCGGTTGGAGGGCGTCACGATTGTCCTGCGCCAGATGACCTCAACAGGAACCGCGCACGCAGGCCAGCCGGTAAGCGATCCGGCTGGGACCGGATTTTCCGATCAGGCGCTCGGTGAAATCGCGGCCGCCATCGGCAGTCTGAACAACAATGGTTCGGGTGCGCGCGGTGCCGGCGATCTCGATAGCATCTTCAACGACGCGGTCTTCCAAATTTTGGGACAGCGAGTCCGGCTCGACCAGCCGCGCGATCTGCAGATGGCTTTCGAGCGAAGCTTCGTCGAGACCGAGGTCGATGGCCGCAGTGAGATGGCCTATCGCGGCACCTCGGGCGCGGTGGCGCTTTCGGGCGAATCTGGAAATGTGCGTTCCGGTCTGCAAGCGGTGGCGTATCGCGATGCGCAGTCCGGGTTGGCGACCGTCCGGCAAACCTTGATGGAGCTCGAAGCGGACAACGACGATGAGCAGGATCTCTTCCTGGCGCAACGCGACGTGGTCGAGCGCAAGCTCACCGAGCTCGTGTCGGCGCTGGGGCAGAATGTTCGCCCGCCGATCGCGCGGGTCGATGGAATCTTTACCCTGCTCATCGGCACGGCGTACGATCGGAGTTCCGCGAGCCTGACAAAGCTGGGCACGCTCGTTGGCTTTGCCGAGAGCGAAGCACTGCTGCACGAGCTGCTCGGAACTGGCGCAGGTGGTAGCGCTGGCACCGCCGACGATGTCACCCGCGATGACGATCTCGTGTCCACCCGGTTCATCGAGGTGGCGTCCTACGTCACCGGGGTGTTCCTGCGATGGGAGATCGTGCGGAATCAACTCGGGTATTCGGGCGGCACGGTTCCGCTCGGAACCAAGCTCGATGTCCTGGGACGTCTCCTCGATCGGCTCGATGAGGAGACTGGCAGCCTGGATACGGCGTTGACGCGAAATGGCATCGACGACGCGCAGCGGGAATTTCTGGAAATCGCGTCCGATCCATTGACGTCGCTGGCGGAGTTGATGCGTTGGTTGCAGGAGTTCTCGGTCGAAGGCAAGTCGTATGACAGCGGGCCAGGTTTGGCTGTGGTGCAAACAACGGCCGGAGAAATCCAGCCCCTGATCGACGAATTGCTGGATCAGATCGAGGACTTCCCGGAGCTCGACCAGCGCACCATCGTGCAATCGCTGAGCCAGCTCTCCCGGGTGCTTACGCAGATTCAGGATGCCTAACGATGCATTTCCCCATGAAGCGGAACGGCCCAACGGGCCACCGATCAGGAGCAAGCAATGACGACCAATGAAGAGATCCAGCGAAAGGCTCAGCGGTTTGCCCTGTTCCGGGAGGAGATGCTCGGAAAACTCGGCCCCCAACTTATCCAGCATCCGGAGCTGGCCGAGCTGTTCACCGAGCAGTTCGAGCAACTGGAGGAACAGGAGTTTCCCGCGTCGCCCGATGCGAAAGCGCCCGCCGATGGCGGTCTCTCCCAGCTCATCGGACTGGGACCGGACGCCGCCCCAACTCCGGGCAAGGTCGAGCAACCGACCGGCATCGAAACCTATGACGACACCGTCACCGCCGAACGAATCCTGGCGGTGGCCGATCTCTACTACATCTATCAGCACGAGCGGATCGGGGTGTTCCGGGCGGTGCTCAAGCTGCAGGAGCTCTTCACCGCCGGTGCGATTCGGCTGGATACCGGCCCCGGCGCCTATGGACTCTACCGCTACGACCGCCGCCGGGTGCTGCGCTACACCCATACCGACCGGATGCAGGCCTACCGGCGCGTCTTTGGCTATACCGAAACACCACCGGCGCCGGGCGCGCACTCCAACGATGGATTTCACGGGCTGTTCGTGCAATTCGTCAACGGAGTGGCCGAATTCTTCCGGGACAAGCGTGTCTCCGAGGTGATTCGGCACAACGCCAACGATCCGAGCTTCGGCAGTATCGCCGTCGTGCGCCGGTCGGGGCTCGATCTGCGCAACAACCTGAAAAACGCCTCGTACGGCCACGTCAACATCATGCGCATCGAGGTCCTGCAGCTCCTCGACGAAGCATTCCGGATCATGGGAACCGACGACATCAAAAATCTCTTCGGCGCCGATAACGCCTGGGATGTGATGGAAGAGGTCATGCGCCGGTACTTTGGACAACCGCAGATCACCGCCTCGCAACGCAATCGCATGGCCGAGGCTGGCCGCGACATCCTGGAGTGGTTGGCACAGCCATACATTCTGAGCTCGAGCCGGCCATCGTTCGAAACCGCGCTCCTGAATATCGGCGACCGCGCCGAGGAATGGGTCACGAGCGCCGAAGCGCTGGGCATTGCCCGGCGCGGAGATTCACCTGGTTCCAGCGGGGCTCGTCCCCGCGCGAATATGCGCTCCGGCCGCGACCGGATGCCCACAACCCGGCGACAACCGGCATTCGCGGGGGGTAGGCGCCCCCCACAGACCAATGGCTGGCATGAAGGCAATTGGGACTAGGAGCGTGTTGCCATGGAAAAGCCGTCCCCGCACATGCCAGTCACGCGGCCTCTAATACCTCGCTGGACCGGGAGTCTCGGCGAGCGATTGGGCGAGACCGACCGGCGGAGTCCTGGCTATGTGCGCTGGGTGCAACAATCGCTCAACACCGTAAACGCGGCTGGCCTGTCCGTCGATGGACAGTTCGGACCCAGAACCCGGGCTGCCGTGATGAGCTTTCAGCGGCGCCGTGGATTGGTTGCCGACGGCATCGTCGGCCCGCGCACGGAGGCAGCGTTGATCAGCGCTGGTGCGACGGCTCCGCCGCGCACTCACACGGGTCCGCGGCCCAAACCACCGGTGGTCAACCGGGTGCTCTGCGCGCCGCCCGACTTTCCGGAACCGCAACGCACCGTTGCAGCGCTGACCAGCACCCTCGAAACCGACACGCCGTTCGCGTGTGTCGTCTCGCCGGTCGATGGTATCTCGATGGGCATGCTGCAGTGGAATCTGCAAGCCGGCACCCTGCAGGACATGCTGCAAGCCTTCGAGCGGAACACGCGGCGGTTGGCTGAGTTCTTCGGGCCGGATACCGAGCGGGTGCACCGCCTGATGAGCCTTCGTGGTTCCAAAGCGCTGCACACCCAGGCCGCAACCGAAGCCAAGAACGAGGGGCTGGCCAATCGCTGGCGCGCTCCCTTGTTGCGGCTCTGCGCCGATCCCGGATTCTGCGGTCTGCTCATGCGCGATGTGCGTTCCCGCATGAACCGCGCGGAAACCGTCGCGCGGCGGCTCGGGTTGCGCACGACTCGCGGGCTGAGCATCTGCTTCGATATCCAGGTCGGTGACGGGATGAGCGACAAGAAAGTGCGCATCTTCGAGGCCCGCCTGGCGCAACGGCAAAGCGCGCTCGGCCGCCCGCCGACCGAACGCGAAAAGCTGGTCGAGCTCGCGCATGCGGCGGCCGATCTTGCTGGTGCGACCTGGGGCGAGGAGCGCCGGGCCCGGCGGTTACTGATCGCGAACGGTTCCGGGCGCTATCGGAAATCGAATCGAAATATCGATCAGCTCTTCCCAACGCTGGATCGTTCCTGGGAGGGATGACATGGTCACCACCATCCAACGAAATGCACATACGGCGACATGCCAATGCGGCCAACACGAAAACGAATCGGAAACGCTGCACGAGACCGACCGGCGCAGTCCGGCATATGTGCGCTGGGTGCAGGCGTCGCTCAATCGAGTTGGTTCGGCCAAACTGGCGGTCGACGGGGATTTCGGACCGCGAACCCGGGCGGCGGTAATCACCTTCCAGCGCAGCCGCAATCTGACGCCCGATGGCATCGTTGGCTCCCGAACCGAAGCCGCGCTGATCGCTGCCGGGGCAACTGCGCCCCCGCGAGGGCGGCAGCCGGGTCCAACCCGACCCCCGAAACCGGTCGACCGCACGGTGCGGCCATGTCCCAAACCGGCCAAGCTGACGAGCGACCGCTGCGATACACCGCAGATGTGCCCGGCAGTGCCAGACATGCTCTGTATGTACGACATCAGTGGCATCCCATTCGAATACATCGACAGTTTCCGCAGAGACCCGGCAACCCGTTTGCAGATCGTCGATGTGCGCCTCCGGCCCAGGCAACAGCATTTCACCCCTCCGGTGCGCGATGACTTGCAGCAGGTCGTTGCCAATTTGCGTCGTTTCGGCTTGCCGATCGAGGCGATCTTGACCATGGGTTCATACGTCTGCCGCTGCACCCGCAACACCAATCGGCTGAGCAACCACTCCTTTGGCGATGCTATCGACGTGGCTGGCGTGCGTTGGGCGGCTGCTGGCGGGCCGGCCAGCGCTCAGCGGGAAACGATCGCCCTGAACTTCGGGGATGACGCTCAGCGGGCGCTGCTGCGCCGCATCGATGCCTGCCTGCGGCTCTCGTTCGAGACGGTCATCGACTACAACTACAACGCCGATCACCACAACCACTTTCATTGCGACACCAATCAAGGGGGCGGTCGCCGTCCGCGAGGCCGCTCGACCACGCTCTTCACCCAGGAAGCCTTGAATCACGTGCTGGGCACGAACATCCCGCAGACTGGCAAATTCGACGCCGCGACGCAGCGAGCATTGATGCAGTTCTCTGGAGTCACCGCGGCTGGTCTGAAAGACGACCGAATCCTGAATCAGATTCTGGATGGCCTGTATACCCGGGTTGCCGCCGGGCCATAGGGCCGTTCTCCGCGACGGAGTGTGACCAATGTCGATAACGCTGAGCCGACCATCGTTCGACCGACCCCTGGCAGAAACCGACCGCCGCGGCCACGCATATGTGCTGTGGGTGCAAGCATCGCTGAACCGCGTGCAAAACGCCGGGTTGGCCGTGGATGGCAAGTTCGGACCGCGCACCCGGCAGGCCGTGCAGGCATTCCAGCGGCGAGCCGGATTATCGCCCGATGGGGTCGTCGGGCCACGCACCGAGGCTGCCCTGATTGCCGCGGGAGCCCCCACACCGCCCAGAGGCGGGCAAACGCCAGTGGTTCCCCCTGCGCCGATTCCGAGTGGAACGGGGGCGCTGCTCGGAACCGAAACCAGTCCGCCAGCAACCACCTTCTATACGAATCTGGCGCTGGGCGGAGAAGCACCAGCCCGGCCGATGACCGGGATCTTCGTGCCAAACGGATATCGTCCGGGCCCCGCCGTCGATCTCATTCTCTATTTGCATGGGCACAAGGGTGGTTTTCCGTCTACATCGATCGATGGCTATTGGAAACGGCCGCCGTTCCGTCTCCGGGAGGCGACCAACGCAAGCAGCAAGAACGTCATCCTGGCAGCGCCCACACTCGGACCCAAATCGCAATCCGGCTGGTTGACCGGTCCGGGCGGGCTCGACCGCTATCTCGATCATGTGCTCGCCACGCTGCATGCGCACGGTCCGCACCGGGGTATGCCCGAACGGCCCGCGCTGGGCAATCTGATCCTCGCGTGCCATTCCGGTGGCGGATTTCCCATGCGGAAACTCGCGCGTTCCTCCCAAAAGTCGAGCGCTTCGATCCGGGAGTGCTGGGGATTCGACTGTCTCTACAACACTGGCGACGACACCGAATGGGCGCGCTGGGCGGCTGATCATCCCAACGCCCGGTTGTTCGTGCACTATCAGGGCACCACGGTGCGCTATTCCAGCGCATTGCACGATCGTGCACTGGCAAACGGATCGACCAATGTCTCGGTTACCCGGTCACCCGCGCCCGATCACAACCACGTGCCGCTCACTCATTGGCAAACGCGCATCGACGCGTGCCGCTTCCTGAGTAATCGGTAGGGCGGCGAGATTCGCGCGACGACCATGTCTCCACTCGAGATGCTGGCTGACCGGTGCTCGGAAGGCGCCCGTCCGATGCCCGACCGCTTGGCGGGGAACCACGGTCTGGTCCAGCAGCGCATCGAAGCGGTCGACGGGCCGCGCGTGCGCATCGATGGCCGGTGGGTGCTGAACTTCGCTGCCTGCAACTACCTTGGCCTGAACGATGACCCGCGGGTGCGTGCTGCCGTGTCGCATCCGATTCCGAATGCCATCTCCCTGGGGATGCCGCGCCTGCTGGGAACGACCGAGCTGACAGATCGTCTCGAACGGGCGATTGCGGCGCTGACCGGGCAGGAAGCGGCGCTCGTTTTCACCTCGACCAACCATGCATCCCGTGATGGGCTCGGCATGTTGGCCGGTAAGACGGGACATTTCCTGATCGACGGAGGCGCCTACCCGATCTCTGTCGATGCTGCCTTCGCGGCTGCGCGAGGTGAGTCACGGGTCCATCGGTTTACCCACAACGATCCCGACGATCTGGAACGGCTCTTGCGCCGCTACCCCGGCCATCGCAACCATGTCATCATCTGTGATGGCGTTTACCCAGGCAAGGGAACGTTCGCCCCATTGCCGGCCTTTTTGGAGTTGGCCGAATGCTATGGCGCATCGCTCTATATCGACGATGCGCACGGTATTGGGGTCCTGGGGCGCAACCCGACACGCGCTCAACCATTGGGGATCGGCGGCAGCGGAACACCCAGCCGGTTTGGGTTGGGAACCGGCTCCTACCTCCATATCGGTGGGCTTTCGAAAGCGTTTGGCATTCCGATCGCATTTGCCGCGGGACCCAACGCACTGATCGATCGCCTGCGCTCGACTGCTCCGAGTTTCGTGCATAACAGTCCCCCTGCCATACCGCTACTGGCTGCCGCGTTGGCCGCGCTCGATATACACCAGCGGGAGGGAGACGATCGCCGAAGCCAGCTCATTGCGGCGGTGCGTCGCTTCCGCGCCGGACTCCGGCACTGGGATCTTCGGCCCGAGCCGCACTCCTGCTTCCCTATCCAGGGATTGCGCCTGCCGACCGTTGCCCAGGCGCGGGCGATGACGACCGCATTGCGGCGCCGGAGCATCTGGACCCTCCTCCAGCACGGATCTCCTGGCGCTCCCCAGGCCGGCGCCGTGCGCTTCGTCTTTTCCGCGGCGCATCGACCGAACGACATCGACGAGGCAGTCGAACAGATCGCCAAGGTTTCGCGCGCGCGTGCTCAGAGGGGACGAGGATAGTAAGCCGTGCCGTCAAGACTCATCGTATCGGCGAGCGGGGGAAACCAGTCGCTGGGCAACGAATCAGATGCCGATTGTGGAACCGGTGCAACAATCCAGGTCGACGACGCGTGGAGAGCCGCTGCGAATAGAACGCAGTTCCGCACAAGGCAGTCAGGGCATCGTACACGTCCGCGCGTCAGGGTTCGATCTTCAGGAGGGCGACGACTGACCCAGCATCGATCTCGCGATCAAGGCGACCGGAATCGCGCCGTAGCTGAGAAAGCGGTCGTGGAATGATTTCAGGTCAAAGGCCGAGCCGACCCTGGCTTCGACTTGCTTGCGCAGCTCGTGGATACCAGAGGTTCCGGACAGGTACATCACGGCCGCGCCGGGGAACATCGAGTTCTTGACCGCTTCGCCCAGGGCTGCCGAAGCCGGCATCCCCGCTTCGTCCTCATAGAAACGCGCTGCCTGCTCCAGGCTGAATTCACCCGAATGGATCGCGGTGTCGGCGACCGCGCGCGCCGCCATGCGCAATCGGGTTTGCGCTTCAGATAACCGTTGTAGATCGGTCAGCGCGCCGATTTCTTCCATCAGCTCGGTGGCGTAGCAGGCCCACCCCTCGACCAGTGTGCCACTACAGAACATCGCGACCCGCGAGGCGCAATCGGTGCCCGCCATTTGCCCCACGCGCGATTCCGCCCGGAAGGCGTTGTAGTTCTGCACGTGATGCCCCAAACCGGCGTGATGGATCACGTGGTTGAGCGTGATCTGCGCGTCGTTGGTGCTACGCAGCACCCGTTCCTGCTCCTCCGGGGTCATATCCGGCTCGCAAGGCGGGACGACGTACCGATGTGAATCGTGATACCCAAACGGCGGCGGGCAACGGTAGTAGAGGTAATAGCGTCCCTTGGCCGCCTGTCGATCGGAACGAGGCATCGGCCCGAAATCGATCGGGAAATCGGGCCAGGTGACCAGCTCCGCGTCGATTGCCTGCTGCCGACACGTTTTCCAGACCTCGCCAAACGACTGGTAGTACCGGTCCACGGTCGGATGGTGGTCGGGGATCTCCGCCAATTGCTCTTTCCAGGAGCGCGTGCTGTCGATGGAGTTGGCCAGCTCCTTCATCTCTTCGGTCGCCTGGATGAGCTGGGCGCGGGCGTGGTCGAGCCACCATTGGGTGTTCTGCTCTGCTGGCAGGAAATGCCCCTTTTGCAGATAGCGATCGAACGCGTCCGCGCCCGCCGGCTCG
>DASTFJ010000207.1:0-9636 GCA_035708745.1 Thermomicrobiales bacterium | reverse complement strand
GGATGAAAACACAGTGGATTCGCACCTTGGGCGCGGCGGTTTTTGGACGTAGTGGGAAAACGGAGGTCGTACATGTTCAAGGAACATTGGATGCGAGATGGTGGGATCGCGCTAGCGTTAGGCGTGTCGTTGCTCACGGGTGGCCTGCCCGCGGTGGCGCAGGATGCCAGCCCGGGAGCGGGTGTGTGCGAAGCTCCGCCGCTGGTTGCGGGTGCGCCGGTTGAATCGGAGGCCAGCCCGGCGGCGCTGGGAGAAGATGCGGCCGCGGCTTCGGACGAGGTCGCCGCCGCGGCGACGACCGGGCTCGACAACATCGTCTCCTGTATCGGCGCCGGCGACTGGGAGGCGTTGGCCGCCCTGATGACGCCGAACATGGTGGCGTTCCTGACCGGTGACACCGATCCGGCGAATGTTCCCGCGGCAATGGCCGAGGTGGCGCCGATGGAGCTGGTGCACACGGGGGAGATCATCGTCGATTCCGCCGGGCGCGTTGGAGTGCCGATCGTGTTCGGCGGCTTCCTGAACCAACCGGGGACCCAGGTGGCGGAGACCTGGTATCTGGTGGAAGACGGCGGCTCCTGGAAGATCGACGGACTCCAGGCAACTACGATTCCCGACGATCTCTACCCCGATGCGACGGTTCTCGAAATTCAGATGGTCGATTTTGCATTCGCCTTGAGCGAGAACGCCATTCCGGCCGGCCCGGTGATCCTGCGGTTTTCGAACACCTCGTTCACGCATCAAGGGCATGTCGGCGTGACCTTGACACTCACCGAAGGCAATACGTCCGAATCGATCATCATGAGTGACGAGCTGCCGGAAGATCAGGTCACCGGCTTCTTCCATGCGATCTATCTGGAGCCGGGCCTCACGGGTGATATCTACATCGAGGACCTGACCCCCGGTCTCTACACGCTCGTCTGCGACGTCTCCACGCCGGATGGCACCCCGCACTGGATGCTGGGCATGGTGTCGCAGTTCACAGTCGAATAGCTCCCGCGTTACACCACCGAGAGAGGCGAACGGGGCGGCGCATGCGCCGCCCCGTTCCGTTTGGCTGCCATGGGGTTTTTATGCGGGCACGATGATTCCCGATTTCTCGAAGATGCGCCGCACGATGGCCAGCGTGGAGGCGTAGGTGGAATCGAGTCCGTAATAGGACATACCCCGCGCGCCCAGAGTTTGGGCGCGGGTATACGGCGTATCCGACGCGTAGTGGATGATGCCGAGATCGAGCCGGCCGGCGGAATGCTGGGCAAGGTTGATCGCCTCGTCCTGCGGGTAGCGGTCGAGAAACAGATCCTCGTAGATCGCATTCAGATAGGGCCCGGCTTCCATTTCCACCACCGTATAGCTCTCGCGGTAATAGAAGTCGAGATAGCCCTGGTTTTGTAGGTAGGTGCCCATGACAGTCACGGCTTTCTGATTGTCGAGCGCCGCGCCGTAGACTAGATAGGGAGCCAGATCGGCGTAGGAAAAGCAATTGTCGAGCCAATACGTGTTGCCGGAGTGTTCGTCGAAAACGACATTGGCGATCATGACATCGCCGATGCGGCCGTTGAGGGTAGCCGCTTTGCCGAGGATATAGATCCCGCGGATCTGCTCGGTGCTCATCGCGATCTGCGACATGATGTGATACGCCGCCAACCCGAGCGGGTAGTTGATATTGACGATGATCGCGTCGGTATTGCCCGGGGCGAGGCGCTCGCCCGGATTCAACAGCCGCGGATCGAGCGAAGCGGCATCGAGCTGCTGCAAGTCGATCAGCTGGATGCCGACATCGATGGCGCCGGTCGAGCTGAAATGGCTGATGCCCGCGGCGTGCTCTTCCTCATTGCGGACGCGCCGCTCGGCCTCGCGGCCCGGTTCGGCGAAATAGGACCGGGCAGCGAAATAGAGCAGGTTTTCCCACGATGAGCGGCTGGCGCCGGCTTCGAGCGCTTCCAGCTCGGGCAGGAGCTCACCGTGCATCGTGTCGCGGATATATTGCGTGAGCTCCTGCTTGCGGCGCATAGCGGTGCCGGCCAGTGTATTGACCAGACTGTGGGTGTTCGAGGAGACGAAATAAACCGGCCGGTCGAGAAAGCCGAGCTCGGCCATGGCGAGCTGCACCGGCGCCCACCACTGGCGGGTGGCGCGGTTGTAGCCGAGATAGCTCGCGCCGAGCATGCGGATATCCCAGCGCGTACGAGCCTTGGAGAGTTCGAGCAGATTGGACCAGAGCGTTTTGCTCCACACTCCGCGCAGCCGGTTCCAATCGTGGGGGGAGACCAGGAGCAGCTCGCCGACCCGTTCCACCAGGGGCGGGTCTTCCGGCTCGCCGGCGGCGAAATTCTCGATCAGCGCGGTCGCTTCGGGCGACGCCCGCAGGATGCGATGGATCTTGGTCAGCTCGATCTGCAGCGCGACGATACAAGGGATCATGTCGTCCAGATCGGACGACGAGGCGATCAGCGCGCCGAGGGTTTCCTTCCCGTCGTAGCGCCATTTGCGCCTCCGGGCCGGCGCGGTTTCCAGCGACCAGCTCGTGAAATCGGCATATCCCGCGCGCTCGAAGGCGATCGCGCTCTGTCCCAGCACGAAATGGCGAATTTGCATCACTTTGGCGGGGAGCCGCTGCAGCGAATACATCATCGCGTTCATGTCCGGTTCGATTTCGGTGGCGCCGGCATGCAGCGAGGGCGCGGCGGTGATATGTGCTGGTTCGAAGCTGGAGACACTGACCGCGCCCGAGCTTTCCAGCAGAGTGGTATAGGTGCGGACGTAGAGATCGACTTCGCGTTGATCGGCCGGTTGCTCGGCCCGCACGCCTACTCGCCTGATCTGATCCAGCTGCGACGTTTCCCGACTGCCGCTTCCTTCGCGATTCTCGCGCATACCACCCCTCAGCCCATGCGATGACGTTCGCGCGAGTATATCGGAGCGAGGTCCGGAGCCCGGAGGCCTGAGTCCGGAGAAGATCGCAACCGCTGTAGTGCAGGACCTCCGTGTCCTGTTGAAGCAAGGTGAGCGGCAACAGCAGGACAGGGACGTCCTGCACTACGCCGTCTCCGGACCCCGGACCCCGGACTCAGGGTTCAGTACTCCGTTTTTCTTGCTCTAAATGCGCATCGCCCTGCACGGTCAGATCGAACGCCATCCAGAGGGTGCGCGACCAGGGAAAGAAGACGATCGGCAGCAGGATGGCAAATCCGATGCCGATGGCCTCCTGTTGATAGAGCGAGAGACTGCTGCGCAGCAGAATGATGACGATGATCGCCACGCCGACGATCTCGGCGCCGATCAGATTGAGTGCATAACCGCCGACGAAATAGCCCGATTCCGGCGCGAACCGGTAGCCGCATCTGGGGCAACAATCCTTGATCCAGAACGGGTATTTGATGATGTGCCTCTGACCGCAATAGGGACACTGCAGCAAAAGCCCGCGCTTCAGCAGCTTCAGCCGCCGGGCCGAGCCGCTCGGCGGCAGATCGCGCAGCTCGGGCTTGGGATCGCACACCCCGGGCAGATGGCTCGCGTGGAGCTGGCTCGGTCTCGAATTGGGCTGCGCCGGCTCGGGCATGGATTCCTCCGAAAACACCGCCGCATCACTACAATGGACACCCTCACTGGCTCCAATGGCGCGGCGGCGATGACAACTGACCCGGCATTCCATGCGCATCCGATGGAAACTGCATGAATCAGTCAGTTTCCAGCCGATCTTACCGCGTTCTCCGCTACCGGGATTTTCGGTACCTCTGGGTGGCCGAAGCGCTTTCGCAAGCCGGATCGCAGATCCAGCGCATCGCCATCGCCTGGCAGATTTACGAGCTGACGCACAGCGCCTTCGACCTGGGATTGCTCGGACTCTTCCGATTCATCCCCATTCTCATTTTCGGTTTGATCGGCGGCGTGGTGGCCGACCGGGGCGACCGTCGCAAGACGTTGCTCTGGACGCAATCCGCGTTACTGGCGCTGGCGCTGGTGCTGGTCGGGCTGAGCGCCTCGGGACAGATCACCATCTGGGCGATCTATGGCATCACCATGATCGCCGCCATCTTCGAGGGGGTCGCCAACCCCACCCGCCAGGCGTTGCTGCCGTTGCTGGTGCCGCGCTCGGAGCTGCCGGCAGCCTCGACCATGAGCGTCCTGATCTCGCATCTGTCGCAGGTCGTTGGTCCGGCGGTGGGCGGCATCATCATTGCCACGGCCGGGTCCACCGGGGCATATGCTGTCGATGCCGTCTCCTTTCTGGCGGTCATCGTCGCGGTGCTGCTGATGCAGCAGCGGCCGCCGGCGGTGGCGATTACCATGTCGGGCTACCAGGCGGCGTTGGAAGGGTTGCGCTTCCTGCGCAATACACCGACCTTGTTCGGGGTCATGCTGGCCGATTTTCTGGCGACGCTGTTCGGCGCGTGCACCACGCTCATGCCGATCTTTGCCGATGAGGTGCTGGGGGTGGGACCGCGCGGGCTCGGATTCCTGCTAGCCGCGCCGGCTGCCGGTGCGGTGACGATGGCGATTTTGCTGAGTGTCACGCATCTGCCCGACCGGGCCGGCCTCTGGGTGCTCGGCTCGATCGTGGCCTATGGGTGCTTCCTGATCGGGTTCGGCATCAGCACCACGCTCTGGATCTCGCTCGTCTTCCTGGCCTTCAGCGGAGCGGCCGACGCCATCAGCATGGCCCTGCGGCACGCCGCCCGCACGCTGCTGTCGCCGGACGATCTGCGCGGCCGGGTGGCCGCGGTGCACCGCTCGCTGGGTATGGGCGGCCCGCAGCTCGGGGAATTCCAGAAGGGCATCACCGCCTCGCTCATTGGCGTGGGTCCGGCGGTCGCCATCGGCGGCATCGCGACGGTCGGGGTCGCGGCGGTGGTGGCCTGGGCCTTCCCCTCGGTGGTGCGCTACCGCATGTCGGAGTCGGAGCTCCATCCGCCGGTGGAGACGGTGGTCGAGCAGCCAGCGGCGTAGTCCGAGCGCATTTTCCTCCTGAAAAGTGGGGGCGGGCTTGGCCCGATATGACGCTACCGCCTGCTCGATGCCATACAGCAAATGTCGACTTGAGTCGTCTCGAATATGCTAAAGTCGACTCATGAGCACGACATTTCCCGACATTCTGACTCCCGAACAGGCTGCCGACTATTTGCAGGTGAATCGAGAGACGATCTACCGCTATATCCGCGACGGTCGCTTGAATGCCTCTCGCCTCGGCCGGAGTTATCGCATTCGCAAGCAGAGCGTCGAGCTGCTGCTCGCTTCGACGGCAGCCCGGCCCGACATTCACCTGCGCACCTATTCCGACCGGCAACTGCAAACATTCCTCGATCAAGATGCACTCGATGCAGAGACCCAGGCTGTGATTGGATCGTTCCCCTTCGTGGACGGATCTTCCGGCGCCCATGAGTCGCGTTGACTCCTCGACGCTTGTCTTTTTCGATGCATCTTGTCTGATCGCCGCCGCCGTTTCATCAACCGGGGGATCGGCATTCGTCTGGAGGCTATGCGAACGTGGACTGCTGAGCGCAGCCGTTTCGCTTGCGGTGCTGGCGGAAGCAGAATCCAACCTTTCCGCCAAATTCGAGCCGGAATGCTTGCAGCGTCACCGCCAACAACTTCGAGCCGGTGCGCCCCGCGTTGCACCGATACCTCGACTCGACGTCCAGCCACGTTTGTTTCCTGGGATCAACCCGAAAGACGAGCATGTCGTTGCCGCTGCTCATGCGATTCGCGCAGACATCCTCTTGACGCTCGATCAACCACTGGCCGCAGAAATCGAACGATCAGGCCTCGGTATTCTCGCTCGGTCGCCAGGAGAATGTATTCGGCTGGACCTCCCCGCGCATTCCTTGTTTGCCTCACTCCGCGAGGAATAGCCGCATCGGCTCGCATGGTCGAGTTGGTTCCTCGGTGAGGTGTCGCCCGACCGGTCTCGTCCTGGGCCCGGGGCAACCGAGGGCATGAGCGTTCTCCGAACTCCGGACTCGCTTGCAATTCGCGTGAACGTTCTCCTATGCTGGCCGCGCACTGGCTGGAGTGCCGCATTGCCATCTTCGCTGTCCGTCACTCCATAGCATTCGTCGTCGACCGAACGAGCTGGGATCGCCTGCAACGATCCGGCTCGCCCGCTAAGGCTGATGTCCGAAGATTGGTTCGAGGACGAGCTTCCCTGGCTTGGACCTCCCCCGCAACTGCCTCCACGCCGCGAGCAGCCGCGACCGGCTCCGAGTCGTCGTGTGCCACCCGGCCGGCCAGGTGGCCCCTCGCCTCGGGCCGTTTCGGCGAGCGCCGCGGCCCTGCCCTATCCGTCCGAACGCGTCCCGCTGCGGCCGGCCGCTCCCGCGGTTCCCCCATATGTGCGGGTGCCGCAGCGCCGCTATGGCGAAGTGGTGGCGCTCAAATGGGCCGGGGTGTTGCTGATCCTGCTGGCGGCGCTGACGGCCTTCGCATTGATCGTGCGGGATATTCGCTCCGATCCGGAATCCACACCCTTACCGGCGCCCCAGCTCGTCATTCCCGCCGCGTCCGGCGGAACCGGCAGCGACCCGGCCGCCGCGATCGCGCCCAACCCGGCCTTTCAGGGAAAAGTGATCTGCCTCGACGCGGCGCACGGTGGGGTCGATCGCGGATTCCGCCGCACCGGCGATTCCACCGCCCCGGCCATGGACGAGGCGCTCTACACCGCCGCCTATGCCCGCGAGCTGGCTGGTCAGCTCACGGCCATGGGCTTCACCGTGGTGCAGACGCGTGACGGCGACACCGTGCGCAATACCCAATTCCAGGATGTAAACCGCGACGGCCAGACTCGGGAGAGCGGCGTCACCGACGCCGATGCCCAACACAGCGCGCAGCTCGACGAGATGCAGGCGCGCATCGACTATTGCAATGATGAGCAGGCCGATTTGTTGATTTCGTTGCATTTCGACGGCTCGACCAACCCGGGCGTGTCCGGATTTTCCACCTGGTATGCCGAGGGTCGAACCGACAGCGCTGAATCGCAACGGCTGGCTGAGCTGATCGACCAGCAGCTCGGTCGAGGACTGACCGCCGCCGGGTATTCTGTGGTCGATGACGGCGCCCTGCCGGAATCGGGCGCGGTCACCCGTGGCAACCAGATGCTCTACGACTCGCTCTTCATGATCACCGGCGCACGGGATGGGTTGAAGGATCCCAGCCGGATGCCCGGGGTGGTCGCCGAGCTGCTGACCATCTCCAATGCCAGCGACGCGCAGCTGCTGGCCAGCGAAGCCGGCCGCGAGGCGATCGTCTCCGCGCTGGCGCAGGCGATCAGCGATTATTTCACCGGAACGACTCCCTGAGGCGGGATCGCGAACTCGCCAGAACGGGTCATGGGTCAAGAGTCCAGGGTCCAGAGCGGCACGAGTAGAGGTTTCACCTGACCCTTGGCCCTTGACCCTTGACCAAGTTGCTACATGCAAATCCGCCATAGGGATGATTCCCGCTCGCGCTCGGGGTACGATTTGCCGGAATTCGGCGGATGTTCCGCCGAGCCGAGAGGAGTCCACGTGCCGTCATCGTTTCCTGATCGGAGTGTTTCGCGTCGAACCGTCTTGAAGGCCGCCGGCGCGGCGACCGCGATGACGATTGGAGGGCGCACGATCGCTTCCGCCCAGCAGGTCAGTGGACTCCCCGCCGGTATGGCCCTGGTGGCCTCGCCCCGCTTGCCCCTGTATGGCATCGGCAGCGCCGACGTCGCCAACGTGCTGTCCGGTGCGGTTCCCGATTGGCGGGAGCTCGGTTCGGCGGTTTCGCTGAAAGTCGAGCCGATCGCGCTTGCTGGCGGCACGCCCACCGCCGGCACACCAGCAACGACGGTGAACGACTACGAGGCGCTGGCGGCGGAGCTGGACAAGCGCCCCGGTGGGGTCGCGCTGGTGCCGGCCGCTCAGGTCGACTTCCGTGCCAGCGTCATTGCCGTCGATGGTTACGATCCGGTGCGACACGAAGACGGCGCGATCCGCGTGGGCGTGGTGGGCGATATCGTGCCCGGCCGCAATGTCAACAACAAGATGGTCGCTTTTGGCGACTACACCCATCCCTTCCGCAAGGTGGCGGCCGAGCTGAGCTCGTACGATGTCATGATCGCCAACCTCGAAGGCAATCTCTCGAACACGCTGCAACCGCCCGAAGACGCGCACACCTTCACCTTCGTTTCCAGCCCGCAGATGGTCGACGGCTTCAAGCTGGCCGGGATCGACGCGGTGACGCTGGCGAACAACCATTCGATGTGGAATAGCGAAGGCTGGGGCGCTCAGGGACTGCTCGATACGATCGATGCGTTGCAGGGTGGCGGCATTCCCCATTTTGGCGCAGGGAACAATCTCGCCGAGGCGCGAGCGCCTTGGGTGGCCGAGGTCGGCGGCAAGACGATGGCGTTCATCGGGATCGACGGAGTGACCGCCAATGAAGAAGCCCGCGACTTCGGCGCGACGGTCTATCTGAGCGAGCTGGGCAATACCGGGTATGCCGGCGCCACCGACGATTCGCCGGGCACCAACCCCTATATCACCGATCAGTTCCTGGCCGATATCGAGTCGCTCGCCGGGCAGTACGACATCGTCATTCCATACTTCCACTTCGGCATCGAGTATTTCAACATCCCGCCGGCGTGGGGGCGCGAAGGCGCCAAAGCCGCGATCGACAAGGGCGCGACCATGGTGGTGACCAACCATCCGCACATCATCCAGGGGATGCAGGTCTACAACGGCAAACCCATTCTTTACTCGGTCGGCAACTTCATCTTCGACCAGATGTTCTCGGTCGGGGTGCGCGAGGGGAATATCCTCGAGATCGTGCTGCGCGATGACAAGGTGGTGGGCCTGCGGGTGCGCGGGGTCGAGATCGAGGATTTCAACCAGCCGCGCCTCATGACCGCCGGCGAGCACGCCTCGCAGATGGACCGCTTCTGGTCGGCATCCGACCGAATCGCGGCAGCCGAAGCCGGTCAGTAGCGATCCTACGTCTGCCGCCTATCCGCGTTTTGCGCCTGGATCAACGCGTTGCTCTTGAGCGCGACGATGCGTATCGCGAAATTCAGAGGAATTCTGAACGAATGTAAAAGGAATCAGGACGCTTTGGCAGGGTGCTTGATTGCGGCTACAGTCGAGAGAAAATCGTCAACCGTCTGATCGAGTCCCAGCGCCGCGCGTCTCTCGTCGCTCATACACGGCGACCCGATGGCGTCTATCCGAACGCCCGGATTGCGAACGGCCAACTCTGCAACGTCTTCCGGCCATCCAAACTCAACCAGGGCTTCGATTCGTTTGACTTCGTTTGTCTCGTTCATGGTATGCCCCGCTTTACGCCCGGACGATGATCTTGCCGCCGCGGGCGACGATGAGCATTTCCTGATTGGTCCGGCGGAACTGCACTTCCACCGTGCCGACCAGATCGACCGTCTGCACGTTGGTGAAGACGACGGTCGAAGAGGGGGAGATGGCATCGACCCGGTGGATGCCGGGCCAGAGGGTAAGCAGGGTGGCGGGGAGCCCGAGCGCGTTCTCGACGGTGAGCTGGTAGACCGTGCTGCCGGGGAGCTGAAACGACGCGCGCGAGACCGGCGCACCGAGCGCAATCGCAATCGGCTCGACGGACCGGTCGTCGAACGGGAGGTGGGTGATCGGATTTCGCGGAGTGGGC
>DASTFJ010000206.1:0-3031 GCA_035708745.1 Thermomicrobiales bacterium | reverse complement strand
GATGTGCTGATGGACGGGCTTTTGCTCCATCTCCTCGATGGTGGCCAGCGCGGCCGCCACCGATCCGGCATGCCCGTTGTAGGTGCCGGCGAAAAAGACATCGCCGCCCGGATTGGTATTGAAGTGGTCCATCAGGTCGGCGCGGCCGCCCAGCGCCGCGATGGGAAAGCCGTTCGCGATCGCCTTGCCCATGGTGGTGAGATCGGGCGTGACGCCACAGACCGACTGGTAGCCGCCGATGGCATGGCGGAAGCCGGTGATGACCTCATCGAAGATCAGCACGATCCCCTGCTCGTCGCAAAGGGTGCGCAAGCCTTCGAGGAATTCCTGCTTTGGCAGCACGCAACCGATGTTGTGCGGAATCGGTTCGAGGATGATGCCCGCGATCTGGTCGGGATGGGCGGCGACGGTGGCTTGCACATCGGCCAGATCGTTGAAGGTGCAAACCAGGGTGCTGTCGATCTCCTCGTCCAGCATGCCGGCCGAGCCGAAATCGCGCTTGCCGACCATGTCCGGCGCACTCAATCCGTTGCGCAGCACATAGCCATGCCAACCGTGGTAGCACCCCTGGAATTTGATGAGCAGCTTGCGGCCGGTGGCGGCGCGGGCCACCCGGATGGCGTGATAGGTGGCTTCCGATCCGGCATTGCAGAGGAGCACTTTGTCCACCGAGGGGACATGCTGCACGATCTTGCGGCAGAGCTCCAGCTCGTATTCGGTGGCCCCGACCCCAAAGAGATCGGCCCGGCCGATCGCCTCGATGACCCTGGCGTTGACCGGCTCGTACGCGTGTCCGAGCACGAAGGGTCCGAACGCGGCGTGATAGTCGATGTACTGATTGCCATCGACATCGTAGAGATAGGCACCCGCGGCCCGTTCGAAACAGAGCTGCGGATCGATGCGGCGAATGGAGGTGTGCACACCTCCAGGCGTGACCTCGCTGGCGCGATCGAGTAGCTGCTGGCTGCCCGCGAGATTCAGATGGTTGGTTTCGACCGTTGTTTCCGACATCCTCTGCTTTCCCTGATCTCCGACTATCGCGCAGCCGCCTGCGCCAAACCGTCGTTCGTCTCGTCCATCGCCCTCCCGGCCTGCACCGCGGCCCCGAGTCGTTGCGAGATGCCGTTGGCCGCCCGCACAACCGCCGCGATATAGGTGCTGCGGTTGGGTTCGGCGTATTCGCTCGTCAACCCGGAAATGCTGACCGCGCCCACGACCCGGCCGCGATCGTCGAACACCGGCGCCGCAATGCACGTGAGCCCGGGCACCGATTCTTCATCGTCGATGGCGTACCCCTGGGCACGGACCTCGACCAGCGCGGCGCGAAGGGTGTCGAGGGTGATGAGGGTTTTCGGGGTGCGTTGCTCGAGTCCCCGCGCGGTGATGATCTCGTCCAATTCGGCATCGGGCAGGGCGGCCAGCAGAACTTTGCCGAGGCCGCTGCTATGGGCGGCGTCTCGTTGGCCGCTGCGGACCGAAAAATGGATCGGGCGGCTGGCGGGGACGACCACGACATGGACGACCTGGCCTTGATCGAGAATGCCGAGATTGGCCGATTGCCCGCAGGTGTCCGCGAGCTCTTTCAGGAATGGAAGGGCGACGGTTTCGAGCTGAGACGACTGGGCGTAGATGCTGCCGAGCTCGAAGGTGCGCAGGCCGATGTGATAGCGGTCGGTATCGGGCGAGCGTTCGAGAAAGCGGCGCCGCTCCAGGATAGAGAGGAGGCGCACCGCGGTAGCTTTGGAGAGGCCGCTGCGCTCGGTCAGCTCGGTGAAGGAAAGCTCAGGTTCCGCCAGGGTGAAAGATTCGAGCAGATCGAGCGCGCGTTCCAACGCCCGGACCTGATATTGCGGGGAATCCTGAGGCATCGGGAGCATGCTCGTGCGAAGATCAAGAAAAGGTGAAACCGAGTTTCATGCTAATCACGATTGCACACATTGTCAAGTCGCGTGATACAGAATCACAACGCTCCAAATTTCCTCACCCTCCCGTGCTTCGGTAGGTGCGCCTCCCCGTGGGCGCCCGTCTCACTCACAGCCATCTCGTGATTGGAAATCATCCTCCTTGCGGATTTTCGTCTCGGCGCTGGGGTGTCGCCACGGCCCATGCGCGCCCAAATCAAGGGCGGCCACAGAGAGCCGCTCATACCGATGGGTGCGAGTCGATGACGGTTCAGGTTGGTCGGGGAACGACGTTCAGGAGGGGTTCGCCGTCGCGGAGGCGGCGGAGGTTGTCGTTGATGGTGGCCCAGCGGTAGAAGAACGTGTTTTCGGTGGCGCCGGCGATATGCGGGGTCATGATCACGTTCGGCAGCTCATAGAAGGGAAGATTGCAGGGGAGCGCCGGGCGGTCACCCTCGGGATAGCAGTACCAGACATCGATGGCCGCGCCGGCGATGGTATGCGCTTTCAAGGCGGCGTAGAGAGCGGCCTCGTCGACCACCTCGCCGCGGGCGACATTGATCAGAAATGCCGATGGCTTCATCGCCGCCAGCTCCCGCTCGGCGATGAGCCCGCGCGTTTTGGCGGTGAGCGGTAATGCCAGTACGAGAAAATCTGCCTGCGGAAGAACGGTTTGCAGGTCGTCGAGCGAGACGATGCGCTCGATGCCGGAGGCGCGGGCACTGGCCGACGCGGCATCGCGGGTCACGCCGATGACGTTCATGCGCATGAAGCTCGCCCAGCGAGCGACTTCCGCGCCAATGCGGCCCACTCCCACGATGGCAACGGTTTTTCCTTGCAGCTCGGGCAGCGGCATACCGAGATGGTCGCGCCAGTCGCCCTGGCGCAGGCGACGGTCCATGCCGGGATAGTCGCGGTTGAGCATGCCCATGGTGGTGAAGACGTATTCGGCGATCCCGTGCTCGTGCCCGAAGACATTGCAGACAGTGGTTTGCTCCGGCACGGCGGAGAAGTCGATGTTGTTGGTACCGGCGCCGGGCGTGAGGATCAAACGCAGAGAATCGGCCGCTTCGGTCAGCGCCGGTGAGAAGCGCGCTGAAATGAGCGCATCGGCGCCGGGGAGCAAGCGC
>DASTFJ010000205.1:0-2448 GCA_035708745.1 Thermomicrobiales bacterium | reverse complement strand
CGGGTTACTGGTCGCACTGGAGCGCTTTCTGGTGCACGACCATGAGGCCGATTACCAGCGGCATATGGCGCAGGCCGACCGCCTGGTGGCCGGTCTGGAGGGGCGCGCCGATATCCGTCTCACCCGCAACGACGATCGGGATGTCTGGCCCTTCCCGGTGATCGGCATCTACCCGGTCGACGATGCCTGGACGATCCGCGAGGTGCAACGCGCACTGATCGAGGGCGAGCCGTCGATCCACCTCGATCCCCTACGCGATCGCTTGCAGATCAACACCCACTGGCTGGCAGACGATCAGATCGAGGTCATCCTCCGGCGGTTGAATGAGGAGTTGGATGCTCGTTCCCGCTAGATCGCATTGCCGGTGCGCGGTATTATTTGTACTTACGCCGTCAGCACATGAGTTACCAGACGGCGTGGGAGAGGCATGATGATTCGATCGGTCTTCAAAAGCGGGAACAGCTTGGTCATTGCGCTTCCAGGTCAGCTTCTCGATGAGCTGCAATTGAAGGACGGCTCTGAGGTCGATGTTGCTCTGAGCAAAAACGGCAGTTCGATCGAGGTTTCGCCAGTCGAAAAGCCGTTGATCAGCCCTGATTTCGCCCGAAAAGTTGACGAGTTCATCCAAGCGTACCGGCCAGCACTCGAATCCCTGTCACAGCGTTGAGACTTCTCGCTGCGGAAGAACTCCTCTATCTCCACCATCGATTGATCGAGGAGACGGGTGGCTCGCATGGTGTGCGGGAAATTGGACTCATGGAATCGGCGCTCCAGGCACCGATGAGCGGATTCGGCGACCAGGAGTTTTATCCCACGCTCCATGAAAAGGCTGCCGTTCTCATGCGCTCCATCATCCAAAATCACCCGTTCGTCGATGGAAACAAGCGCTCAGGCATCTCAGCCGCGGCCATGCTGCTGGACCTCAATGGATATGCGCTGACCGCATCGCAGCAGGAATTCGAGGATTTCGCGGTTTTCGTCGCGACCGATCATCCATCGGTCGAAGAGATCGCTGGCTGGCTGGAATCAAAAAGCGCAGAACGTTAACTCACCTCCGGGTGCCGCTTCGCCGGCTCGGGGCGACGACTACGAGGCGGGCGCGTGGTACGCCAGGCAGCTTTCGGCGGTGAGCCAGAAGAGCTGTTCGCGGATCGAGTGATTGTCCCAGTCGCGCCGGTCCCAATCGCCCAAGCCGCTGACGTCGTCGCCGCCGTAGAGGATCTGCCCCACCGGCACGCCGCGGAAGGCGCCAACCGCAAAGAGCGCCGAGGCTTCCATTTCCACCATGACGCACCCTTCGGCTTGTCGCCGGGCAACCCTGGCGCGAGTTTCCCGATAGATCGCGTCGGTGGTCCAGGTTTTTCCCAGTTGGTAAGCGATGCCGTGCCGATTCAGGGTGGCTTCGATCGCGGCGACCATGTTCGGGTCCTGCGCGATCTCACGCGACGGCGGCAGATAGTGGAACGAGGTCCCTTCGTCGCGCACTGCGCTGGTGGGAATCACGAGCTGCCCGACTCCGATCTCGCGGTCGAGCACTCCGGCTCCGCCACAGGCGACGACCGTGCGCGCGCCCAGCGCGATCAACTCTTCCAGCACGAAGGCGGCCATCGGCGCGCCAATACCGGGCTGCACCGCGACGACCGGCGTTCCATCGATTTCGACCTTCAGCATCGGACTCGGACCGGCTTCGCTGGTGAGAAAGCCGATGATCTCGGTCGAATCTCGTTTGGCGAGATCCTCGAGCACTTCGTGGAAGAAACAGATGACCGCATGCTCCGGAAACCCTTCGCGCCGCAGGAGGATGTGGTGCGGCTCGAGGATGGCGCTGCGGTCTTCATCGAATTCGAACAACGGAAGGGAGTCAGTCATGCGCGTAGCATACGAAACCCGCGCCGGCGGCGTGGGCGGTCAGACGCCTATGGCCGCCCAGCGCACGATCCCCATCTGATATTCCACTGCTGCCTCTACATCCATCCCCTGTTCACGCATCATGATCTGCCAGGTGCGGAAATCAATCGCCAAGCGAATCGGCAACTGGACGCGCTCAGCCGGAATTCCGTTCGTAACGAATCCGGTGGTCAGCAGCGCCAACATCGCACGAAACCATGCCTGGTAACGTGCAAAGGGCTCGTGCATCGCGGGGGTCGATGGAGCATCCCGTATGACCGCCGAGGTCATGCCTTCGGTTTCGGCGAAGTAGCGATAGAGCTCGACAAGTCCCAGCTTCAGGCGGTCGAAAGGATCCTCGATCGCCTCCCACGCTCCGAGGCCGGGGAGCGGGTGCAGCTCACGGTATCGGGCAGAGCATGCCTGGAAGATGTCGCTTTCGGTGGCGAAGTGCCGATAGACGGTCAGCCGCTCGACTCCGGCACGTTCCGCGATCGCACTGATCGAGGTCCGTGCCGGGCCGACTTCTTCGTGCAGCTCCACCGCGGCTTCGACGATCCG
>DASTFJ010000204.1:0-4020 GCA_035708745.1 Thermomicrobiales bacterium | reverse complement strand
CCGTCGGTCTTCTTCTGCAGCAACTGGTAGATCAGTCCCTGTTCGTAGTTGGCGATCTCGCCGGTGTTCAGATCGCCGATCAGCCACATGTTGGCGTAGCCGCCGTTGTTCTGGGCATCCATCAGCTCGACCCAGTTGTCGATGCTCTCGCCGAACTGACAGGCGTTGCGCGCGCGGACGTATTCCGGCACCTTTTTGACGTCGTATCCCTGGTAGCCGACCATCGTCGTTTCGGCGACGACCAGACCGCCGCCGGTGACCCAGAAATCGGTCATGCTGGCGATCCAGCCCGGACTGCCCTGATAGACCAGGCGATAGCCGTCATCCGGGGTGATATCCAGAATGAAGTTCATATACTGGCCATTCCAGAAATCGGTAAACGACTCGTGCCCGATCACGATGCGGCCGTCGGCCGTGGCGTCTCCGGTGGCGATGAAGGCGCTGCAATGGCTCTTGCGGTTGCCGCTGGGGGCCGAATTGGCGTACTGGGTGGCGACGACCGGCCACCAGTAGCCGGTCAATTCCATGTAGGCGTTCCAGCCGATGATGTCGTCCAGCGTAGTGGGCACGCCGGCGGCGGTGTAGCCGGCCGCGATCCCTTCCATCTCCTCGGTCTGTTCGGGCGTGATCTTGTCCTTGTGCAGCTCGGCGCCCTTCTCGACGAAGAAGGAATAGTCCATGCCCATGGTCTGGTAGGTCATCTCGGCATAGACCCGGATGCACTCGGCATACTCGGCGGCGGTCAGAAAGCCGTGCTGAAAACCGCGGGCAAAGGGCGCGCCCTGCACCTTGACGTGCACCCAGCCGTTCACATCTTCCCGGCTCGCCTGCGCCAGCCAGCCTTGCTGCTCCTCGGTCAACGGCACTGGCGATCCGGTTGGGACGGGAGTCGCGCCGCCTTGCGCTGCCGCATGACGCCCGGAGACTGCCGAACCGCCTACGAGCGTCACCGCCGCGCCACCCGCCATGAGTGAGCCAAGCCGGCGACGTGAGAGTGGGTAAGAATCGCGTGCCAGAAGGTCGATATCCCGTTTGGTCATTGGTCTCGATGTCCTTTGTACGCATCGGCTGGAACGAAAAATGCCCACTCATTCTGCCATGCCGCGGCGACTGCTCCACGTCCAAGATGTAAAGAACTCCGCCGAACTCCGTACTATGTCTGCAGAAGCCACATTGCCAGCGGGTTCGGAGTCTTCCATGCCGCCCAGCCGCTCGTTACGCCAGCCTTCTGTCTACCAGCCTCCTTCCCACGATCTTCGCTCTGACGATGAGTTGGTGGAACATGCGCAGACCGATCCTCAGGCCTTCGCGACCCTCTACCTGCGCTACATCGATTCTATTCACGCGCACTGCTACTGGCGGCTGGGAGATCGTGAGGCGGCGGAAGACGCCACCAGCCAGATTTTCACCCAGGCTCTTGCCGGGCTGGCACGGTTCGACGACCAGCGCGGCTCATTCCGCAGCTGGCTCTATACCATCGCGCATCATGTGGTGGTCGACCATTACCGAAAGTCACCGCGCTCGGGCACCCTCGATGGCGCAGCAGACGTTCCAGCCACCGACCTGTCCCCTGAAGATCACGCCCTCGCCGCCGAACAGGAACGCTCGTTGCACGCTGCGCTCGACGCGTTGCCGGCTCGGGAGCGGCAGGTCGTGGAATTGCGGCTTGCCGGGCTGACCGGCTCCGAAATCGGCACGGTGTTGGGCTGCCGAACCGGCGCGGTCGGTACCGCGCAATTTCGAGCGGTGCGCAAGCTGCGGGCCTTGTTGGCGGTTGATGATATTCAGGTGGAAGGACCCCACAATGTTTAGTCGGTGGCGCGCCCGGCGCGCAGCGGCTCCTGCGCTCATGCGGTATTGGGACGCTTTCGTGAATGGCGAACGATCACACGGGCCGCATGACGGTTTCGACGAGGCGTCGAACAACACTGTTCAGGAGATCCACCGGCGCTACGTGGCGCAACCGGCCGATCCGGCGTTCTCCGCCACCCTGCTGAGCAGACTTACCACTTCACATATGGGGGCGGTGCTCCAGCAATCCGGTCCGCTACGCGCGGTCGACGCACAGTCCCATGCGGCGAACGGTCGTGCGCAGCGGATTTCGCCGCGGGCGTCCGAGCGGCGACAGTCCGCCATCTCCGGACGTCTCGTTTTCGCTGCCACGGCGGTCACGCTGCTCGTTCTCGCCGGGGTGCTCGTGGGGTTCGTTGCGCTCAGCTCGGGCGGCGATGAGGATCCCCGTTCGATTCCGGCGGTAGTCGACGGAACGCCGATGGCGACTCCCATTCCGGATTTGGTGAGTCAAACCCTGTTCGAGAAGCAGTTCGCTGCCGGGGTGCTTCGCGTGACCGACGACGATTTCCTCGTCTGGAATCGCTATTCCCTGGCACCTGGATTGGCGCTCGCATACCCCAACGCGTGCGGAGCTCCCAAGATCGTTATCAGTTTTGTCGAATCGGGAGCGTACACGGTTCGGGCCGAAGGTTCGCTGGAAATCAGCCGCGCTAATGGCGAGCTCGAAACGATCCCGGGCGGCGAAGAGGTTGTGCTGGCGGCGGGCGACAGTCTGCTTTATCTCAACGAAACCGGCGATCGGTTCACTGGATTTCGCAACCAGGGACCGGAGCCGCTTGTGGTGACAGAAGCCGTCTGGAGACTCAACGAATGCGTCGAAGGTCCCCCCGAAAACATGGAAGTGATTTGGGACTCCTACGACTACGCGCCAGCGCTCGATTCCGGCCGGCCAATCACCGTCACCCTGCGCAGAGTCACGGCTGCGCCGGGGATCGTTCTCTCGGAAGAAGGACCGTCCGGAGTCGGCTGGTTGCCAGCCAGCGCCCGGGCGCAGGAACGGATCTACGTGGATTCGGGAAATTTGGAATTCATCCAGAACGGCGTGAACGAAATGGGCACCCCGACGACGCAAAGCGTGTATCAGTACCCGGAAGGGCGGCTCGGCGTCGGCGGCACATTTACGCTCGACCTGGACATGGCGCCGGCCGAAACGTCGCTGTTTTTGGACAACAACGACGAAGTGCCGCTGGTCATCACCGTCTTCACGGTCGCCTATGCCGACGATGAGCCGGCGCTGGTGACCCCTTCGGTCGCCGATTCCTGACGGATGGGCCCATCCGTCGACTGACGCTCTTAACCGAAGCCATCATGCAGAGGAGGCGCCTATACGGCATCGTCCCAGCCCGGGCTTACCTGCCGGGAGTTCGATACCTGGAATCGAACGTCGACTATTGACTCGAATCTAACGAGGAGCAACGATCATGCACGTTCGTATCATCAAGTCGCTGTCCTTCGTAGTTCTGCTGATGGCGATGGCGATCAGCGGCAGTCTGGTCCACGCGCAGATGGACCACTCGATGCCTCCCGGTTCGACGGGCATCACCCCGCAACCGTTGGGGGGTGGTCTCCCCTCGACGGCGCCTGGGCTGGCCATGGGGTTGGTGCGGCTGACCTACGAGCCTGGCGCCACGCTCAACAGCCATACCCATCCGGGGGCCAGCATTCTTTACATCGAGTCCGGCACCCTGACATACACGCTGATCGAGGGAACTGCGACCGTCACGCGCTCCCCTGCCGATCCAGCGACCCCGCCGGTGACCGAGCCGCTGGCCGCTGGCGCGATCGAGCTTCATGCCGGCGATTCGCTGTTCGAAGATGCCGATGTCATTCATACCGCCAATAACGCCGGGGATGAGCCGGCCGTCGTGCTCATCGCCAATCTGCTGACCGCGGACGAGCCAGTGACCACGTTCCTGGAGGACGGCACGCCGACTCCGTAACCGATCACCATTCGCCCCTGAAGCGTCTGGCGAATGCCGGCGCTTCAGGGGTAGGTCGAAGTGTGGCTGGAGGGCAGCCCTCTCTGTTTTTCCGGTTGTTGAGCGGGCAAAGCCGGAGGCGGCGCGAGTGGCGGGCGAATCTCGGATACGCTACCCGTGCTACGACCGTTGCCGCCAGCTATCCGGAGGTTCACCCAACGATGATCACCCGTCGCGCCTTCATTCC
>DASTFJ010000203.1:0-13843 GCA_035708745.1 Thermomicrobiales bacterium | reverse complement strand
GAAGCGGCCAAACCGCGCAAGATCGAGATCCGCAGCGTCAAGGCGAATGAAGTCCTCGATACCGAGTCCGCCCCGGTGGCCGAAACGAGCGAGACAGCCAAGGCGTAGGGTCCAACACAGCGCCATATGGCAATGCCCCCGGAGTGCACCGGGGGCATTTTTCTTGCCTCCGCGCGAACGCTCCTTCCCGAATCCCGGCAGGAACGCCTGCACCAATGGCCTTGGCGGATCGAAAAACAACAGAGCGCGGCACCGGCCGCGCTCTGTTGAATTTGGAACGAGGTCGAACCTAGACGTAGATGCCGTACTCGGTTTCGGGATCGAAGAAGTGCAGCTTGTCCGGCGCGGCGGTGACGTCCAGCCTCATACCGCGCTCCAGATTCACATCCGGATCCATGCGGGCGGTGATGATATCGCCGTTGTCCATGGTCAGATAAACGAAGATTTCGTTTCCGAGCAGCTCGATCACGTCGACCGTCACCGGGATTTTCGAATCTGGCGGGGCCACGCCGTTCGCGCGGTCCCACGGTACCAGATGCTCCGGGCGGATGCCGAGGATGACTTGCTTGCCGATAAATCGATCGAGCGGGCCGAACTTGTCCTCCGGTACCTGCAGGTGAACATCGGAGTTAACTGCGTAGAGGTGGTTCCCCTTTTTCTCGATGGTGGTATCGAGGAAATTCATCGACGGGGAGCCGATGAAACCGGCCACGAACTTGTTGGCCGGCATGTCGTAGAGCCGCTGGGGCGTATCGAGCTGCTGTAGCACGCCGAGGCTCATGACCGCGATGCGGTCGCCCATCGTCATGGCCTCGACCTGGTCGTGGGTCACGTAGATGGTGGTCGTGCTGACCCGCTCGTGCAGCTTGATCAGCTCGGCGCGCGTTTGCACGCGCAACTTGGCGTCGAGGTTGGAGAGCGGCTCGTCCATCAGGAAGACATCGGCGTTGCGGACGATCGCGCGGCCGAGGGCGACGCGCTGCCGCTGACCGCCGGAGAGCGCTTTCGGCTTGCGTTCGAGCAATGGCTCGATATCGAGCGTGCGAGCGGCTTCACGCACGCGGCGATCGCGCTCCTGCTTGGGCACCTTGCGCAGCTTCAACGGATACGCGAGATTGTCATAGACGGTCATGTGCGGATAGAGCGCGTAGCTCTGGAAGACCATCGCCACGTCGCGGTCTTTCGGCGGCAGATCGTTGACGACCCGATCGCCGATGATGATGCGACCCTCGGAGATTTCTTCGAGGCCGGCCACCATGCGCATGGCGGTCGATTTGCCGCATCCGGATGGGCCGACCAGCACCAGGAATTCCTTGTCCATGACTTCCATGTTGAGCTGGTAGACCGCTGTCACCCCACCGCTATACCGTTTGGTGACATTGTCGAAAATGACGCGAGCCAACGTTGCCTCACTCTCCCTGATTACGGGGCCGGCGCCAATCGGCCAAGCCCGGAAACGCCTTCCATCGGTGCGACGTCCGATTCCTCTGTCTCACCGCGCTCGTTACGGCGTCTTATAACGTGCAGGAGCAGTTTGGCGACCGGAATGAAAGCTGTCAAGTACACGGGAATCAACGTTCTGCTTCCCGGTATGATTGTCGCCGCACGGAACCGTCACGGAAGCCGAGGAAAGAGAGATCGATGGCCGAGGAAGCAACGAAGCGCCTGCGCGTAGTGAGTTTCGGCGAGGGCATGATCCGGCTCACGCCACCGCGCAACGAGCGGCTGGAGCGGACGCTGTCGCTCGATCTGAGCCCTGGTGGCGCAGAGCTGAACTCGGCGGTCACATTGGCTTGCCTCGGAATCCAGGCAGAATGGGTCTCTCGCTTGCCCGACAATGGCGCCGCGCGCTTTCTGGCCCGGCAAAGCCGCGCGCATGGGGTCGATTTGTCGCAGGTACATTGGGTCGGTGAAGACGAGGGCCGCATGGGTTTGTACTTCTTGGAGGAGGCCACCGATCCGCGACCTTCCTCGGTACTCTATGACCGGCAGAATTCGGCCTTCGCGCGCATCAAGCCGGGCGAGTTCGACTGGCCGGCCATCCTGACTGGCGCCAGCGCGTTCCACGTCTCAGGCATCACTCCCGCCGTGAGCGAGACGGCACGCGCCGAAACAATGAACGCGGTGCAGGCAGCCAATCAGGCCGGCGTACCTGTCTTCTTCGATCTCAACTACCGCTCCAAGCTCTGGACCGAGATCGAAGCGAAGCACTGCTTTATGGAGATCGTTTCCAAGGTGGATGTGCTCTTTGCCTCGCGTGGTGGATTGCGGACCTTTTTCGATATCGAAGGTGACGAAGAGACCATCATGGCCGCGGCCCGGCAAAAGCTCGGAATCCACGTCTGTGTGATTACCCGCAAGCGGGGAAAGAAATCTCGCTCGCTCAAGCTGGCGGCGCTTGCGCTGGGACCGAGCGGGGAGCTGCACAAGACCGAATGGACCTCGATCGAAGTCGTCGACCGCCTGGGCGGTGGCGATGCCTTCGCCGGCGGCTTCATTGCCGGATACATTACCGATCCAGACGATCTGCAACGCGCGATCGAGCTCGGTCTCGCAGCCTCCGCCCTCAAGCACACCATGCCTGGCGATTTTCTGGCCGCGACCAAAGCCGAGATCGAAGCAGCCATGCTGGCAACCGACGGCGGCGTATTGCAACGATGAGACCAGTATGATCGTCCTGATCCCGATCACCGAACAGAACTGGGAAACTGCCGCCGCGCTCGAGCTCGAGGAGGAGCAACGGGACTTCGTCCGCTCCAATGCCTGGTCGATCGCTGAAGCATCGTTCCATCCCGAGCTGAAACCGATGGGTATCTACCGGGGAGGCACCATGGTCGGTTTTTTGATGTACGGCAAGTCCTACCGGTCAGAACGGACCTGGCTCTACCGTCTGATGATCGACCGGAACTATCAGGGACAGGGACTCGGCAAACAGGCGATGGAACGACTCATCCGTCGCATGCGCGACGAGGGGTACGACGAAATCAGCGTGGGCTACGACCCGGAAAACACGGTCGCCGAACGCCTGTATGCCAAGTTCGGCTTCGAGCCAACCGGCATGGCCGAATGGGGCGAAAAGACCGCGAGACTGATGCTGTGAAACGGTCGTATTGGAGGGCGCCTCTGCCCTCTGGGGTACTGAGTTTCGAGCAGGCTCCACGCGAGGCTTCTGACCCTGGCCCAAAGCGGAGTAGCGATCGCCCCTACCCGTCGAGCAATCGTCCGACATCGGAAGAATTCCCTGGGAACTAGAAATGCTCGATGGAGACGCCGGATGAAGTTGGTTTCAGGGGTTTCACCTCGCCCCGAACATCGTGCTCGACCGCGACCTGATGCAGCGCCCGGCAAACGGCATCCACATACTCAGGCTCGACCAGGGTAAGAATCGTCGGACCGGCGCCGCTGAGTGAAGCGCCGACTGCGCCGGCCTGGCGGGCGGCATCGGTCATCGGCGTCAGATGCGGAAAAAGTCGTGCGCGATAAGGCTCGTGCAACCGGTCGCGCATGCCCGCCGCGATCGCTTCGTGATTTCCAGTGGAGAGTCCCCAGGTCAGCCCGGAGGCGACCCCGACATTGAACGCCGCATCCGGCAGCGGAACATTGGAGGGAAGCGCCGCCCGGGCCGCCCAGGTCGCGCTGGTGGCTTCCGGAATGAAGGTGACTGCCATCAAACCGAGATCATCCCCATTCGACAGCAAGATCGCGCGATTCATGCCGGCGACGGCCAGGATCGCTCCACCAAAAAACGCCGCGCCGACGTTGTCGCCATGCCCTTCCATCTGCCAGGCATGCAGAAAGAGATCGTTCGCGCTCAACCCGAGACCCGTCACCTCATTGCCGGCTACCAGACCGCAGGCCAGCGCCGCGGCCGAGCTGCCCAAGCCGCGCGCAACCGGCACATTGGCGCGAATCGTCATCGAAAAGCCAGGCAGCTCGACGCCATGCAGCTGCGCCAGCTCATTCATCGCATTGAGACTGTAGTTCTGCTTGTCAGCCAGCAAGGCGCCATCGGCGCCCTCGACGGTCACCTCGCCGGGAGTGCCGGCCGTGTCGATCTCGAGCTCGTTCCAGAGATCGAGTGCCAAACCGAGCGCGTCGAAACCGGGTCCGAGATTGGCGCTGGAGGCTGGCGCTCTAACCCGAAAGCGCATCGGCGAGCGTCCGTTCCAGCGCGTCGAGCGTGGGTTCGATCGTGACCGGTCGATTGATGTTGGGTCGCTCCGAACCGCCCAGATCGCCGAGGTGATACCCCACGACCGCATCGGCATCCTTGAGCAGTTGCCCGGTGAGGATGCCCACTACGGTGGCGTCCTTGTGGATGACCCCGGAGGCGACCAGCTTTTTGACTCCGGCCAGGGACGCGGCCGAAGCCGGCTCGCAGCCAATTCCGACCCGGTCGATCCACGATTTGGCTGCCAGGATCTCGTCGTCGGTTACCTTGGCGACATAGCCGTCCGTGAGCTGGATCGCGCGGCGAGCCCGTTCCATGCTGGCGGGATCCCCGATCTTGATCGCGGTGGCGACGGTTTCCGCTTTGACCGGATCATACCGGTCGAATCCGCTCTCGAAGTAGCTCGCGAATGGCGCCGCACCCTCGGCCTGGATCGTCATGATGCGCGGCAAGCGGTCGATCAGCTTCGCGGTATGGAGATCGAAGAGGGCTTTTCCAAACGCAGCGGTATTGCCGAGATTTCCGCCGGGCAGCGCGATGACATCGGGAGGGTTCCAGCCGAGCTGTTCCAGCATCTCGATCACGATCGTCTTTTGCCCCTCGAGGCGGAAGGGGTTGACCGAGTTGACCAGATAGACCGGGTATTTGGCGGTCAGCTGCCGCAGCAGGGCCAGCGCGATATCGAAATCGCCATCGACCTGCACGATGCGTGCGCCCATTGCGATCGTCTGCGCCAGCTTGCCGCCGGCGATCTTTCCTTCCGGAATGATCACCAGCGCCTGCATACCACCAGCCGCGGCGTAGGACGCCAGTGACGCCGAGGTATTGCCGGTCGAGGCGCAGGCAACGATCCTCGCGCCAACCGCCTTCGCGTGGCTGACCCCCACGGTCATGCCGCGGTCCTTGAAGGATGCGGTGGGATTCTGACCCTCGTGCTTCAGACCGATGCGTGGCAACCCGGCATAGGCGGCGATGCGCTCATCCCAATAGATTGGCGTGCGGCCCTCCGCCCGGGAGACGATAGCGTCGTCCGGGAGCCTGGGAAGCATCGCCTGATAGCGCCAAACTCCGGAAAAGTACTTGCCGCCGGTGGCATCTCGATCGAACGCGGCTCGATCCAACGGCTGCAAGCCCAGATCGATCTCGAAAAGACCACCGCAGTTCGGGCACACCGAAAGGGCCTCGGCGGCCGATTGCGCCGCGCCGCAGTCGAGGCACTGAATCCGGATCCGGTCGAGCGTCGTGGACCGGTCTTCGCGCTGGTCGAGAGAGATCAAGCTGCTTTGTCAGGAACGCGCCGCAGCGCCCAAGATCGTTCAGCGGCTGAGGATACCACGCGGTCGATTGGCGGCAGCTCTCAGAGAAGCAACGCATCGGTCGCCGCGCATCGATCGGGATAGGGCTTGGCGAGGCGCGCCTTCTTCAGATTTTCACGCACGATCCAGGCGGCGTCCTTGTCGGGAATCCTGGCGATGTGGTCCAGCCGCGCGAAACCGGCTGGTTCGGCGGCGATGAAAACGCTCAGCGCATACCCGAGCGCCTTGCGAAGCGCCTGCGCATCTGCGTTCTTACGGTCAGCGGCCGGAACCGCTAGCAATGCGTGGAGCGCGGCTATAGCTCGATCGAGTCCACACGCCGCTCGCTCGGGTGTGTTCATCAGCGGCGGCTCGGCGAGTCCGGCCACGATCGCGCGATGCTCGAGCAGGGTAGCGTCAGGTCTCCAGCGATCGGTCACTTTCCGCAGCGCATCGAAGTCGGCGAAACCGATCCGCTGCAACCCCAGGGCGGCGCCTTCGCGCACCCGCCAGCGCGGATCGTTCGCGGCCCGGCGCAGGATCGCGTCGAGCGTCTGCCGCTGGCCGAGGGATGCGCCATTCCACAGCGCCCCGGCCGCTTGCGAGGCCGTGAACGGAAGCATGACTCCGGGCTCATTGCCGCCGGCGCGATCCGGACCGATCTCACTCCATCGTTCGATCGTGCCAATCGCCCAATCGATATCTCCGTTCGCGAGCGCGGTCGCGAGCGCGGCGGCGGCTTTCAGGTTGGCGCGTGGTCCCGGCAGATTCGAGGTATCGCGAAGGTGACGCTCCAGACCGTCCCTATCTCTGCCGGACACGAGCTCGGCGATCGATTTGCCATCGATAGCTGCCATGGCTCAGCCCTGAACCCGGTAGTCGTGAGACGAAATAACGTCGGCCGATCGGCCGACGTTATTCGTTTTCATCAGAGGTTCCTTGGTTTAGGAGGTCGGAGTCTCGACGCGGTGCGCGCGGACGACCGTGCGCTCCAGGTAGACGCCGTTGGCATAGTCGAATGGACCGCCACAGGTGATGATCGTCAGGCTTTCGTTGTCGGTTGGGCCGACGATCTGATCCAGCGGCGCATCGGCAGTCGCGAAGTTTTCGCGCCAGTCGATTTCGTAGGTGTAGATCTCACCGTCTTCACCGGTGACCGAGATGGTATCGCCCTGGTTCAGATTGTTGATGTTGTACAGCACAGACGGTCCGACATCCCAATAATCGAGATGGCCGGCCATGAGAATGTTGCCCTTTTCGCCGAGCTTCGGCGATTCCTTATACCAGGAGATCACCCACGGGCCGGTCGGATCCTGCATGACGCCGTCGACGATCTCACTGGTCTCGACCTGAGCATCGACCAAGGCGACTGGAATTTGAATAGCGACCGGAACGACCCCTGTCTCGACCGGAGCGGCGGCCGATGGCAACGCGCCGGCTGGACCGGGACGCAGTCCGCCGGTGGTGGGCACTTCGCCGAGCGAGCTCGGTTCGATGCGCGAATCCTGCGCCAGCGCGACGGTCAAACCGCCCAGCGACAGGGTGCCGATGAGGAGAACTGCCCACAGCGCCTTGAGAAAGCGAGCTCGGGACGTTGCCATTTGTTCACTCCGTTGGTGCGTACGTACGATTGGTGAGCCTGGTGCGAAACCCCACTGCTCGACCGTGGATACTACTGTAACGCGCGGCCGGAGAATATCGTATCACCGGTTCCCGGCCGAGTGGTAGCCCGATCCATGGATCATGTCAACTTGTCATCGATCCAACGGTCGAGTTGGGCAAGCGCGATCGAATCGAGCGGCGCCGCCGGCTGGCGCACGCGGTCGCCGGCGAAGACACCGCGCCGCTTCAGCTCGCGCTTGGCGCTCGTAACCGAATGATCGAGCGATTGCATCGCCCACACCGAATACGGCAATGAGGCGTTCAACAGATCATTGGCGCGTGCGCGATCGCCCGCATTCCAGGCAGCATGGATGCCGGCAAAGACCCTGGTGAAATTGGCGGCCGGCATACTGCCCGTCGCGCCCCGCTCCAGGGCATCGATGATGCCGAGTCCACCCCATCCGCAAAAGACCTGAAGGCGACCCCCGCTTTGCTCGAGCGTGGCCGAGATGGTTGCCCCCTGCGGCGTGCCCTCGGCTTTGATATAGGCGATGTTCTCTGCCTGGCGCGCCAGCTCGGTCCAGAGCGACGGTGTCATCGAGACCCCGGTCAGCTGCGGCGCATCCTGGACCATGATGGGTATCTCGACCGCGCCGGCGACTTGCAGGTAGTAATCCGTGAGCGCCGCCGTTCCCGGCTTGACCAGATAGGGCGGCAGCACCATCAGCGCGTCCGCGCCGATCTCCGCCGCGCGTATCGCCCGGTCGACTGCCACCGCCGTGCCCGCCCCATCGGCGGAGACCACCACTGGCGCCCTGCCGGCCACATGCCCGACGACGATGGACGCGACCGCATCCCGTTCCCGCTCGGTCAGCTTGTAGCCCTCGCTCGCCAGTGCCAGCGTCGCGACGCCCGCTGCACCTTCGGCCAGGACCCAGTCGATCTGAGCACGCAGGCTCCCGGCATCGATCGTGTCGTCCGCCAGAAAAGGGGTGCACAGAATCGGGATGCAGTCACGCAGCTCGGTCATGCCTCAGCGACCGCGCCTTCGCCCTCGACCAGGGTCGAGCCCTCGCGCCGTTCCCAACCAACTTTGAAGAGCGGCAGGAAGTTCGACTTCTGGTATGGATGCTTCTCCACCTCGGTCCAGTTCAGGTCGTTGCCGAGCCCGGGTTCGGTCGGAATCTGGATGCGGCCATCGACCACGTGCACCGGGTTGGTGACGATGTCGTGCTCCCAATCGGCATTGAACTCATCGAAGAGCTCCTGGATCATCAGATTCGGGGTGCATGCGCCGATCTGGATACACGCCGAGGTCGAGAGCGGCCCCTGCGCCTGATGCGGCGCAACGACGCCATAGAAGGCATCCACCATTGCGCAGACCATACGGGTGCGCAGGATGCCGCCGAGGGTGGACGGGTCGGGTTGCAGAATATGCACCGCGTTGTGCGCCAGCAGCTCGGCGAACTGATGCGAGTAGGAAAAACTTTCGCCCGTGGCAATCGGTACATTGGTATGGCGGGCGACCTCGACCACCGCATCGATCTTGGCGAAATCGGTCGGCTCCTCGAACCACGCGGGCTGGTAGGGCTCGATCGCATCGGCCACCACGACCGCTTCGTGCACGCTGAAGCGCTTGTGCCCTTCGACCATGATCTGCACATCCGGACCGACGACCTCGCGCACACCGGCGACGATATCGACCGAAAGCTTGCGCTCTTGCGGGGTCATGATGCGCCAGGCCGCGCCGAAGGGATCGAATTTCAGCGCCTTGTAACCCCGGTCGATCACGACCTGCGCCAGCTTCTGGAAGTTGTCGACGGTGCGGTCGCCGGTATACCAACCGTTGGCGTAAGCGGGCAGATCCTCGTGATAGCGGCCACCGAGTAGATCGAAGATCGGGCGACCCACTTCCTTGCCGATGATGTCCCAGCAGGCGGTTTCGATCGCGGCCACCGCGTTCATATGCACCTGGCCGCCCTCGTTATACGGATCGCGCGACATGCGCTGGCAGATCGTTTCGATCTGGAATGGGTCCATCCCCTCGTAGAAATGCGAGAGTTCGTGGATCGCGGCCTCGATCGTTTTCGCGAAGCCGTTGAGCGAGCCCTCCCCTACCCCGTAAAGTCCCGGCTGATCGGTATCGAGCCGAACGAAAAGCCAGTTCTTCCACGGATTGCCGACGATGAAGGTCGTTGCCTTGGTGATCTTCATGGAACCTCTCCCATTCCGAATGACGCCACCCGGGCAAATACATGACCGGGAACCACGGACATGGCAGGATTGTCCGGCAGTTTGCCGAAGTTTGCCCGGCGGTATCGTCAGCCGCAGCCGCACCACGCGGCCGCGGTCAGCGCCATCACCCGGGCGGCGTCGCGCAGCTGGGCCAGCTCCACATACTCATCTGGCGAATGCGCCTGCGCGATGCTGCCGGGCCCGAAGATCACTCCGGGAATTCCCTGTTCGGCATACCAGGCCAGCTCGGACGCCGCGGTAAATCCGACGATCTCCACCGGACGCCCAATTGCGCGCACCGCATTGCCGAGCGTCGTCACGATCGGATGATCGGCGGGTGTATCGACTGGCGGGAAGTAGACGTTGCGGATTTTCCAGGTGAAGCGGGGCGGATGCTCCCGCAACCATGGATCGGTTTGGGCGACCATGCCAACGAATGTTTCGATTTCCTCGCGGATCTCCTCGAAGGTCTCGTTGGGGAGATACCAGATGTTGTATTCGAGGGAGCAGTAATTTGGCGAGGTGCCGGGATTGGCCGTCAGGTTGAGCTTACCGTCCGCGCCGCCGCCGGGTCCGCCCGCGATCATACCCGGCATGATCGAGTTGAAACCGGCGGGCAGCAGCGGGTGCGATCGGAATATCGCCCAGTCACGCTCCATCCGTTGCAGCGCTTCCGCGACGATCATCGCCTTTTCAATAGCATTGACGCCGCCTTCGGCGCCGAGAGCGCCGGCATGGATCGATTTGTACCGGTTTCCGGCATGGCTTTCGCGGCCGTCGATCTCGATGCGCATATGCACCAGGCCGCCCTCGACCGCCTGAATTTGCAGCCCGGTCGGCTCGGCCACGATCACCGCGTCGACCCTCGGCAACCGCGCCGCCAGGCGGCGCGTGCTCCAACCGACGACTTCCTCATCGGCGACGACATGCAGCCAGAGGTCCCCATCGAGCTTGGTTTCGGACTCGACCAGGGCCTGCACGGCGAAGATTCCTGCCGCGACCCCTGCCTTCATATCGCATGCGCCACGACCCCAGAGTTTGCCATCGGCGATTTCGCCGTCCCAGGCGGGATGACTCCAGGCCGAATCGTCTCCGACCGGCACGACATCGATATGCCCGTTGATCGCCAACGAGCGCCCACCACCGTTCCCCGGCAACCGAGCCGCCAGTGCGGGAAAGCGCGGCGGCTCGACCCATCGTTCGGTCTCGAGACCGAGCGACTCGAGCTTCGCGGCGATCAAATCGAGACAGCGCGTAGCCTCGGTTTCGAATTCCGGGTTGTTCTCGCTCTGGCTATCCGAGCGACACGCGACCAGCTGCTGCAAAAAGCTGATCAACTCGTCTGATTGGCTGTCTAGCACCGATTCGAATCGATCCACTATGGCTCCTCGGCAAAGCGATCGTAGGCGCCGGCCCTGTGCCGGCGCGTCGTCTTCGCCGGCACAGGGTCGGCGTCTACGCGATGCGGTTCGCTATTTTTTCTTCGCCTCGTCCGGTTCGGCTTCCTTGATGTAGTCGGGCAGCAGACCCAGCAGCTCGATCGGCAGCGGGAAGACGATGGTGGTGTTCTTCTCGGCGCCAATCTCGGCGAGCGTCTGCAGGTAGCGAAGCTGGAGGGCAATCGGCTGGCGGGAGATGACCGCGGCGGCTTCGCCCAGCTGCTGGCTGGCCTGGAACTCACCTTCGGCGTGAATGATCTTGGCCCGCTTTTCGCGCTCGGCCTCGGCTTGCCGGGCCATCGCGCGCTGCATCGATTGCGGCAGCTCGACGTCTTTCACCTCGACGATGGAGACCTTGACGCCCCAGGGCTCGGTTTGCTCGTCGATAATGCGCTGTAGCTCGGCATTGATCTTTTCGCGCTCTGACAGGAGCTCGTCGAGCGAGGACTGTCCCAGCACACTCCGCAAGGTTGTTTGCGCGATCTGCGAGGTGGCGCGGATGAAGTCGGTCACATTGTTCACCGCGGCCGAGGGGTCGATCACGCGGAAATAGGACACGGCATTGACCCGCACGGTCACATTGTCCCGAGTGATCACTTCTTGCGCGGGCACGTCCATAGTGACCGTGCGCAAATCCACCTTGACCATCCGCTCGATGAACGGCAGCAGCAGGATCAGGCCAGGGCCACGTGGGCCGATCAGGCGGCCGAGCCGGAAAACAACACCGCGCTCGTACTCCTTGACGATCTTGACCGACGCCATGAGGACGATGAGCACGAAGAGAATGACGATGATAATCAGTCCAAGACCGACTGCGGCCATGGGTTGGGCTCCTTTCGAGCGGTAACCGCGCAACGCGCGGTTCGAGAATCAGGCAGGTTCCGGGCTGCCCCAGGGCGGCACAGCCACCGAAGCACCGGTGCGTTGTTCGGCATCGCTCGCGGGGCGGACGATCAGGCGGAGTCCATCGAGATCGGTGACGACCACCGATTTTCCTTGCTCCAGCTCGTGATGACCGGTCGATTCATCCAGGGTGGCGCTCCAGAGCTCACCCTGGGCGAACACCATGCCGCTGGGCGCAAGGGTCTGCCGGACGACCCCAATGACGCCGATCAAACCTTCCCGGCCGACCAGCGGCCGGTTGAAGCGTGTTTTCAAGGCAAGCGCCCCCATTGCGATGAAGAAGGCCGCCAGACACGCCGCGATCGTCCAGACGACGACCCGCGAAAGCTCGTACCCGGGAACATCTTCATCGATAAGCATGAACGATCCGAAGAGAAATGCCGCGATCCCGCCCGCGGTCAATAACCCGGCCGAGGGAAGGAAGAGATCGGCAATGAACAGCAGGAACGCCAATCCCATCAGCGCGGCGCCGGCCCAGTTCACGGGCAGCGTGCCGAGCGAGGCGAGCCCGACGATCAATCCGAGCGCTCCAACGATCCCCGGCAGCATGCCGCCCGGGTTCGCGAGCTCGAAAAAGAGCCCCAGCATGCCGAGGCTGAGGAAGAGATAACCGACATTCGGATTGGACAGGAACTGCAAGAACCGTTCGAAGATGCTCATGCGCACATCGGTCGTCTGGGCATTCGCGGTGTTCATCGTCACGGGTCCACTCGCAAGCTGCACCGTGGTTCCGTCGATGTCGTTCAGGAGGGTGGTGAGGTCGGGCGCGACCGCATCGATGACATCGAGCTTGAGCGCCTCGTCGGCGGTGATATTGGCGGCGTCACGGACGGCCGATTCCGCCCAGTCGGCATTCCGGCCGTTGGTTTCCGCCAGATTGCGAATCCGCGCCACGGCATCGTTGGTGACCTTGCGGCTCATCGTCTCTTCGACATCGGAGAGATTGCCGCTGGAATCGATAAAGACTGGCGAGGCCGAGCCGATATTGGTGCCGGGCGCCATTGCTGCGATCTGCGCGGCGTAGGTGATGAAGACACCCGCGGAATCGGCCCGCGCGCCTTGCGGTGAGACGTAGACGATCACCGGGATGGGACTCTGCAGTTCGTCGTCGATGATATTGTCCATCGCCGAGCTGAGCCCGCCCGGTGTGTCCATCTCGAAGACCACTGCGGTGGCGCCATCGTCCACGGCTTTATCGATCGTGCGATCGACATAGCGGGCCATCACCGGGGTGATCGTGCCGTCGATCCTCCCCACGACCACGAGCGGTCGATCGGTTTGCGCCAGTCCTGAGAACACCGGCAGCAGAGCGCCCAGCGCCAGGCAGAGCAATGCCAGCGCGCGCACGGTGGCTCTCAGCGATCGGTTCTCGAGTTGGACGAACATGTAACGGCGGCTCCGCGGTCTTTCCGACCGGCCATGCCGGCCGCGATGGTGCTACTGATACTGGCCGCCCCTCCGTCATCCCGACCGAAGTGGAGGGACCGCTCGTCGCCTCGCCCGTTAGCCCCCCTCGCGCCATCGGTCGTAGTGCAGGGTCTCCGTGCCGTGCGATCGAGCGCAGCTCGATAACGAGGCTGCCAACCGCCTTTTCGTGGTTGCACACGTGTCAACGATGTGTTGGACGTACCGCATTAGTCGTGCGGGGACGAGGAGAGATTCTTCGCTTCGCTCAGAATGACAATGGGGGGAGGAAGGACAAGGGAGCGGATGACCCAAGAGCGAAAAGACGGTGGGATCGACCGAGACACTCCGCCTGTCTAGGGTGACGGCAGAGCCGGGATCCAGCACCGAGTGTGGGTGACGGGTAACCAGCCCGGGCAGGGTCCGTGGCTGCCCAGGCCCGCACCCATGCCAGATGTGCCGCTTATGCTCAGCATAGAACATGCGTTCTTTAATGTCAAGAGCCAATTTTGAAGTTGGTGGTCGGCCAGGTTGGGTATCGCGCTGGCGCGCGATCGCAGGGCGCGGAGGCACCTGCGCTACGACCGGGTGGTGGGTGGGAGGCTGGGTTGTGGGGTGACGAGAGGTCCCTCCGCTGCGGTCGGGACGACGAAGGCGGTCGGGACGACGAAGGGAAGAACGAAGGGCGGAGCATGTGCTCCGCCCGGGTCCTTCCATTAGATGGGTCGATTAGGTGCGGTCAGCAGCTGGGAACCGGTGAGGGAGGCTCGATCGAGGGGACTCTGAGCTCACCG
>DASTFJ010000202.1:0-6225 GCA_035708745.1 Thermomicrobiales bacterium | reverse complement strand
CTCATCTCCGCCGATGTTGTGACCGCTGACGGTCGCCTTGTCACCGCCAGCGCGGACGAGCATTCCGAGCTTTTCTGGGGGTTACGTGGCGGAGGCGGCAACTTCGGGGTGGTAATCTCGATGGAATTCCAATTGCATGAGGTCGGCCCGAATCTCGTCGCGGGACCGCTTTTCTATCCGCGAGAGCAAGGACGGGACGCCTTTCGCTTTGCTCGCGACCGTGCCGCGAGTCAGCCGGATGAGCTGATTTGTCATCTTGGCGTGGTGACGGCTCCAGACGGCGCACAATTGAGCGCGTTGATTCCGGTGTATGTCGGCTCTATTACCGATGGGGAGCGAGCCATCGAGCCGCTTCGTCAGTTCGGACCGCCGGCGGCGGACATGGCCGGGCCGATACCGTATCAGGCGTTGCAGTCCCTATTCAATGCTGCCTACCCCACGGGATTGCGCAACTACTGGAAAGCGGCCTTTATCGGCGAGCTTCCCGATGACTTGATCGATCTCATGGTCGAAAGCTACGCGGGCACCCCATCGCCATACGCGGCGCTGTTACTGGAGCAATGCGGAGGCGCCGTCAACCGGGTTGGCGCGAGCGAAACCGCATTCCCGCATCGCAACGCCGCCTACAACGTTGTGATCACGACCGCCTGGGATGACCCCTCCAGCGATGAGCGCAATATCCAGTGGGTACGGGACACCTGGAACCAGTTTTCGCCCTTCCTGGATGACAGCGTCTACGTCAACTATCTGAACGAGCAGCGTTTGGAAGGAGGCAATCGTGTTCGCGCCGCCTATGGCCCAAACTACGAACGACTGGCGGCGCTCAAGCAGCAATACGATCCGCGGAATCTGTTCCGGCACAACCAGAATATCGCTCCCGTCACGGTCTGATCGCTGTTTCGTTATCGCAAAACCGTAAGGAGACGCTTCCATGGACCATGTCTGTATTGCCCTCCCCATCCTTCCCGGCAAGACCGCCGATGCCCGCGCTTTCCAGAAGGATCTGGACACGACCCGCAAAGCGGAATACACCGTCTCGGAGGGACGGCTCGGCATTCCCCGGGAGTATTGGTATATCGCCGAGCTGCCGACCGGCGACGTGTTGATTGGCGTTTTCGACACCCCCGATGCCGGTGCCACCATCGGCCAGTTCGTGCAGTCGCAGGATTCCTTCGATCTCTGGTTCAAGGATCAGCTGCGGCTGGCCACCGGCGTCGATCTCAACAATCCCCCGGCCGACATGAAGCTCCCGGAGCTGGTTTCCACGTTCGAGGCATGATCTGTTGCCATCGGATCGGTCGTGCCGGCGCATGACGCGCTAAACTCGCGGTATGAACGACGCGACCGACCCAATCGACGAAGGCGGCGACGCTGCCTGCTGGGCCCATCTCTTCGAGGGAGCGCAGGGCGCCGATCTGGCGGCGGTCGCGGCGGTGACCGCGGTGCGCGGTCCCGCCTGGACCCTGACCGACCGCGATCTCAATGCCAATCTCATCGTGCTCGATACCGGGCAGGGGATCGAGTCCCATATCAACACCGAGGTCGATGTGCTGATCGTCGGGGTGAGTGGCTCAGGCGCTGTCACCATCGACGGCGCCGCGTATCCCCTCGCGGCCGGGCGGGTGCTGCTGGTGCCGCGCGGCAGCGAGCGCGGCATCCGCGCCGAATCCGACCGATTCGCCTATCTCACCGTTCACCGCGCCCGGCCGCCGCTGCTGCCAAAGCCCTCCCGTCCCTAGGCGGTAGCTGCAAAGGTCCTGGGATGCGAGTCCTGCGCCCGGCGACACCCGGACCCCCTTTGACTTCCGGCGCGGTCGCTCGTGCGTCTCAGGACCCAGGACTCAGGATTACGTGACAACCACGCCTAGGCGCCGGTCTTTTTATTCGGAGCCGCGGTCGGTTTCGATTCCGGCGAGCCGCGTTGCCGCAGAAAGATCGACAGCACCACCAGCGACCCGACCGCCAGAAACTCGCTCTGCCAGTTCTGGAACGATTGGAACCAGAATTGCGAGGTCTGCATGAAATCCCAGGTGCTATAGGCGTGACCGCCCTGGGCCAGTTGCTCCTCGCTATAGACCTTCGCCCCACCCCAGGCGTGCATGATGAAACAAATGAGGAAAATTGCCAGCAAGGCCAAAGGCAGCGAGTTCTCATAGATCTTCAACGAGAGACCGCCGTGCCGCACCACCCAGGGGGAATCGGCCGTGACCGGCTCGTCTTCCTGATCGGCATCCTTGTCCGTATCCGGATCGCGCGATTCGGCCGACCCCCGCTGGATCAGAAAGGCGGTGAGGAACACATACGCGCCCATCTGCAAGAACTCGCTCTCCCAGTTCTCGAAGGTCGCTTCCACGAAATGCCCGGAGCGCAGATAGCGGCTGAACGCGATCTCGGATGTACCCATCTGCTCGCGCTCGGCGTTATAGACCCGGAAACCGGTAACCGACTGGGCGCCGAGAAAGAGCAGAAACAGTCCCAACGTCACGATGGTCAGGCCCTGATCACGCAAAATACGGCGCATCGGCGAATCCCTCTTGCGAGCGGGGAACATCTGTTCCTCTCAAGCGTAGCCAAGCGCCGGCGTCCCGGCGAAAATCCGCGAGCGCCTGCCCGGTCCGGCGCGACCGGCGCGCCTCCCTCTACGATAGAAAGGCGGGCCGTCGAGCTGGCTCGCTGGTCGTTGGATGGTGAAACGAGGAGCAAACGCAATGGTTCGGATGCGGTGGATTCGCGCGCTCGCGTTGCTGGTGACGCTTGTTGGCATGATGGGCTTCAGCGCAGCCCGGGCACAGGACGCGACCCCCGAGGCGCCGATCGGCACCCCGGAAGCCGTCACTGCCAGCAGCGCGCCCGTGGAGCTGGAGCTGGTCGACCAATCGCGCAATGTGAACACTGTCGATTTTGGCAACGACGGGCTCACCCCCGGCGACCTGATCGTCTGGGGACCGGATCCGCTCTATAGCGCCGACGATCTGCAGGACACCGGCTCGGTCACCTATGGCAGCTGCGTGATGGTCAATACCGATGGCGACTGCATGGCGCAGGAGACCTTCATCTTCGCCGACGGCAGCACCCTCGAGGTGCAGGGACTCGAATTCGGTGCCACCAAACCCTCGGTCAAGACGATCACCGGCGGCTCGGGCATCTTTCTCGGCGCGACCGGCACCCTCACCGATATCCCCGACGCCAACCGCACCACCTGGACCAAGCACATCGAATACTGGCCCGGCCCCAACGCGCCAGTGCAGTAAGCACGCGGCAGGCGGCTGGCAGCACGCGGAAACAGAATCGATTCTGCCTGCTGCGTGCCGCATGCCGCCTGCTCGAAACAGGAGGAACCCATGAATCGACGCCGACTCTTGCAGACCGCGCCGGCGGCGCTCGGAGCGGTCTGGCTCGGCGAAGCCGCGGCGCAGGGCACGCCGGTAGCGAGCCCGCTGGCAACACCGCTCGTGCTGCCCACGTCGTATGCCGATGTCGCCGGGAGCTACGACCGATTGGCCGCCGTGGTGCTGGAACATGGCCGCGCGGCCGTGGAGCTGGCCGTGAACGGCGACTACGCTGCGCTCTTCGATCGGTTCTCCCCGGAGATGCAGGCCGCCATCGGCATCGAGACCTTGGGCACGTTGCTGCCCGCCTACACGACCGGCCGCGCGCATTTCGAGGTCGCCGAATATCAGCTCGTCTTCGACGCGCAGGTGACCGGCGAGACCATGACCGGTACGGTGCAGAGCGCCGCGCTCTACTCCTTTAGCCTGCAACGGCAGGCCGGTACGCCGGACGCCTCCCCGGTTGCGGGAACGCCCGCGCCGGCCGCGGCACTGGCCGGACAGTGGTCGGGCACGACCCAACTCTCCGATGGGTCCGTGATCACCCTCCAGCTCGCCTTCTCCGCCGGCGGCCAGCGAGGAACGCTCTCGATTCCCGAGCAGAAGGTGATCGATGCCCCGGTCGGCAATATCGCGTTCCATGCCGAACAACCGATTGGCGAGCGCCTGGACGAACGGGCGCTGCCCAAGGCGCCCAATGCGCAAATCTATTGGGCCCGCTACGACTGGGGCGGGCGCGGACTGACCTTCGATGTGAGCATGGACGCCTCGGGCACGATCGTCGGTTTGCAGGTTCTGCCGGAATGGCAGCTGCCACCCGATCCCGCGGCCGAGCTGACGCCGCTGCCGTCGTTGCAACTACCGTTCGCCGGTCTCTGGTGGGTGCTTTGGGGTGGGGAGACGGTCACGGAGAACTATCACGCGGCGTATCCGCAGCAGCGCCATGCCTCCGACATCATGATCTGGAATGACGGCGCCACCTGGCACGACGATCCCAGCCAGAACGAGAACTATTGGGTCTGGGGGCAACCGGTGCTCGCTCCCGCCGATGGCACGATAGTGGCGGTGGTCGATGGAATCGCGGCCAATGCGCCCGGCGCGCTTCCCACCGATCCGGCCGATGTGGCCGGCAATCATGTGGTGCTGCAAATCGGCGAGGCGGCCTATTGCTACCTCGCCCACATGCAGGCGGGAACGATCGCGGTGAGCGAGGGCGATGCCATCACGACCGGAACGCACATCGGCCTGGCCGGCAATTCGGGAAATTCGTCCGAGCCGCATCTGCACATCCACGTGCAAAACGAGGTGGATATCAGCTCGCCCACCGCGTTCAGCCTGCCGATGACCTTTGCCAATGTGCTGGTGAGCGGCGAGCCCACCGCGGACGCGACCCTCGAGCAAGGAACCTTCGTCGCGCCGGAATGACGATGCGCGTGCTGATCACCGGCATGTCCGGCGCCGGGAAATCGACGGTGACCGCCGAGCTGACCCGGCGGGGATACCCGGCGGTCGATCTCGATTCGCCCGCATATTCCCATCTGGTCCCGGCAAAAGAGGGCGAGCAAACCGGCATCGGCGGCGGGATGGACTGGGTTTGGAATGAATCCCTCGTCGCCGGTTTGCTCGATACCGCCGGCGACGAACCGCTCTTCCTGAGTGGCTGCTCGCCCAACCAGGGACAGTTCGCCGGCCGGTTCGACCATGTGATCCTGCTGACCGCGCCTACCGAAACCATCCGCGACCGGCTCGCGAACCGCACCACGAACGACTTCGGAAAAAGCCCCGCCGAGCTGGCCAACACCCTGGTGCTGATCGGCGAGATCGAACCGTTGCTCCGCCGCTCCGCCGATCTCGTCATCGACACCACCGCGCCGCTGGATGATGTCGTCCGCCGGGTGATGGATACGGTTGGCCTTTGCCCCTGAGTTCCTCGCCGAGCCTCTCCGGTTGCGTTTCGCTCGGCGCTACACTGCCGGAGGATTGCCCGTTGGTCTCATCGCCTGACAGACATCGCCGTAGAAGGAGACGCTTCCATGTACGACCGCGATTCGAATACCGATCGACCCGCGCGCACACTCCGCCTCTCCCGCCGATCCGGTTTGCGCCTGGCGGGACTCGGTGCGCTCCTTTCCGTGGCCGGTGGCGGCCACCGGGGAGTGGCCGCCCAGGATTCCTCTCCGGTTGCCAGCCCCGATGCGGGCTGCGTCGCCGATCCGGTGCTGAATCGCGCCAGCGCCGCCCGTTGGTTCGCCGAGGTGCTGAACGAAGGAAATCTCGATGTGCTCGACGAGCTGTTGGATCCAGATGCCATGCTGGATCCGGCCGCCTTTCCCGCCGTTACCGGCGTCCCGCGGGTTCGGCAGGTGCTGGGCGATGTGCTGACGGCCTTTCCCGATGTGTCGTATACGGTCGAGGACACCCTGATCGACGGCGACAACGTGGTCATCCGCTGGACAGCCGCCGGCACGCAGCAGGATGACTACGCGGGAATCTCCGCCAACGGCGAGGCGCAGCGGTGGAGTGGCATCCATTTCTTCCACTTCGTTTGCGGGCGTATCACCAACATATGGGCCGAAGCCGACATTCTGGCGCAGCTCGGGTTGGTGGAGGATGTCCAGGCGACTCCCACGGCACTGAATGACGCGACGGGCAGTCCGGGCGCTGGCTGTGCAACGCCATCGAAGGCGGAGATGGAGGGATTTGCGCACGCGTGGCAAGACGTGTGGAATTCGCACGATGTCACCACCTACGAGGGGGTAGTGAGCCCGGATGCCGTGCATCACTTCGGCGTGCGCGCGGATGCCGTCGGGCTGCCGGCGATCCAGCACGGGCTGACCGGCTTCTTCACCGCCTTTCCCGATCTGAAAGGGCCCATCGAGAATATCGTGGTGGATGG
>DASTFJ010000201.1:0-5291 GCA_035708745.1 Thermomicrobiales bacterium | reverse complement strand
TGGTGGGAAGGTCCGGCCGGCAAGACCACTCTCGCCTGGAATGGCTTCCACTACCTCTGGGGTCGCAGCATCGCCAAGCTCGGCGACTGGCGCTTCGTCGACGAGTCTTTGCCGCCTATCGTCAAGGCGCTGGAAGCCGATCCCGACTACCCATTCGATTTCATGTATGCCCAATCGACCCATCCGATGCGCGTCGACAACGGGCCGCCCGATCCGCGCATGCCAGCCTTCGTCGAGAAGTGGAATGCCGAGGGGCGCACCCCGCGCATCGAGTTCACCACCCCCTCCGCCTTCAACCGTTTCCTGCGCGACCAATGGGGCGATCGTCTCACGACCCTGCGCGGTGACTGGCTCGATTGGTGGTCGGACGGCGTCGCTTCCAGCGCCTTCGAAACCGGCGTCAGCCGCGCCACCCACGAGCATTTGCTGCAAGCCGAAACGCTGGGCGCTTGGCTCGCGACCGGCGGCCAATCCGTTTATTCGCCCGAACGCGCCCGCGATGCCTACGAAGCCGCCACGCTCTTCGACGAGCATACCTGGGGCGCATTCGCCTCCATCGATGCTCCCACCTCGCTCTGGACGCGTTCCCAATGGAATCGCAAATCGAGCTTCGCCTACAACGCCTCGTCCGAATCGCTCGATCTGATGGCGCGCGCCTCCCGTGCGCTGGCTGAGACCGTCGCCGATCCCGGTATCGAGGGCATGTTCAATCTCGGCGATCTCGACCAGCGCGCCGCCTATCCGGAATCGGGCGCTGATTCGGTGCTCGTCTTCAATACGCTCCCCTGGGAGCGTGAGGTCATCGTGGAAGAACCGGAGCTGCATGGCTGGGCCGCGCCCGCCGGGGTACTGGAAGCGTTCTTTCCACGCAATGTGCCCTGGGGCGGGGTGCGACCGGCCACCGAGCTTCGCCGAGTCACCGGCAGCGTGCCCGCCTTTGGCTACGCTTTCCTGCCGCTCGACCAGCAGCCTGCCGGCGACGATCTCGCCAGCGGGAAGAACTCCATCGAGAACGCGTTCTACCGCATCACCGTCGATCCCAGCACCGGCGCGCTCGCCGAGTGGTACGACAAGGAGCTCGCCAGGAACCTCGCCGGCTCCTATCAGGGCTGGGGTCTCGGACAATACGTCTACGAGCGGGTCGAGTCGGACGAGGGGCGGCAGGCGCTCTTCTGGGGCGATTTTTCCGCGCCCGATTTTGGCTACGGCCGCACCGACACCCCATGGGACCGTTCGACGGTGACCAGCGTCACTGTTGGCGAACCTGAGATCGCGCACGGCCGCGTCTCCATCACCGTCTCGGTGGAAGCAGCCGGCATTCGCGGAGCAACCTGCACGTATTCGCTCGAAACCAATCAAAAGTCGCTCGCCATCGATTGGGAGCTGGACAAGCTGCACGAAACGGGTATCGAGGCGGTCTTCATCGCGCTGCCGTTCGAGCTCGGCACACCCAGCTTCCGCGCCGATATCAATGGCGTGCCGTTCACCCCAAATGACGATCAGCTGAATGGCACCGTGCGCGATTGGTACCCGCTCGGCCGCTGGGCCAGCGTCGACGATGGCGAAACGACGGTCATCGTCGCGCCGCTCGATGCGCCGCTGGTTCATCTCGGTGGCATTACCACCGGCAAATGGGCGCGCGAGCTGGAACCCGAGGGACCCACGCTCATGTCCTGGGCGTTGCACAATCACTGGATGGTCAATTTCAAAGCCAGCCAGGGCGGCCTGATTCCGCTGCGCTACCGACTCACCTCGCAAGCCGGCCCGGTGGATGACGTCGCCGCCTGGAAATTCGGAACCGAAGCCGCCACCCCGCCCATCACCTTGCGCGACTATCTGCGCACCGGCCCGGAAACTGGCCGCTTCCTCGATATCCCCGCATCGCTCCCGGTCACCGCCTGGGCCAAACCCGCCGAGAACGGTGACGGCATCATCGTCCGCGTGCAGAATCTCTCCACCGAACCGGTGACTGTTCCCCTCACTGTCCTGGCGGCTCAGCCCACTGCGGCGGTCACCACCTCACCACTCGAGATCGACGACACGACGATCGCGCTCGACGGTTCGACGGCCTCCATCCGCGTCAGCGCGGACGAGATCCAATCGGTGCGCATCCGGTTCTAACCGCAGCACCGCGGAACTATTCCTCTCTTCGTAGTTGCAGCCCTCCGTGGCAGCTCCACCATAAACGCAGCCACGGAGGGCTGCAACTACGGGAATCGCTGTCGATCCAGGCGTGCGCCCTGGATCGACTTTACGTGCGTTGCAAGCGCGCCCCAGTTCCAACGGGACTTTCGATGTCTAGCGACGCGGTTTCGGCCCGTCGCGTTCCACCGCAAGGCAATTCCCCGGTCGAGCGAACTATGCCGTCGCCCGCAACCCGCGCACGAACACCCGTTGCACCGCGAAAAACAGCACGAAGGTTGGGATCGAGACGATCAGAGCGCCAGCCAGCGCAACTGGCGGACCTGTGCGGGCATATTGCCCTTGCAATGACGCCAGCGCGGTCATGATCGGGCGAATGTTCTCGCTGCGCGACAAGGTCAGGCCGAAGAGCAGATCGTTCCAGATCCAGGTGAACTGCAAGATAAATACGGTCGCAAATGCATTCACCGAGAGTGGGGTGAAGATTTGCAGCAGGATGCGCAGGGCGCTCGCGCCGTCCATCCTGGCGGCCTCTCCCAGGTCTGCCGGCACGGAGACGAAATGATTGCGCAGGATGAAGGTCGCAAAGGGAATAGCAATCGCCGTGTAGAAGATCAGCAATCCCCAATGGGTGTTGTACAGATTGTTGTTCACATACATCGAGTAGAGCGGTGAGAGATACATCTGGAACGGAAAGATCGTCCCGCAATAGAGAACCAGAAACCAGAAGAAACCCCATCTGATCTTGAGCGAGACGATGGCATAGGCCGCCATGGCCGACAGTGCCACCGCCAGCGCCGCCCCGAGGATGGCATAGAACGCGGTGCTCCCCACGGCCTCGCCCAGTTTGGCGATGGTCCAGGCAGAGCGCATGTTGTCCCACAAAGCAAAACCGCTCGATGGCAAATAGCGCTCGGTGGAGCGATAGCCTTCGGTCGATTTCGAAGCATTGATCAGGAAGAGATAGAGCGGAAGTATCCAGACCGCCGCGAGTACGACCAGCAGCGCATTGCGTAGCACGCGCCCCATCAGTTGTTCCTCAACGTCCGGCTCAAGTACCCAATCGAGACCACGAACACAATCAGGCTCAGCAACACCGCAATCGCCGCGCCATACCCGTGGCGGAAGAGCACAAACGTCTCCCGATACATCATCACCGCCAGCGTTTCGGACGAGCGGTAGGGACCGCCCTGGGTCATGATCCAGACGATATCGAACGTCTTGAGGGAATTCACCAGCGAGATGCCGATCACCACGATCGTCATCGGCGCCAGCATTGGCAAGGTCATATCGCGAAACAACCGCCAGCCATCGGCGCCGTCGAGCCGCGCCGCCTGAATCGGCTCCGCCGGAATGACTTGCAAGCCGATGATGAAGAGCAGCACGCTCACGCCCACCGCCTGCCAGGTCGAGGCCACGATCATCGACCAGGTATTCAGGGGCGGCCGCAAGAGCCACGACCGGGTCAACGACTCGAGTCCGACCGCTTCGAGCACGCTATTCAACGCGCCGTCACGCACCAGCATGAATTGCCAGACGGTCGCGATGGCGGTGCCGGAAAGCGCATACGGAATGAGGAAGGGGAGCCGGAAGATACTCCCGGCTTTGGCGTTGAAGCTCAACACAGCGATGACGAGCCCGAGACCAACCGGCAGAATCAACGTACCGATCACCCAGAGCATCGTGTTCGTCAGCGTGCGGGACAGCACCGGGTCCTTGGCGAGCGTCCGGTAGTTCTCCAACCCCACCCAGTTTGCGGCGCCGATGCCCTTGTAATCGGTAAAGCTCAGATACGCGCTGCGTGCGAAGGGATAGAGCAGCAGGATCGCCACCAGAACCAACGCCGGCAGCAGAAACAGATATGGAGTCGAGGAACGCAACAAACGCTGCGCGGCATTCGGTCGAACCGCGGTCACAGTACCCATCGAGGCGGTGGCTGGCTGATTTACAGAGTTCATCGCCTCTCCACTACGAAGCGCCGGATCGCGCGCAACGCACGATCCGCGCCAGGCGGGGAGTGAGCGACTCGCAATTCGAGTCGCTCACTCCGGCTCGGAGCGTTGGGACTATTGCGCTTCGCGCTCGGCCCAGGTTTGGTCCGCAAGCTGCTGAATCGATTCCAGCACGCTTTGCAAATCGCCGGGATTCAGCATGAACTGAGCGAGATAGTCCACCGCGCCTTCGACGATCGGCACCGGCGACGCCTCCCAATAGCGCTGGTAGAGGGTGTATCCGTCCGCGGTCAGCTTGTCGATCAGCGCCTTGACAGCCTGATTGTCGCTGACGGCCTTTGGATTCGACGGAGCGTCGCCGATCAGATTCGCGAACTCGGTGGTCGCCTCTGGGGAAACCCACCAGGTGCCCATCTTCTTGCTGTCATCGGGATCTGGCGCGTTTGCGGCAATGGCGAGCGCGCCGGCCTCGAAGATGATCGATTTGGCATCCAGATCGGCGTTGATGTTCGGCATGACGAACATGTCGTAGTCTTCGCCCGGTTTCATCCCATTTGCAATGAAGACCGACTGGAACCAGGTGCCGATGGGGAACATCGCCACCTCACCGGCGGCCAGCGCCGGACCGATGTCGTTATTCATATCGGCATCGAATGAGGTGAAATACTCGTTTTCGATCAGGCCCTTCCAGACCTCCATCGCGGCCACCACGGCGTCATCGGTGTACTTGGCCTTCCCCGCGGTGAGATCGAGATAGAGCTGCGGATCGCTGCGCAGAATCATCTCCTCGAACCAGATGAAAGCCGGCCAGCGACCATTCTGGGTCGCACCAAAGGGGGTGATGCCGGCGGCTTTCAGGGTCTCCGCCGCGCCAGTGAACTCCTCCCAGGTGGTCGGCACATTCACACCGTTGTCGGCGAACACCTTCTTGTTGTAGAAGACCGGCCAATACGACACATTGCTCGGCAATGCCCATTGCTTATCGTCGAAGGTAAAGGCCGCGGCGAGCGACTCCGGCATATTGCCGTCGGCGATGGCCTGGGTCCAGATATCGGAGATATCCAGAAGGGCGCCCTGGGTGTAGAGGTCCTCGAGGCGATACCCGGACCACCAGGTGAACATATCGGGCGCCTGATCGGTCGGCAGCGCGGCCAGCAAGGCTGCCTGATAGGAAGTGGTGTCCGAATATGGCGTCGG
>DASTFJ010000200.1:0-3834 GCA_035708745.1 Thermomicrobiales bacterium | reverse complement strand
GTTGTCGCAAATGCCGCCGGGATGGCGGCCTACGAACCGGGACGAGCCAAACCGGTGTCCGTGCTCAAAGCCACCGGCACGAATGTCGTGGTCTTTGCTTTCGACGCCGGAACCGGGTTGCGCGAGCATGTGGCGCAGCAGCCGGTCTTGCTGCAAGCCCTGGAAGGCACGCTCACCGTCGAGTTCGGGAACGAGGTCGTCAAGCTACAGCAGGGAGATTTGCTGCATATCGAGCAAGGCGTGCCGCACAGCGTCGAGGCAGCCGAACGCGCCAAGCTGCAATTGATGGTGTTGATGATCGATAGTCCGGGACCGTCGAAGATTCCAATGGAGAACTACGAGCATCCGGAACGTACATCAGGCAACTGATTTCCTCCGTTCGGTGCGAAACCGAACGTCCCCGGCCCGGTTGGGGGCCGAGGGCGGTTCGGAGCTCCGCTGCAATGGAGCCGGAGGGAACGAGGCGGATTATCCCTGTTGGCTGTAAGGCATCCGGCCATATGCGACGAGTGTGCCATCGGCCAGCGTGGCGAAGCTGCCAACATTGCTCAATTCGCCCGATGACGTCGTGGCGAGCACTGGGCCGCCCAGATCGAGGGGTGCTCCGTCGATCCAGCCGCTACCGCCGGACGGAGAGACAAGCAGCCCATCGGCGGTGACGGCCTGACCGCGCCGGAAGATCGGATCGGCGACGAGTCCGGTGAACTCCGGTCCGGGCGAGGTCCGGATCCAGACAATTTGACCGGTGGGCGCATCGATCGCGAAGAGCCGCTGCGCGCCCGGCACGTCCGAATCGGTGGAGGAGCCGGAATCGGTCCAGCCATAGTGGTTCGGGCTTTCGGCATCGACGATCGGGGTGATCGTGACCGTGACGGCCTTGCCGGTCATGGCCTCGCTGGCAATGAACGTCACAAACGTCTCGTCAGAGGTGACCGGCTGCACCAGGGGTCCTTGCAGATAGTCGGCCCACCGGTACTCCCCGGTTCCGGCCAGGATGCCGGCGGCCGTCAGCTCGAAGTTGCCATTCGCATCGGGCTCGCCGTTGGCGCTGAAGATGACGATCCATTGGTCCTGCCCATCGAGTCCTTCCCCTGACACCACGAGCCGGGAATTGGTTCCATCGAAACCGGATTGTGACCAAAGTTCCTCACCGGTCGACCGGTCGAAGCCGTGCAGATTCCCCTCGGCATCGACCATCGCCACGGCGGTCTTGGTCGTCACCGGAACCGGCATGCCGTACTCATTCGTTTGCGAGCCACCGGCAGATCCGCGGCTGGTCGACCAGAGCACCGCGCCATCGGCCGCGTTCAGCGCGGTCATCGTGCCGGATTCGTCCCAGACGAAGAGCGTGCCGGCATCGAAGACCATCGAGACCACCGGCTGCTCGAAGGCAACCTGCCAGCTCGCGGTTCCGGCGCCATTCAGGGCGATCACCCGGTTGTCGGCATCGACCGCAAAGACATTGCCGCTCCCGGTCCAGGTCGGATTTTGCTCATGCCGGCTGGGACCCGGATCGGCGACGATCTGATCGGTACTCCAGTCGAAGGGCAGCGTCCAGGCGGGTTGTCCAGTGGTGGCGTAGGTGGCATCGATTTCGCGTCCGGCGCTGGTTTCGATCAGGCGGTAGACGACTCCGTTGCCATACGTCATCCCGCCGAAGTCGGTCAGCGTACCGTCCAGCGGCACCGTCCAGTCGAGATTGCCCGACCGGGTCACGGGATTGGTCTGGAGATCCGCGAGCACCGGGGCGATTGCCGCGAGCGTGCCATCTTCCTCAGAGGCATAGACATTCGGGCCATCGCTCATCACGCTGGAGGGGATGAGGCCGGGCAGATCCACTACGGCCTGCACGAGCGGAGTCTCCGTATTGAAGAAGCTCATCCGGCCCGACGTTGAGATGCCGATTGGCCCGTCGGTTCCCGGAGAGAGCGCAACGAACGGCGGAATACCGGGATCGGCGACCCAGCCGTGACTGGTGCCCTGCTGATTCGGGTCGGGGGTGAAATGCATCTGCCCGGTTTCGAGGTCGTACCCATAGATAGAGGGACTGGTTTGCTCGGGATACGGATTCGTTTCCTCAGTGGTGACCGTACCTTCCGGATTGGCCAACTGAACCTCGCGAATCGCCAAACCCGGGTTGTCGGCAAGGACCATAACCATCGAATCGATAACGGTCAGGCCCGTCACCAGCCCGTTGTAATCGGATTGCCACAGAATCATTCCGGTCGCAGGATCGGCAGCCATGAGCTTCCGCGCCCAGGGCTGGGGTGTTGGCAAGTGACCCTGCTCCACGACTCCGGCGAACACGATCTCCCCGCTTTGCGTGCCCGCCAGAGCAACCGACGCTGGTTCGAATTCCCCGATACTCCCGGTGGAGGACCCATCGGGATCGAACAACGCCACCATTCCGGAAGCGCTCATAGCCGCGACGCCATTCGTTGTCACCACCGGCGCTTGCAGCGTGGCGCTGCCGTCGCTTGGCAGGGTCAGTCCGGCATCGGTCGCCCATGCGAGGTCTCCGCTTTGCGCATCGAGCGCCGCCATCGTGGAAATCCCATCCCAGACGTAGACCGAGCTGTCCATCCAGACGAGGGACACCGGGGTCGAGTCGATGAGCGGGTTGGCTGTCCACGCAACGTCGCCAGTGGCGCTTGCGAGCGCGGTTGCCGTATCGCCATTCAGGAAGGTCACGGTCTCCGGTCCAGCGGCGATGGTGGCGCCGGTCCACTCCTGTTCCGAGCGCCACTTCTCTGCGCCGGTGGCGGTATCGACCGCCTGCACGCCGGTGAACTCGTCGGAGCGGATCAGGCGATAGAGGGCGCCATCGGAGAGGGCGGTGGCGCCGACCTCGACATTCGTGCCCTCGAAGGGCAGGGTCCAGAGGATGGAGTCGTTGGCTGCCGTCGGGGTGCCGAGCGCGGCCGGGGTCGCGTCGAGTTGTGAGACCGCGGCGGGAATGGCGGTAGGACCCTCGTTGCCACCGCCGTTGCCGAAGATCCCGCCGCTCAGGGCGGCCACCAGCGCGCCCACCAGCACCACGATCAACGCGGCGGCGGCAAGCTGCGAGTATTTGCGGATCGACCAGGTTGGCCGAATCGGTTCCGGCCGGCTGATTGACATCGGCCGGGCTGGGCCGGATGCCAATGCCGGTTCGGGAGCGCCACCGGTGCTGCCGGGGCTGCCGAAGACGAGCGTGCGCAAGCGTGCTTCCGCGCCCTCATCTCCGGGGGACATGAGCGATCGTAGGTTCATTACCATCTCTTCGTTTGGGGAGGACGCCGCGCGTGGGATGCGTCCGGTGAGCTGGTCGAGGACCAGCTCGTCCCAGAAGGCATCCAGGTGATTGGCGTCCCGGCGGTCGGTCGGTTCAGGATTCATCGGTCGTACTCCCGGAAAGGGCGTTGGGATGGTCGAGCAGGGTACGGAGTTTCTGCACGGCGCGCAGCTGGAGCATCTTCACGGCCGCGTGGCTTTTGCCCAACGAGGCGGCGATCTCTGGCCCGGTCAACCCGGCCAGGCGCAGCTCCACCACATCGCGCTGGTCGTCACTGAGCTGGGTGATGGCCGCGCGCAGCTCGATGCTGCGTTCCCGCGCGATGGCGTGGTCGAGCGGGCCGATATCCGGATCGCGCAGCTCCAGCGCGGCGTCGAGCGACTGGCGGGCTCCGCGCTTCGCCTGTTGCCGGTAATGGGTCGCCACCACGTTGTGCGCGATGGTGAAGAGCCACGCCCGGGCCGCGCTGGGATCGTCCGGCGGCCAGGCGGCAAATGCGCGGGTGAAGATCAGCGCGGCGGCGTCTTCCGCTTCCTGCGGGTCGGCGATGCGTAGCTGGC
>DASTFJ010000199.1:0-48505 GCA_035708745.1 Thermomicrobiales bacterium | reverse complement strand
TCGCCATCGGCGAACGAGATGCCCAGCATCTCGGCCAGCGAGTCTTCGCCCTGCATGAGTGAGCTGATCGAGCTCTTGCTGAACTTCGAACCCAGCGTGACATGCAAGGAATTGAGGGTCGCATCGCGTTGCAGCGTGGCGCGTTCCGTCATGAAGCTCCACATATCGCGGCCCCAGTCCTGCGTCTGCACATAGCGTAGCTTGCTGGCTTTGTCGAGAATCAGCTCGACCACGGCCGAAGCGAACGACTGTCCCTCGAAGGTCTCGGAACCATAGGCATCGGCCAGGAAGGCTTCCGCGCCCTGCTCGAGCACCACCAGGGTATGCGCGAAGACCGAGTTGGCCGCATGGGTCGAGGTCGTGAACGAACGGAAGGGATGCTCGATCGTGACGCCCTTCGGCACGTAGAGGAAGGTGCCTCCCTGCCAGAGCGCGGCGTGCAGCGCCTCGAACTTGCCGAAGCTCACCGGCACCGCCTGGGTCATGAAGTACTGCTTGAACAGCTCTTCATGCTCGCGGGCGGCGGTATCGAGATCGCAATAGATGACGCCCTTGGCCGCGAGATCCTGATCGATCTCGGTCCAGGCGGTGGCGGCATCCTTCTGCACGAGGATGCCGGACTGCGCCGAGCGATTGGAGACGCCGTTGTTCTCGAAGCCCGAGAGCAACGCCTCCAGCGACGGCTCCTTGTGCCCGTTCGGTGAGAACGGTTGCAGGTTGCCAAGCTTGAGCGCGCGAAAATCGGTGCGGCGCCATTCCTCGTCGGTGCGCACCGGCATCGGGATCGATTCGTAGATGTCCCACGCTTGCAGGCGCTTATCGCGCAGCCAGGTGGGTTCCTGTTTCAGCTCCGAAAGCGCCACGACCGCGTCGCGGCTAAATCCGGTTTCGGTAGTCAGTGTTGCGGACATAGTGCTCCCTACGGGAGCGGAAATAGGATTTGGGAAATAGGAAATAGTTTGATTGTTCGGACGCGTGGTATTCCCAACCGACGGTCCACTATTTCCTCTTTCCTCTTTCCTCTTTCCGCTTATCCCACGGATCCTTCCATCTCGAGCTGAATCAGGCGGTTCAGCTCCACCGCGTATTCGAGCGGGAGCTCCTTGGCGATCGGCTCGATGAAGCCATTGACGATCATGCTCATCGCCTCTTCCTCATTCAGGCCGCGGCTCTGAAGATAGAAGATCTGCTCTTCGTTGACCTTCGACACCGTTGCCTCGTGACCGACGGAGACGCGCTCTTCTTCGATCTCGATATACGGGTAGGTGTCGGTCTTGCTGGTCTCGTCGAGCAGAAGCGCGTCGCACACGACGTTGCTCTTGACGCCTTCGGCGCCCTTGTAGACCTTCACCAGCCCGCGATAGGACGAGCGGCCGGTCCCCTTGGAGATCGACTTGGAGATGATCTGCGAGGAGGTGTTCGGCGCAACGTGCACCACCTTGCCACCGGCGTCCTGGTGCTGGCCATCGCTGGCGAAGGCGACGGAGAGGATTTCGCCACGGGCGCCTTCTTCCATCAACCAGACCGCCGGGTACTTCATGGTCAGCTTGGAACCGAGGTTGCCATCGACCCACTCCATGGTGGCGTTCTTGTAAGCAGCGGCTCGCTTGGTGACCAGGTTGTAGACGTTCTTCGACCAGTTCTGAATGGTCGTGTAGCGGCAGCGCGCGCCTTCCTGCACGATGATCTCGACCACGGCGGAATGCAGGCTGTCGGTGCTATAGGTCGGGGCGGTGCAGCCCTCGACGTAGTGCACGTAGGAGCCGGGGGCGCAGATGATGAGCGTGCGCTCGAACTGGCCCATGTTCTCGGCGTTGATGCGGAAATAGGCCTGGAGCGGAACTTCGACCTTCACGCCTTCCGGCACATAGATGAAGGAGCCACCCGACCAGACCGCGCTGTTGAGCGCGGCGAACTTGTTGTCATTGGCCGGAATGACGGTGCCGAAGTACTGCTTGACCAGCTCCGGATACTCGCGCACACCGGCGTCCATATCCAGGAAGATCACGCCCAGCTTCTGCAGGTCTTCGCGCAGCGAGTGATAGATCACTTCCGATTCGTACTGCGCGCCCACGCCGGCCAGGAACTTGCGCTCCGCCTCGGGGATGCCCAGCTTCTCGAAGGTGTTCTTGATATATTCCGGCACCTCGTCCCAGGTCTTGCCCTGCTTCTCGGCCGGCCGGATGTAATAGAAGATGTTATCGAAATCGATCTCGGTCAGATCGCCGCCCCAGGTCGGCATCGGCCGCTTGAGGAAGTGATCGTAGGCTTTCAGACGGAAGTCGAGCATCCAGTCGGGCTCGCCCTTCATCTTCGAGATATTGATAACGGTGTCGCGAGTCAGTCCGCGCTCACTCTTGAAGAAATAGTCTTCCTTGTCGTGAAACCCGTACTGATAGTCGGCGATCTCGACTTGCGCAACCTTTGGTGGTGCAACCATTGATGTTCTCCTCGCGTCGGTAACTAGTAACTGGTAATCAGCAACTAGTTGCCAGTTACTAGTTACTAGTTGCCGGCCATCACGGCCACGTCGGCCCGAATGCCTTCGTAGCCCTTTTCTTCGAGCTCGATCGCCAGCTCCGGGCCGCCCTCGCGCACGATGCGGCCGTCCATGACGATATGGACGAAGTCCGGCTTGATGTAGTTGAGCAGCCGCTGGTAGTGGGTAATCACCAGCATGGCCATGTCGCTGCTGTCGTGCAGGGCATTGACACCCTCAGAAACCACTTTGAGCGCGTCGATATCGAGCCCGGAATCGGTCTCGTCGAGCACGGCCAGTCGGGGCTCCAGGAGCGCCATTTGCAGGATCTCGGCTCGCTTCTTCTCACCGCCGGAGAAGCCTTCGTTGAGATACCGGGTGGCGAACGAGTCGTCCATCTTCAGCATCTCCATCTTCTCGCGCATCAGCTTGCGAAACTCACGCGGGGTGAACGGTTTGGCCTCACCGCCGTTGAGGGCGATTTCTTCGGCGCGCGCCTCGCGGACATTTTTCACCGCCATGCGCAGAAAGCTGGCCATCGACACGCCTGGAATGACGGTCGGGTATTGGAATGCCAGGAAGAGGCCCTTTTGCGCGCGCTCGTCCGGCGTCCATTCGAGGATGTCCTCACCCATATAGCGAATGGCGCCCTCGGTCACTTCGTAGTCGGGGCTGCCAGCGATGACATAGGCCAGCGTGCTCTTGCCGGAGCCGTTCGGGCCCATCAGCGCGTGCACCTCGCCCTGCTTCACGGTCAGGTTGATGCCCTTGAGGATCTCTTTGTCTTCGATGGAGACATGGAGATTCTCGACCTCGAACAATGGTGTCTGCGACATAAACGGAAACGTGCCTCCCATGTGCTGCCCGGCGCCACCCGCCGGCATACGAACGATTAACTGGACCTGCGCGAACGAGATGCGTCATCCCGCCCAGTCACTCGGCAAGCCGGGCAGAGCCCGACGAAGACGGTGTGATGGTGGGAGATCGCGAAACCGCTGCGCTCTTCGGCGACGTGACGGGCCATCAGGGCCTCCGGCACATCGACATCGAGCAGCACACCGCAATGAGAGCAATGCACATGATCGTGCCGCTCACACCGGCTGTCGTAGCGGCTCGCCTGATCGGCGAAGGTGAGCTCCTGGATGAGGCCATGCTCGGCCAGGAGATGCAGCGAGCGATAGACGGTGCCATAGCCGATGCGCGGATCGCGCCGTCGCACCCGCTCGAAGATCTCGCCCGCGGTCAGGTGGCCGTCGGCCTCCTGCACGGTTTCGAGGATCATCGCGCGTTGCGCGGTCTGACGATATTCGCGTTTCGGGGTCTGGCTGATGTCCATCGCTCAATTCCGCTCATCCTCTAGTTGAGAATGAGTCTCGTTTACGCAAACTCCAGTATAGCACCGAATGGGTGAGAATACAGACCAAATAAGTCGGATATGCAATCGGCCGATGCCGGTTACCCCGTCTTCCCACTCACCCCCTTGTCATCTCGACCGAAGTGACGAGATCTCTTGTCACCCCGCATTCCATTTTCCAGCGCGCAACGCCGGACAGCGGTGTTGCACGGCGAGGACCTGACGGCACAGCTGGAGCAATGGGGCGCGGGTGTGGCGCTGCTCCCTGAGTTGTCCGAAGGCGAGCGGACCGCCGCAATCGTCGGCCGGCTCGGCCAACGACGGCCTTGCCTCGGCGGTCCGGCGGCACCCGCCTCCTGAGTGACGAAAGGACTGGAACGATGAGCTCGACGCATGCCGGCGCCACCCCGGAGCGGATCGAGCTCGCACGAGCCATCGCCGCGTCGCTTCCCAAATTCGGAGAATGGGCCAGCACGTCCCGACAATTCGATACGCCCTACAGCCGGCTCGGCTATCGCCGCATCTCCATCCTCTGGGTGTTGCGCCACGGACTGGTCGAGCCGAAGGAGGCGACCACCACGGGGCTCGCGCGCCTCTACCGCGTGCAGCCTAGTGTGCTCACCCGCGCGCTGGCCAGTATGGAAACTGCCGGGCTGATCAGCCGCACGGTCGATGCCGACGACAGCCGGGTGCATCGAGTCGAGATCACCGAGCTGGGACTCGAAGTCCGCCGCTATGTCGAAGATCTCTATATCGGCGAGGTGCTGGAAGCGATTGCCCCACTCCCGGACCGCGCCATCTGCCCCCTGACCGAATCGGTGCAGATGTTGGACGGTATCGCCGGCGAGCTCGACCGTCGCCGCTTCGACCGCACCTGTCGCGCTCCCCACGATGCGGCCGAATAATGCTCGTGGCATGGTCCGGATTACGGTCTCGCTGGTACGATATTCCCGCGTCACACATGGGGGACGCGCGTGTTCGCTTCTCCTTGATATAGAAACAGGAGAAGGGGGAGATCCTTATTGGAGTTACTGAGCAATCCTGATGTGTGGGTTGCGTTGCTGACGCTGACCGCACTCGAGATCGTCCTCGGCATCGACAATGTCATCTTCATTTCGATTCTTGCCGACAAACTCCCTCCTCAACAACGAAGACGCGCACGACTGCTTGGTCTCTCCCTGGCCATGTTCATGCGCATCGCGCTGCTGCTGACGATCAACTGGATCGCCAACCTCACCAACACGCTCTTCTCGATTGCCGGTCACGGATTCTCCGGGCGCGATCTGATCTTGCTCGGCGGCGGTTTATTCCTGATTTACAAATCCACGACCGAAATCCATGACAAGCTCGAAGGAGAGGAGCACGCAGCCCAATCGGGCACGGCCAGGCACGCATCGTTCACTGGGGTCATCATCCAGATCCTGCTGCTGGACATCGTCTTCTCGCTGGATTCGGTCATTACCGCGGTGGGTATGGCGGAGGACATCGAGGTGATGATCGCGGCGGTCGTCATTGCGGTGCTGGTGATGCTGGTGGCCTCGGGACCGCTCTCGGAGTTCGTCAGCAAGCATCCAACCGTCAAGATGCTGGCGCTCTCCTTCCTGTTGCTGATCGGCACCTCGCTGGTGGCCGAAGGATGGGGTTTCCACATCTCGAAGGGGTATATCTACGCGGCGATGGCGTTCTCGGTCTTCGTGGAGATTCTCAATCTGCGCATGCGTAGCAAGGGCGAGAAGCCAGTCGAGCTGCGCAGTCCGGAACGGGTGGAATACGAAGCCGAAGTGCCAGTTCCAGGAGCTATCGCGGAGCAATAAGGCAGCCCTGGCTCGCGCCATACATTCGGGATCGCTGAGCAAGTGGCCCTGGCAAACGGGCGGGATTCCATCCCGCCCGTTTTGCTATCCCTTCATGCCGCCCGCGGTCAACCCGGCCACGATCTGTCGCTGCACCAGCACGGCGAGGACAAGCACCGGAAGCGTGACGATCAACGCTGCCGCCGCCAGTGCTCCCCACCGCAGCTGCTCGAAGGTCAGCACATTGAAGACGGCTACCGGCAGCGTGCGCGTTTCACGACCGGCGAGCACGACGGCGAAGATGAAGTTATTCCACGAGAAGATGAACGACAGGATCCCGGCCACCACGATGCCGGGACGCGCCAGCGGCAACGCCACATCCTTGAAGGCCGACCACAGCCCGGCTCCATCGACCAGCGCCGCTTCTTCCAGCTCCGAAGGCATATCCTCGAAGAACCCCATCATGACCCAAATCGTGATCGGCAGCCCGATGATCAGATGCGTGATGATCAACGCCCAGAGGGTGTTGTTCAGTCCCAGCTCCCGGAAGAGCATGAACCAGGGGATCAGGTAGCTCAATCCGGGCGTCATCCGCGCGATCAGCACGAATCCCGCCAGCCCATAGGCATGCGCTTTGGCGATGCCATACCCGGCCGGAACTCCCAGGACGAGTGAGAGAAACGTCGCCGCCGAGGCGACCAATAGGCTGTTCTTCGTATAAAGCCCGAAGGGATTGTCCGCGAAGACGTTGCGGAAATTATCCAGCGACGGGTTCCGCGGGATGAAAATCGGCGGGTAACTAATGTTCTGGATATCGGGTTTGAGCGAGAGCGAGATCATCCAGAAGAAGACGAACACCGTCGGCGACATCAGGATGATCAGGGCGATCCAGAATCCCGTCCGATGCAGGAGCTTGCGTCCGGAGATCGGTTTGCGCGTGGCCACGACGCTGCTCATGACCATTTCGTCCGCTGTCGCAACCAGAGCATGATCAGGGAACAGGCGACGATGATGGCGAAGAAGACGACCACGACCGCCGACGCATGCCCAATCCGAAAGAACGAAAACGCCTGCAAGTAGAGATAGATGTTGATCGTCTCAGATGCGGTCCCGGGACCGCCCTGGGTCATGGCGAAAATGATGTCGAACGACTTCAGCGCGTCGATCATGCGCAGGACGACCGCCACCATGATGAACGGCAGCACCAGCGGCAATGTGATATGACGGAAAATCTGGTACGAATTGGCGCCGTCGATGACGGCCGATTCCATCGGCTCGACCGGCAGCGATGCCAGCCCTCCCAGCACGATGATCATTACCAGCGGAGTCCATTGCCACGTTTCGACGATGACCAGCGCAGGAATAACGGTGTCCGGCGAATAGATCCAGAGCTGGGCCGGCAACCCGACCCGGCTCAGCAAGTAGTTCAGCACACCGAGCTGGGGGTGGTACATCATCGTCCAGACCAGCGCGATCGCCACGGGCGTGGCAATCATCGGCATCATGAACACCACCCGGAAGACTCCGCGAAAGGGGAATTCCTGATGGAAGATGAGCGCGGCGGCCACCCCCAGCACCACCGGGAAGATCACCGCAAGCGCGGTAAAGAGGAAGGTCCGCCAGATCGAATCGATGAATCGCGCATCGGAAAGCAGGTTGATGTAGTTCTGGAGTCCCACCCAACGCCGGTCCGATCCGACCTTCCATTCGTGCAGGCTCATATAGATGGTGTAGAGCCACGGGAAGAGGATGACCGCGATGGTGGTCAAGATGGCCGGCGCCACGAAGAGGAGATACCGATGTCGCCGCCCGTACGACGACACGCTCCCGCTGGTTCGGTGCGCGGCCGGTCCCCCGGTGGAGCGCATTGCTGCGGTCTCTACGGCCATGGTGTCTCCGCTGATCCAGAAAAGAGCGGCGGGCGCGCGGCGTTTGGTGACCCGCGGCGCCCGCTCGTCGAGGTTTCACACCGTCCTAGGTGAGACTTTCCTCCAGGATTGGCTGGAACTCTTCGGTCGCCTTCTCGAGCTCCTCACGGGCGTCCGCGCCGCTGATCATATTGGTCAGGGCCACACCGAAGGTATCCCGAAACTCCGTCACTGGAATGATTTCCGGCAAGCTTGGCAGTCCAATCTTGCCCGAGGCGATCAAGGTATCGACCCATTCCATCGGCACCTTCAGATTCGCCAATGCGGTCTCGTCCGAATAGGCCGACTGGCGTGCGGGAGCACCGGCGCCATTGGCCAGAATGCGCGCCTGATTGACCGGGTTCGTCGCCCACTGGCAGTAGTAATACGCCGGTCCCGGTTTGGAGGAACCAGCCGTGACCCCCATGCCGTCCCCAAAGGTACCGGAGTGGCGCGCCACTGGCCCGGCCGGCTGCAAGCCGTATCCGACTTTGCCCACGACCATCGACTTCTCCGGATCCTCGAGGGGCGTGGCAAACCCGATGCCATCGAACCACATGCCAACGGTGCCGAGCGAGAAGTTTGTCTGGCATTCGTTCCAGTTGTAGCCAACCACACCTGGAGGCGCATAGTTGGCGAGCAGATTCTGGTAGATCTCAGCCGCGGCAACCGCGGCGTCGCTGGTCGTCTGCATCTGATCGTCCGCATCGATTGGCGGAACTTCCCAGCCTTGCATGAAGCTCGTCCAGACCGGGACATTCGCGTTCTTCAGTCCGCGCGCGGCAAAGCCAAAGACGTTGTTGTCGGGATCGTGCAATGCGGCCGCCGCCTCGACCACCTCGTCGAGCGTTTCTGGAAATGCCACACCCTTCGCATCGAAGAGCTCCTTGTTCCAGTAGAGGATCCAGTAGTCGATATTGAACGGAAGGGTATCGACCACGCCATCGGTCTGGGTGGCAAAGTTGAGAGACGCCGCCGAGAAATCGTCCAGATTCAGATCGGGCGAGGTCATCTTGGGGTCGTCCAGAAACTCCCGCAGGTCGAGCATCCAGCCTCCTTTATGGAAGAGGCTCTTCTGAACGTGCCAGGACACCAGGGTGACGTCGAACGTCGGGTTGCCCGAGGTGAATTCGATGGTTTGCTTTTGCCGCTGCTGTTGCTCGGGCACGACATCGGCATTGACCTTGATGCCAGTCATTTCCTCGAATTCGGCCTGATTCTCGGTCAGGATATCGGCGCGCGGCGAGGTGGCCAGCAAGACCGTGATCTCTTCGCCATCGAACTGCTTCCAGTCGAAACCGGAATCCTGCGCCCATGCGCGGGAGCGCGCCGCCATCGCGGCCGTAAACGCGGCGCCGCCAGCGCCCGCGCGCAGAGCATCGCGTCGCGAAAGGCGACGGTCATTCAGTCGTGACATCTTCGTCCTCCTGATCTCTTATGAAGCAATTCCGGCGGGGAGCCATCGACGCGGCCAACGCCTGGGGGAGTCGCTTCAGAACTCGTGTGTAGGCGTCAGGGTATCACAATGGGAATCGAAATCTTCAGGAGCACGAGAACCATCAGCGCCACTCACACTTCCTCTGGCAGGGGCTGCCACTCGATGCACGGGTCGGGTGCTGTTTCTCGCTGAATGAACGCAGTGCCGGCAATACGAGCGAGCTGCGCGCTCCGGAACGCCCCGAATGCAAGACCGAAATCTCCGTAGCGGGAGTGGTGACCGAGCAGTCGACCAGACGCCGATATCGGTCGAAGAGGAAACAGGCCGAACATTGCGCCCGTCCCGTTCGATTTCGTCGCTCCAATGCGGGAAACAATGCAGTCCCCACTATGAGTTACGGTAAAATTGCATCAGTCACACAACTAAACGAACCACTCGATTGGCGCAGCGGCGCACGAGTTGTGGAAGAGGAGCTTCGGATGGACGGTCGTAAGTTCGATGATCTGACTCGTTCTCTCGCATCACCCGCGAATCGGCGCAAATTTCTCCGCCGAGGGCTGGCAACAATCGCCGCGCTTGGCGGACTCGCAACGATGGCACCAACCGAGGCCGCCCGTCGTGGCTATTCTGGCAATATCTCACTTTGCAAGCCGGACGGCGCGGGTGGGTATACCCGTATTTCGGTATCCGTCGCGGTGGCTCAGGCATATCAGGACTCCGGCTACCTTCCCGATTCCGGATGTTGCGCCGACACCGACTGTGGCGGCGATAGCTGCTCGTCCGGTATTTGCGATCCCGTACTCGGCGAGTGCCTTCTCGTTCCCGTGGCCGACGGCGCCGAATGCACTCCGAACGGGCCCATCAACCTCTGCGCCGTCCCCTATTCCTGCCAGGCCGGAGTTTGCACCGGAGCGAGCTACGCGTGCCCAGGCGTTTTCGGCGGGTGCACCAAGTCGCTCGGATGCAACCCGACTACCGGCGAATGCGAATACGGTCCGGCAGACGACGGCAGCGCGTGTCCGCGGTTTAACGGCGATACCCGTTGCATCAACGGCACGTGCCAGGATGGCATCTGCCTCGATCCACCAGTCGAGGACTGCGGAGGAGATCTTTGCAACCCGCGCGTCTACGATTCATGCAATGGGGGATGCATCAGCTACGCCGTGAGATGCGATTTCGATCCAGAATGCAGGACAGGATATTGCGATCCGGAACGCGGATGCGTGTTTACCAATATCAATGAGTACGGGCCTTGCGGCGCGGGCGGAGCGGGCACCTGCCTCGGCGGTGTGTGCAACTTCATGTAGCCGTATCTCGAGCGCCGTGCCCGAAGCGAAGCGGAACCGTCTATCCTGACGCGAGGATTTCGATCAGGAGGCGAGGACGACCGTGGGAAACAAAGCGCGCGTTGCCGTCATGCGGGTCATTCCCGATGCGGGGCTGGAGCTGTTGCGCGAAGCAGCGCAGGCTGGCGAGATCGAGCTGGAAATCTGGCCGCATGAGCTGCCGCCAAATGCCGACGAGCTGGCTGGATTGCTGCGCGGCGCGACCGGCGCGTTGACCCTGGTGTCCGACCGGATCGACGGCGCCGTGCTCGACGCCGAACCGCAACTCAAAGTCGTCAGCAACTATGCGGTGGGATACGACAATGTCGACATTCCCGCGGCGACGGCGCATGGTGTCATGGTCTGCAACACCCCGGATGTTCTGACCGAAACCACAGCGGATATGGCTTGGGCGTTGCTGATGGCGGCCGCGCGCCGCGTCGTGGAAGCGTCCGACTATGTCCGCGCCGGCAACTGGAAAACCTGGGGACCAACCCTGCTGCTCGGCCGCGATATTCACCATGCCACCCTGGGCATCATCGGTCTCGGGCGCATCGGCAAGGAAGTTGCCAAACGGGCGCGTGGGTTCGATATGGAAATCCTCGCCTACGACGAATATCAGGACGACGCCTTCGCGGCTGAGATGGGCGTCACCTATGTCTCACTCGACGAGCTGCTGGCACGGTCCGATTTCGTCACGCTGCATTGCGCCCTCACGCCCGAAACCTACCAGCTGATCGGCGCCGAGGAGCTGGCGAAGATGAAATCGAGCGCGGTGCTGGTCAACGCGGCCCGCGGTCCGGTGGTCGATACCGAGGCGCTCACGAATGCGCTGCGGGACGGCACGATCTGGGCAGCTGGTCTGGACGTGACCGATCCCGAGCCGATCCCAGCCGACCATCCGCTCGTCTTCATGGAAAACGTCGTGATCGCGCCACATATCGCCTCGGGCTCGTTCGACACGCGCAACCGAATGGCGATCATGGCCGCCACCAACCTCTTGCAGGCGCTCCGCGGCGAGCGCCCTGAACACCTGGTCAATCCCGAGGTGCTGGAGTAAACACCGCAGATCGAGCGTTCCTGCAATTCGACGGCCTGGATCCGTTGTTGCTCGCACACGCAGAGCGTTCCTGATTTCGCCGAGTACTCGAGCTTCCCGGACGCGGCACTTTGTTTGCCAACCGCAGTACATACATGCGGTTCCGCATCACTGCTACGCCGGAATCGCGTCCTCGACATCCGAGGGACCGCCGGGGTGCACGAGCAAAGACCCGAGACCGTCCTGCGTGAGCAGATCGCGCACGCTGGAGGTAGCGCCGACGAGCTCGAGGGTAAAGCCGTTCTGGACGGCAGACTCCTGCAGCTCGCCAATCATGTCCATCGCGGCAATATCGAGACTGCCAACATTGTCCAGATCGAGCACCAGGCGGGTGATCGGAGGCGAGGCGGCGGCAAGGAGCTCGTCGATACGGTTCTTCACCGCATCGGCATTGGCATAGAAGATGCCACCGTCGATCCGCACGATGAGCGTGCCCGGAATCGTCTGATAGTCGGGATGCCGCTCGACCGAGGCGAAATCGTCCGTGCCGGGCACGCGCCCGAGCACGTCGACCCGCGGCTTCGATCCGCGATAGGCCAATAGCAACAATGAGAATCCGGCCCCGATGACGATGCCTTCGAGCATGCCGAAGGTCAGCACGCCGCCAGCGGTCAGCATGGCCGCCGCAAATTCGCCGCGGTTGAGCCGGAAGATGCGCTTCAACGCCGGAATGTCGACCAGACCGCGCACCGCCACCAGCACCACCGCCGCCAGCGTGGCTTCCGGCAGCTTGGCGAAGATGCCGGTCAGGAAGAGCAGCACGATGGCGAGCAGGATGGCCGCAATGCCTCCCGCCAGCGGAGTCTTCGCGCCGCCGGCATCGTTGACCGCTGAGCGCGACATGCTGCCGCCGACCGGAAACCCCTTGGCGATACCGGCAACGATATTGATGGCGCCGTTGGCATAGAGCTCCTGGTTGGCGTCGACCGGTTGCTTGTGGCGAGCCGCAAAGGTTTTCGCGACGCCAATCCCCTCCACATAGGACAGCAGGAAACAGCCAAACGCCAGACCGATGATGTCGGAAAGGTGGCCGCTGGGAATGCTGCTCACGCCGATACCGGGCAGGCCGCTGGGGAATTCGCCCGCAACCTTGACGCCCTTGTCCTGCAAATCGGTGACATACATCAGGCCGATCGACGCCAGCACCACGATCAGCGAGCCGGGCAGCGCCGGCACGAAACGTTCCAGCGCCAGCAAGGCGACGATGCTCCCGATGCCGAGCGCCAGCGTCCAACCGTTGGTGGCGCCGATATGCTCGATGACATTCCAGACGCGCTCGAAGAAATTCCCCTGCACCCCTTCGATACCGAAGAGCTTCGAGAGCTGGCTCGATCCGATGAAGAGCGCGGCGCCAGCGGAGAATCCTTTGAGTACCGACTCGGAGATGAAATTGACGATGAACCCGAGTTTGAACAAACCGGCCAGGATGGCAAACACCCCGGCAACCACCGCGGTGAGCTGAGCAGCGGCGAGGTATTCATCCGGTTTCAGCGTGAGCGCGCCGAGCGTGCCCGTCACCATGATCGCCAGCGCCGACGTGGTGCCGACCGACATCTGCCGCGACGTGCCAAAAAACATATAGATCAGCAGGGCCATCATGCTCGCATAGAGCCCATGTTCGGGCGACAACCCGGCCAGTCCCGCATAGGCCATGCTCTCTGGAACCGAGAACGCCGCCACCGTGACCCCGGCCAGCAGATCGGGCCGCAACCATTTGCCGGTGTCATAAGTGCGGATCCACCCCAGAAAGGGAACGGCCGACTCGATGCTGCGCCGATGGGCAGATTCGACAGCGGCTGACTGGCTCATCGGTCCCCTCCTCGTTCGTCCTTGGGCGGATCGGATTCCGGTAGCTGCTCGAACACACGCGTGGCATCGGCAACGGTGGCGAAGACGCGTTCACGCCCAATCCGGTCGACAACCCGGCTGCGCTCCAGCATCTCGCGGACAGCCGTATGGACATTCGACAACCAGAGCTCGGTTCCACGATCGGCCAGATCGCGCTGGATCGATTCGAGCGTCTCCAGACTGCTGAGATCGAGCGAATGGGTCGTTTCCAGATCGAGCACGACCACGCGCGGTTCGGCCCGCTCGGTTTCGCTCACGACACGATCGCGAATCCAGGATGCATTGGCGAAGAGCAACGGAAAGTCGGGCCGTAACACAAGCAGACTGGGGCTGACCGCGAGCTCCGGATGATAGGCGATCGCAACCACCGCGCTGGTGTCCGGCACCAAAACGACTTCCGACACCGATGGACGCCCGATGCGGCTGAGCATCAGCACGATCGAGATCGCCACGGCGATCAGCAGACCGGCCAGAATGCCGAGCATCAGCACACCGATCATGGCGAGCAGCGCCAGCACGAAACTATCCCGGCGCAGCGCGCGCACATGACGCAACGCCGGGAGGTTGACGAACCCCATCACCGCGTTGATGACAATGGCCGACAGCACTGCCAGTGGCAGGTTCTTGAAGAGCGGCATGAGCAGGATCGAAGTCAGCGCTGCCAGCAGCGCCAGCACGATGGATGACATCTGAGTTTTCGCGCCGGCGCGGTCGTTGGCCGCGGATTGGCTCGCGCCGCCGCCGGAGATGAACCCCTGGAAAATCCCGCCCAGGGCGCTGGAAAAACCGAGCGCCGTCAGCTCCTGGTCGGGGCGGATCTGATAGTGGTGTTCATCGGCGAACCTCTTGGCGACCGAAATACTTTCGGAATACCCGACGACGACGATCGCCAGGGCGCCTGGCACAAGGGTGAGCAGCGCGCCGAGATCGACGATCGGCAACGCCGGTGTCGGAAAGGCGCGATCGACGGTGCCAACGACCGCGACGCCCTTTTCGGTCAGATCGAAGACTGAGACGATCACGATCGAGAGCGCGACCATGATCAGCGCGGCCGGCAGCTTGGGCACCGAGCGTCCCAGCAGGGTGACCGCGATGAATGCCCCTCCGCCGATGAGCAGCGTCCAACCATTCGTGTCGCCGATATGCCGCAGGAAATGCCACGCCTGTTTATAGAACGGGCCGTTGATGCCACCGAAGCCGAACACTTTAAAAAGCTGGCCGATGATGATGGTCAGCCCCAGACCGAACAGAAATCCGGTCTGCACGGCAGAGGCAATGAACTGGGAGACGAACCCCAACTTGAGCTTGCCGAGCACGAAAAACGCGATCCCACAAAGGATCGCGAGCGCGGCCGACATGGCCGCATAGTCTTCCGGATGGTCGACAACGACCGGCGCCACCAGCGCCGCGGAAATTGCGGCTGTGGCCGAAGTGGGACTGCAAACCAGTTGCCGCGACGTGCCAAAAAGGGCGTACCCCAGCGGGGCGGCAAACGAGACAAAAATCCCTGCCTGCGGCGGCAACCCGGCGATCTGGGCATAGGCGATCGATTGCGGCACCACCAGCGCCCAGACAGTCAGCCCCGCGATGAGATCCGATGTGAACCAGCTCCGGTCGTAATCCGGAAGCCATGCAGCGATCGGGAGAAAGCGAGCGAAGTTCATGCGCAACCCCGCGTGTGGCTCGGACAGGAAGGTACCTCACGCCATTTTGACCGGCGTAAGGGAAACCCTTTGGTCAGTCGAGAAGGAGCAACCAGTCCGACCGCGAGCGGGCCCAGAGCCCCTTCCCCGCGGACGGCGGTGTTGGCTTGCGATCGAACGCCATTCAGGTCGGGGCGCACAAAACCTCGATACCGTGTTGCTCTTCGAAACCAGCGTCTTTCCCTCATATGGCCCAAGCATCGGAGGAAAGGTCCGCCTTGTCAGTACCCCCAAAGTAGAAAATCGCAATTCCCCACGAGCTGCGTTGCCGGCTCCCAGGCTTGCCGCACGTATCCTGGGGCTGACCCGGAGACTGACCCAGTCTCCGAGGGGGTTGGACGTCGAGCGCCTTCTACAATCGAGGTGAAAGTCCTGGGCTACCACGCTTCATCCGCGGTGAGCGGCCGGAAATCGGCCATCACCCCGAAATGGTCGCTGGGCCACACGCCATCGACCGGTTCGTTCAAGACCACCCGGCAATCGACGATCCGCAGCGTTGGCTGGCCGTTCCGTCCACAACGGATGAAGATATGGTCGATCCGCCGAAATGGCCAGTGGTGCGGGCAGAGGGGATTGTCCGGGGTAAAGGTGTGACCTTGCTCTCCCGGATGCGTGGCATCGAAGCAATTGACGTAGCAGACGCTGGTGCCGGCATGGGAACGCTTCCCGGCCAGGAACCGCAAACTCGCCGAATCGATCTCGGCATCGAGATCGCCCATGAGCAGCACGTGCTCGTTGGTCTCCGCATACCGGCGCAACGCGCCGGCCGCGATGGCGGCTTGGCGCTCGCGCTCATATTCGTGGTCGACCTGATAATCGGGAAAATGATTAGCGACGGCGATCGTTCCAAACGGAGCGGGAGCCTCGGTGGTCGCGACCAAGGTCGTACAGGCAAAGGCGCCGGTCCGGTTGCTGACCGTTTTGAGCTCCAGCTCCTCGCTCCCGGTGATCGGCCACCGGCTGGCAATCGAGACGCCGTCTCCGGCGTTGGACCGGGCGTCGGAATGGATGAGGTGGTAGTCCGGGCCCAGGATGTCGCGCGCCTGATCGTGTTCGGCGGAAAGCATCGTCTCCTGGAGGCAGACGATATCCGGACTCAGCTCGCGAAACGCGTCGCGCAGCACATGCAGGCGGTCGGGCCAGTTGGCATGATGGGCGAAAACGTTGGCGGTGATGACGCGAAGGGTCGGTACGCTCTCTGGCGGCATGGCTCCCGTTCCATTCGATTGTCATCAGGAAAGCCTACCGAAAACCGACGAGCCGGGTGCGAACGGTGAGGATTCAGGGCGCTCATCCGAGCGCCTTCACCAGCTCGTTCGCCCTCGCGCGAGCCGAACGCGCCGGGCCCTTTCGGCCCGGCGCGTTCGGCGTTATCCGATCGTGGTGTCGTTCCGCCTATATGGCGAAGAAGTAGACCGCGAGCACGAACGACTGGTGATCGTGCGTGATGACATAGCCCCCGGCATGTTGCGCCAGCACCGGCCCACCGTCCGTGCTGATCCCGAGCGCGTTGTAGCCATCGGGATAGGCATAGGCGATCGGTGAAAAGGACGGACCGGAGTTCGCGTCCGGCGCGATCGGCAAGTCACTCCAAATGTAGGTTCCGTCTCCAAGGAGCGCATCCGCCAGATGCAGGTCGCCGGTAGACACATCGCCCTGGAAGCCAAAGTCGAATCCATCGGTGACCTGCGTGCACTGCGACTGGTCGATCGTATCGGCGGTCATGCCGGCCGGGCAGGTGAAGAAGGTCGCCGAAAGCAAGCCGCCGGTGGGCAGCGTGTCATCCAGCTGCACTGTGCGGGTGACACAGAGATATTCGCGATCGGCCGGCAGATCGAGTTGGACGCTACTCCCCGTCACATCCACCACGGGCAGATCGGCGCTCGAATCCTGTCCACCGCAGGTACCCACGGTTTCCCCGAGACCCTCGCCAGTGGCGAAGATCACGTCGTACGTCCCCGGCGGCAATCCCTGGAACGCCGCGGAGGCGTTCGCCGGATCGATATCCCGGGCGATGCTCTCACCGGTTTCCGTATCGACGACCTGGACATTCATATCGGTGACCGCCCCGCCGCCGAAGCAGGGGTCGCCGTTCTCGGTCGAAGCGGCTTGTTCGGCAGTGACACCAGCCGGGCAGAGTTCCGAGATCACCACAATGCGTCCAACCCCGCCATCCTCCTCTGAGGCAGGCGTCGCCGTTGGCGCGGACGGGCCGCCCGTCACGATGCGGTCCCCAAGCCGGGATCCGATGGCGCCAACATAGACGCGAGCCGCATCCGCGCCCGCCTGGAGCTGCACCGGCCCGGTCACGGTCGTGGCCTCTCCAGCGCCGAGCGTCTCCGCGCCGACATCGACTGAGCCTTCGGAGACGAAGACGAGACTGCTGCTCGTTGCGGGTACCTGCGTCGCCTCGTTCGGCGCCAGCTTCACGCCGATCAGCTCGATCTCGTACTCACCGGCCGGCGCGGTGAAAGCGTCGCCGGCATAGAGCACCTCGTCGCCGTTTCCATTGCTGGCTTCCGAGGCGGCTACCAGAGCGACTCGGAGATATGGGGTTGCCTCGCCACCGGTGCTTTCGCGCGATTGCAGCATGCCTTCGGTGGTGAATGCCGCTTCACCCGGGGAAAGCAGCGTGCGGGCGCCGGTTGCATCGTCCGTGAGCAAAAGCGATCCATCGGTCGCAATGGCGAATCCAAGCGCTCGTTCTTCGAAGCCCGCCTCACCGGCAGGCGGCGCGCTATCGCGGACTACACGCCAGGCCATCGAATCGCCCGCCAGCGAATCGACCCCTTGCGCGATGACTTCGGCATGGTCACCGGCCAGACTGGCATCCTGGGCCGACGCCGATGCCCCCAGGTGCATCAGCGAGATCGCCACGAGGAGTCCGGCGATCAGAGAACGAACGACGATGGAAGACATCCGATTACTGGACTTCTCGAGTGACGGTCCCATTATCCCTAAACCTCTTCCAAATCCCATTCCCCCACTCTCCATGAGCGAGCGCTGCAGTGGTGCAGCGGATCGCGCTGCACTCATATCCAACACAATGAACGCAAGCGAATGTCATTCGGTTTCGGATGCGAAAAGAACGCATTCACCATGGCCATTGACCATCAGATCATGCCAATGGATCCCTCGATGATGGCCGCGTAGAAACGGTCGAATCCGGCCGCGCAACCAGTGAACGTAGCGGCACTGACATCAGATGAGCGTCTCATGGACACCAAGGACCCAGCCGGCCAAATGGCCGGCTGGGTCTCCGTCGTTGTGTGTTGCGATCAGTCGCGCGCGAACGCGGCAGCCATCTCGCGCTCGACATCGACGTAGACATCGTCCGCGATATCGAACATGACCTGAATGATTCGCCCGCCGGTGAAAGCGCTTTTCGATCCGTAGTCCTCGGTTACCGCGTCGCCGCCGTCACGTCCGATGCAGAGCCCTTCGCCGCAGAGGGAATACCGCCCGGTCTGTGTCCGGAAGTCCCCTTCTGCCACTTGCTCTTCGTCGACATAGAGTTTGCCGGTTCCGAGCGATTCACCATGCTCGCCCTGGCCATTCTTGATGAACTCGAAGCCAAGCACATGCCGTCCTGAGGTAGGTGCTTTGGCACTCAGCTTCTGAAGGGGCGGAATTCCGAGAAAGTTGTAGGCGAAGGTGACCTCACCGCCCTTGAGATACATCGCGTATCCACCGAAGCGCGAGCCTTGCGCGTAGACCACGCCATCGGACTCAGGCGTCAGCTCGACCTCGGCGAAGATCTTGAACGAGCGCCCATGCGTACTGGCGGCCGACGCTTCGGGAACCTCGGTCGTGCCGGGGTAGTAGACATACCGGCCACTCGGTGGCACCGGCACATGGAACTCGAGCTGAATGAAATCGAGCACCGCAAGATCATTGAGCGGCAGAACGTCGAACTTCTTCGCTTCCTCCAACCAGAGGTCCTTCATCTCTTGCAGCTTGGTGGGATGTTCCAGGGCGATATCGTGCGCTTCCGCCCGGTCGACATCGGTATGGAAGAGTTGCCAGTTGTCCTCGTCGAACTTGCCGAGACCGATCGGCAATGCGCCATGTTCGGCGGCCGCTTTCCACCCCTCATGCCAGATGCCGCGCGTGCCGCACATCTCGTAGTACTGCGTTTGCTTGGTGGTCGGGGCATCGGCATCGTCGAAGGAATACTTCATCGAGATTCCCGGCAATGGCACCTGCTCGAACCCGTTGACCACCTCGGGGAACTCGACGCCGCAGCACTCGAGAATCGTGGGCACGATATCGGTGGCGTGATGGTATTGGTGCCGCACCTCGCCCTTCGCCTCGATGCCGGCGGGCCAGTGGATGATCAGCGGATCGCACGTGCCTCCCGCATAGCCGGAGTAGCGTTTGAACATCCGATAGGGCGTCGAGAAGGCGACCGCCCAACCGGTGGGATAGTGGTTGTATGTGTTCGGGCCGCCAAGCTCATCCATCAAGGAGAGGTTGTGCTGAATGTCGTCTGGGTAGCCATTGAAGAAGAAGTTCTCGTTGACCGACCCGTTGGGTGAGCCCTCACCAGAGGCGCCGTTGTCCGCCGCATAAAAGATGATGGTGTTCTCGAGCTGCCCGGTTTCCTCCAGATAGTCGACGATGCGGCCGACCTGGGCGTCGGTATATTCCGAAAATCCGGCATAAACCTCCGCCATACGGCAGAAGAGCTTCTTCTCGTCGTCCGAGAGGGTATCCCAGGGGCGGACCATGTCTCCTTCGCTGAAGGTACCCGGCGTCATCGGATTGATCGGGGTCAGTTGCGTGTCCTCGGGAAGGACGCCCTTTTCCTTCATCCGGGCGAGCACCCATTCGCGGTAGGCGTCGTAGCCATCGTCGAACACGCCCTTGTATTTGTCGATGTAGTCCTGGGGCGCATGATGCGGGGCATGATTGGCGCCTGGGCAGAACCAGAGGTACCACGGTTTGCCCGGTGCGGCCTGCTTGCTGTCGCTGATGAACTGGATCGCCTTGTCGGCCAAATCCTTCGAGACGTGATAGCCGTCTTCCGGCCCGTAGGGCTGGTCGATATAGTGATTGTCCTCGGCCAGGAAGGGATACCACTGATTGGTCTCGCCGCCGACGAAGCCGTAGAAACGGTCGTACCCCTGCATCAGCGGCCAGTGTTCCTTGGACGCGCCCATCGAAAGCTCGTCCACCGGAACATTGTGATTCTTGCCGATCCAGTAGGTGCCGTACCCGGCCTGGCGCAAGACGGTCGCCATGGACGCGATATCGGGCGGAATGTGCCCGTTATACCCAGCAAAGCCGACGGCCGATTCAGAGATCGTGCCGAACCCGTTCTGGTGATGATTGCGGCCAGTCATGAAGCACGAGCGCGTGGCCGAGCAGACCGCGGTGGTGTGCCATTGGGTATAGGTCAAGCCGTTGGCAGCCAGCCGGTCCAGCGTCGGCATCTCGATGCGCCCACCGTAGGGCGACCAGGCGGCCTGGCCGGTGTCGTCATACAAAACAACGAGGACATTGGGCGATCCCTCCGGGGCGACATTGTTGAGATACGCCTCCCAATCCGGCGTGGAATCCCGGACATCGAGCTCGACTTTTCCCTGGAATTCACGTGGCATTTGTTCCTCCTTGCGTGAAACGTGAATCGGACAGAGATGTTTCGGAGGTGGCCAGCAGACGTGCCTATGCTTCGTCCAGACGCTCGAACTCGCCGGGTTTCCATGAGCCATTAAAGGCAGGTCCCTCGGGACCGTAGATGCGGAAATAGACGAACCAACCTTTGCCCGGAATGGTTTCGATCCAGCGGCCTTCAGCGCCTTTCGGTTGTTCCGGACCAAAGAAGAGCTCCACGGGTTGCGCGGGATCGAGGTCGTTCAACTCGAACAGCGAGCGCAACGCGGCCTTGCCTTGTGCCGTGTCGATCTGGCTGCGCGTTTCCGCGTCGTAGACCGTCACCGACCAGAAGAGCTTGGCGGGAACATTGGCGGGCACCGCCAGGCGATAGGTCTTGTCGCCATCAAGATAGCTTCCGTCCGAGTCCCGCAGGCCCAGCCAATAAAGTGAGCCCGCGCCAACCGAACGCCGGAACATGGCGGGCGATGCGCCGATCGCCTGGAAGAACCATTTTTCGCGGGCGATGTTATCGACGTAGTTTTCGGTATTGAAGGCGCCGTCTTCGAAGCGCAGACTCGCCCATTGCCACTGGCTGCCGGGCCAAACCTCCCGATCCGGTCGCCGGTCGGCGAAGGACAGGACGCGCATCTGGTCGTTGGCGATACGGGCGGCCCGTTCGAGGATGGCGGTCAAGCGCGCGTCCGGCGCGAATGACTTGCCTTTTTCGATGCCCAGGGCGGCGAGCTCGCCGTAGAGGACGCGGTAGCTGTCGATTGGCGGTTCCGAATCGACGACGTGATGGAGGAGCTTCCAATAGTCGAGCGAAAGCTCGGCTGCGAGGGGTGTGGTGTCCTGTGGATCTGGCGTGAGATCGATCCACGCCGGCTCTTCCCACGGCGTTTTCGGATCGAGCGGGTAGACCTTGATCGTCTTGAGCCGTTCATCGGCGGCCGCGAGATCTCCGCCAACCGGCAACGAGCGCACTCCGCAGAGGACACGGTAGGAGGTGGATTGGATCGGGTAATAGCCATCGGGAATCGGGCCATCGTACCCGGGAGGCAAAACCAGATGCTTCCCACCTTGCCCAGCATCCGGGCCCGGCACGCCGAGATCTGCCAGCCATCCCTGGCCGACATCCATGGCAACCGAGATCAATGGTCCGGCAGGCAGCTCGATGACCAACGGGCCATTCGAGAGATCGAGCAGCACCGGTGCGTACGGCGTATCGGAATTAAGCGTGTATCCGATGTGCCGGGGCAAGGTGTCCATCGTACCGAACGCAAGGTTCGGCAAAATTCCGATACGCTCATTCCCCGCAAAGATCGCCGCGCCGGAAACGATTGCATAGAACTGTTTGTAGACCTGGATCGCCCGGACCAGATCGGCGTCATCGTAGGCGCGCTGGATTGTGTCTCCGACTGGATATCCGCCCCTGAATGCGTAGTCCTGAAAACTGGAAGCCATTCGACCGAACCTCCGCTCAAAATGGACAAGCGTTCCGAGAACATCTTCCCTGATTACTGCCGTCAGTCGAAGAATGCCGGCACCGCCTGACCGATCAACTTCGCGCCGAGGACCAGGAAGAGCACGCCCATGATGACCCAGTTGTATTGGACGAGCCAGCCGCGCAGCGTCTCCAGCTTGGCCTTGGCGCTGTCGCCGGCCACCAGATACCAGATGACGGGGATGCCAATGGTCAGCGACGCCAAAATGATGAAGATCAACGCGGAAACGATCTCCTGCGAGGTGGTGAGATCGCCGGAAACGATGGCCGCGGCGGCCGCGATATCGAAGATCAGGTTCTTGGGATTGAGGCCGGAGAGAAAGGCGCCCATGCCGACCGCGAAGATGGGCGACGCGTCCTGCATCTTCGCCATCCATTTCGGCATCTCGGGTTCCTTGCCGCCAGTGGGCCGGTTCTTCCATTGTTTGACCGCCAGCAGCAGGAGCAGGATGCCCAGGACCAGATGCAGCACGCCGGCCAGCGTGGACGGGTCCCCATCGCTCGTGTTGAGCCGGTCCGGATCGACGAACGCGACGATGACCCCGATGACGATCGCCAGCCCCGCCACCCAACCAATGAGAAAGGCCGGGCCATTGACCCGCGCCTTGTTCGACAGGAGCATGAGAATCACGCCGACGATCGGAAACGGGCTCAGCGCCACACCGACCGCCGTTGGAAGTAATTGCCCGACGACCTCACCCATGGTCACCATTCCCTTCGATCGTTTCCTGTCGCGCGATGACGAATCTGCCGAAGTGTCCTACACGAAGAACTCGAGTCGCGATTCCGGTAGGCGAGCCAGATCCGTCGCCGTGCTCCCGGTTCGGTTGATATGTACAGGTCGTTTGGAGAATATGTACGCATGATCAAGCGAACGACCATCGAAATCGACGAGCAACTTCTGGAGCGAGCCAAGCGCGCGCTTGGCGAGCCCACGAACCGGGCGACTATCGAGAGCGCGCTGCGGCAGGCCGCTGACCAAGCCGAGTCCGAATTCCTCGAGCGTGCTGAACGACAGCGGAACTATCTTGCCTCTCTTGCCAATTGGGCCGATCTCGACTACATGGCATCGGACGACATGTGGCGGTAAGAGGCTGGGTGCTCGATAAGAGTGCTGCATCACGGCAGGCTGATCCTGTGGTGGGCCCCCTGCTTGCCCAACTTGCGGGTTCACTGTTTCTCTGCCCGGTAGGAGAGCTGGAGCAACTCGTTTCCGCTCGGTCGGCCCGCGACTATGGCGAGATGCAGGCGAGCCTGCATGGCAGCTTGACTAGGATCGATACGCCTCCGGACATCTTCGAACGAGCCCTCCGGCTCCAGCGCGACTTTGCCCATCATCATGGTCTCTGGCATCGGATCCCCATCCCTGATCTGCTGATAGCTGAAACGGCGCTCTATCACGATCTCGGAGTCGTCCATGTCGACGGTGATTTCGATCGCATCGCAGAAGTGCGTCCTCTCGTACTGCGCCGCCTTGGCTGAGCAAGCTGAGCGGTGTGTCCCATCTCTCAATTGCGCGGCCCAGCCATCGACGCCTGACATTAGTCCGCGAAAACTTGACTCCAATCGTTCTTGATACTGACGAGCGTCCAACCCTTGTCGTTCGCCCGCGCGATGGCGTCTTCGGCGCCTTTCCGATCGTCGAACTCTCGCTCGGCGTCGTCGTGCACCACCAGCAGGCGCAATGCCGGCCGGGTCGGAACGCGAGCGAAACGCAGCATGGGAATATCGCCATTGGAATTGCCGCCGGCGATCACCGGGCGACGGCCAATGCGACTCCAGATGCGGGTCGGTTTGGCCGGTCCGTCGTCGAAGATCTCGACCTCGGATTTGTAGAGCACGTCGACGCCCTCGTCCCCTTCGTGGTAGTCGAGCGCCTGGGTGCTGCCGATGATGCGCTCGGGCGGGATGCCGTACAGATCCTGCGCCATGCCGCGCATGAAATCACGGTCGCCGCCCGAGGCGATGTAGTTGGTAAAGCCGTTGGCGGCCAGATAGTCGAGCAGCTCGCACATGGGCACATAGGCGCATTGGAGGTAGGGACGCTTCAGAGTCGGGTGCATCGCCTCGGCAAAGAAGGCATCGACCATCTTGCGGTACTCCTCGATGGAGACCCTGTCCCAGGCGAGATTCATTCCCTTCATCAGTAACCCGAGATCGGCATCGTCGCCGTGGTAATGCTTGGTCATGGCCGCGCCGAACCAGGCGAAATCCTTCTCGTACGCCGCTTTCCAGGGATAGTCCTGCTGTAGCTTGGCATCGTTGGCTGCCTGCTCGGCAAACCGGCGCAGGGTGAAATCGAGCTGCACCGGCATCGGATGCTCGGGCCAGAGGGTGCCGTCGTTGTCGAACACGGCAATCCGCTCTTCGGGGGGAATGACGGTGGGGCTGTCTTCCCCCGTCACCGAATCCACGAACGCCACGATGGCATCTCGCGTCGGTGAATCGTTCCAGGACGCCAGCTGCGACGCTTGGGCCACGATCGCGCTCCTTTCGTTCATGCACGAACCAGAGCGACCCTGCCGCCCGGTCATGCTCGCCTGCTACGTGGGATGATCTCTCTCATTCCTCGAGCATACCCCGGCGGCGCGCAATCGCGACCGCCTCGGTGCGGTTTTCGGCGCCCAGCTTGGCCAGCACATTGGACAAATGCTTCTTGACCGTGCCTTCGGAGATAAAAAGCGCGTGCGCGATCTTCAGATTAGACAAGCCGATGGCGACCAGATGGAGCACGTCGAATTCGCGCTCGCTCAACAACCGAGCCGGCGGTTGCAATACGTCTGCCGGCTCACGCCAACTCCAGCCGTCCCGAACTGGCTCGGTCAGAACCGACGGTTTCGATACGATCTCCGTGTGCTCGAGGGCGGGCAGAATCCGGTCGGCGAATTCCAGAATCGTCGTGATCGCCCCGCCGGCCGAACCACCTGCCGGATGCGCTCCTCCCTGCTGGGGCGAGCCGAGCTGACGGGCCAGCTCGAGCTCGGCCACATTGCGCAGCACGCGCAAATCCGTCGCCGCCGCCGGATCGCGCCGCGCGAGCCCGGCCGCCAGCAACCGATCGATCAGCGCCACCGCGTCCAGCGGTCGTCCGCGGGCAATGTGTCGGGTGAGAACCTCCAGTAGCTCGAGATTGCGGTGCGTGGAATGGGGCCGCCGCGCCGAGGCAGCCAGCGACGATGTTCCCGGCCCGCGAAGCGATGACGATGGCGAATAACTGCTCACACGTTAGCCTCCGGGCGACCGGTACGTTGCTTGGCCGAACCCCAGGGCACTCCGAACGGCGCAGACTGTCGGTCGACCACGAATTCACGACGGGTGAGAATCGAAGAACGGCGTCGCGCGCTTTCCATCATGGCCTCCGTACGTTCGGTAGAAGCAGGCGATGGCGAACTTGGTCCCAGTTTGCCGCAGCACTGGGCAACGGCCATGATCCAAATTGGTGCAATTCGTCGCTCGATGCCGCCGAGGTGGTTAGCCGGATCGGATGGAAGCATGCGGCGTCTGGAAAAGGCTCTTAGCCCGGAACGTGGCGGAGATATTCAAAGAACGCGAGATGTAAACCCGATTGGGTCAGAACGATGTCGATAGTTTATCCGACCGACTATTTCCGCAACATCCCGCCCACCCTTCTGGGCATGGGCCTTCCTCTTTAGAATGGCCCGGTGGGCGCAAGTACGAAGTGCTCTAAAACGGACAACGAAAGGACGAGGGCGCATGCTGAACATGGGCCCTCGGTAGTCGCCGTGTTGTGGATGTTCGACTAGACGTGCTTGTCGATGTTGGTCTTGGCCTTGTCGGCCGCATCCTTGGTCTTGTCAGCCGCGTCATCCACGGCTTTCTTGGCATCGTCCGCGGCAGTATCGACATGCGTCTTGGCATCATCGGCCGCGGACTTGGCCTTGTCAGCCATCGAATCGGACTGCCCCTTGTGGTCGTCGACTTTCGCCTTTGCATCGTCGGCGGCTTTGCGCGCATCCGCCTTGGCGTCGTCGGCTGCCTTTTTGGCATCCGTCTTCGCATCGTCAGCGGCTTTCTTGAGATCGTCGCCGGTCTTGTCGGCGGCGTCTTTCACATCCCGCGCAGCATCGTCGGCGTGGGACTTCGCGTCATCGGCGCCGCCGCGGATATCGTGCTCGATGTGGTGGAGCTTATCCTTGACTTTATCGACGAATTCCCCGAGTGCCATGCTGGAACCCCCTTCTCACCTCTATCGGGACCGCTCCCGTGAACTTTCCGACCGGAAAAAAGGCTTGATTCGAAGGTAGCATACCTTGGCAAGCTGCGTAATATGTCGCCACGGCTAGGTCTCGCGTATCGCCGGGGTTGCTCGCGTCGCCGTCTTGCGCCCGCCGGTATACTTGCCCTGTCGGAGTCGCACGTAATGGGCCATCGGACCGGTCCGCCTCACGTGCCAGAAGGTGTTTGAACAATGTTTCGATGCAAAGTTTGTGGATGGATCCACGATGGGGTTGCGCCCCCCGCTGAGTGCCCGTCCTGCGGCTCGCCAGCCGACCGCTTCCGCCCCATGGATTCGACCGAGGTCGGCCTGGCGACGGGCCAGCTTGCCAGCCACGGAATCGTCGGCCAGGGGTACGACATCGATGTCGAAGACACGCGCCGCATCCGGCTGCTTGCCTTCGTCGATGCGTCCTTCTTCTCTCCCTATACCGAACGAACGGGCAAGCGTTATCAGATTTGGACTGGCGATGCGCAGTGGTTTTCCGACAATATCCCGTGCATGACGGCCTGCCCGTCGCACACCGATATCTCCCGCTATATCGCGCTGATCGCCGACGGCCGCTATTCCGATAGTTATGAGCTGAACCGCGAGAGCAATGTCTTTCCCGGCTGCCTGGGCCGCATGTGCGCCCGCCCGTGTGAGGACGCCTGCCGCCGCAAGGAAGTCGACGCCCCGATCGGCATTTGCTATCTCAAGCGCGTAGCCTCCGACTTCCGCGACAAAACCCGCCGCGAAGTCATTCCACCACCCAACGGGCTGACCATCGCCATCATCGGCGCCGGCGTGAACGGTCTGACTGCCGCGCGCCAGCTGGCGCGCAAGGGCTACACCATCGATATCTTCGAGCGCTATCCGGTGCCCGGCGGCGTGATGTGGGTCGGCGTGCCGGAATGGCGTCTCCCGCGCGATGTCGTTGCGGAAGAAGCCGAGCAGATCCTCGATCTCGGCATCAACGTTCATTACAACGTCGAGATCGGCAAAGACATCGCCTTCACCGATCTCGTCGACCAGTTCGATATCGTCCTGATCTCGGCCGGTTGCCAGATCGCGCAGGAAATCGGTATCCCGGGCGAGGACTTGAATGGGGTCGTCTCCGGTATCGGCTTCCTGGAAGATGTCAATCTCGGCCAGAAGGATGTCTGGGTCGGCAAGCGAGTCGTGACTGTCGGTGGTGGATTCACCTCGATGGACTGTGTGCGCACCGTGTTGCGCATGGGCGCCGAACGCTCGGTGATGACCTATCGTCGCTCGATCCAGGAGATCCCGGTCGAGGAATACGAGCTCCACGAGGCCGAGATCGAGGGCGTCGAAATTCAGTACATGGTCTCCCCGCACCGGATCGTGGGCGATGCGAATGGGAACGTCATCGGCATCGAGATGATCCGCAACCAGCTGGGCGAGCCCGATGCCCGCGGCCGTCGCCGGCCGGAGCCGGTGCCCGGCTCGGAGTACATCATCGAATGCGATATGGTCATCAGCGCCATCGGCCAGCGGCAGGACAACTCGTTCCTGGGCGATGCGCTGCCGAACCGCGACCGCCGCGGCGTGCCGCTGCTCGACCAGAATCTGCGCACCGAGCTGCCGAACGTCTGGGCCTCCGGTGACTACGTGATCAACCCGACCAACTTCATCTCGTCGATCGGCGAAGGGAGGCGGGTCGCGGAGCTGATCGATGCGCAGATGCGCGGCGCCAAACCCAAGATCCGCGATATCGAGATCACGCGCGTACCGACCGAATATATCTCGACACCGAATGCGCTCCTCTCCGAGGGCGTGGCCGAATGGTCGATGAGCGCCATGAGCCGCCGCCTCGTCTGGGGCGATGACTATTCCGCCGTCGGCCGCCAGGAAATGCCGGTGCTGCCGGTCCCGCTGCGCGGACTGGACACCGGCGACACGACCATCGAAGTCGAGCTCGGCTATACCAAGCCGATCGGGTTCGAGGAAGCCAAGCGCTGCCTGCAATGCCAGCTCAATATCTTCATCGACGGGCACCGCTGCATTCTCTGCAATGGATGCGTCGATGCCTGCCCGCACCGCTGTATCGAAATGATCTCGCCTGACCGCATCTACTCGATCGATAACGACGTCGAGCTGGCCCAGCTCGCGCGCGCCGAGCTGGGGCCGTATGCGGCCGCCATGGTGATCGACGAGCGCTCGTGCATCCGCTGCGGCATCTGCGTCGACTGGTGCCCAACCGAATGCCTGACGATGGACCACTTCCGGCTGACCCCGGCCGAAACCCGCGAAAGCGTCGACCTGGCCATCGTCGCGGACTAGGCAGCCGCTGATACCCGGCAACGCCACAGAGCGCCGGCAATGCCGGCGCTCTGTCCTATTTCATCACGGTTTGTGATCATAATATTCGTACCGGTCCGTACGTTAGGTATCATCGGGCATGGAAACACGTTCGAGGAATCTGGGAGTCACGCGGGTTGGCTGAGCCGTCGGGAGAGGTCGTCAAGCCCCCAGTGCGCCTGGTGTCGCGAACGGACGAGACGCCCATTCTGGAATCTACTCCCCAACCGCTGACGTCGCTTGTCGGCCGCGATCCCGCGGCGGCATCGGTGCGCGCGTTGCTGGCGGAGCCGGAGACGCGCCTGGTCACCCTGACGGGCACCGGCGGTATCGGCAAGACAAGGCTCGCCATTCACGTGGCGAACGATGCCGCGACCGATTTTCCGCACGGCGTCGTGTTCGTCACCCTCTCGGCCCTAACCGATCCCGAGCAGGTGCTGCCGGCGCTGGCGCAAGCCATCGGTGTGATCGGTCCCGGTATCCATACGGTCGAGGAGCGGCTCACTCGCCTGCTCGACGGTCAGCGCATGCTGGTCGTGCTCGACAACTTCGAACACGTCATGGCGGCGACCCCGGCGATAACCGCTCTGCTCCAGTCGACCCGCACGGTCACACTGCTGGTCACCAGCCGCACGCCGTTGCACATCAGCGGCGAACATGAATTCGCGGTGCCGCCGCTCGAGGTTCCGGGCGCGCGGAGCGGAGCCGAAGAAATCGCCCGCTCTTCGGCCTGCGCGCTTTTTGCGGCACGTTGCCGGGCCGTACGGGACGATTTTGCGATCGATGGGACGAACGCGACGACCGTTCTCGATATCTGCCGCCGGCTCGGTGGTGTGCCGCTGGCCATCGAGCTGGCGGCCGCTCGCAGCAAGGCGCTTCCGCCGGCGGCCTTGCTACAGCAGCTCTCGCGCGATCCCGACGTGCTCTCTGGCGGGCCGAACGATCACCCTCCCCGACATCAGACGATGCGTGGAGCGATACAGTGGAGCTACGATCTCCTCTCCCCCGCTCAGCAACGGCTCTTCCAGCAACTCTCGGTATTCGCCGGTGGTTGCACTCTGGACGCCGCCGAGTTCATTACCGGAACTCAGCGTGTGTCCGAGCTGGTCGACGGACTGACCGCCCTGATCGATACCGGGCTGCTCTACCTGGACCCACAGGCGGACGGGTCACCCCGCTATCGCATGCTCGATCTGATCCGTCGTTTCGGTCTCTCCCAGCTCGAGACCAGTGACGAGCTCGGTAGCACCGTGGCGCGCTTTGCAGCCTGGTGCATCGATCTGGCCCGGCAAGCGGGGGCCGCCTTTACCGGCGACGGACCCGGCATCTGGGCGCAAACGCTTGCCCGCGAGATCGACAACTTCCGTTCGGCTATCGCGCTGTTCGATGCCGCGGGTGACCGCTTATCGGTCTTGCAGCTCGCGACAGCCCTGGCGCCCCTTTGGTCGGCACTCGGCCACCAGCGCGAAGGATTGCAGCTGCTTCGATCGACGCTGGATCGATTCGACGAGCAAGCGAACCCCGCGGCGGTCATGCGCGCGCGGCTGGTGGCAGCGCGGCTTGCCACCGCACTGGATGATTTTCCGCTGGCAGCCACCCTCGCAACCGCGGCCGGCGCCGAAGCGGTGCGCACTGGCGATCGGGCGGCCGAGGCCGGCGCCCATTTCGCGCTCGGCAATCTCGCTCGCGGTGTCGGCGATCAGGACTCGGCATGGTCGCACTACGCGGCCGCGCTGGAGCTCGTGCGCGATGCCGGCGATCGGTACAACATCGGATATGCGCTGATCCAGCTTGCCAAGCTGGGAGATCTGGGCAGTCCCGACCATCCGGGCGATCCGGCTGCGCTCGCCGCGGCCGAGGAACGCTGCCGGGAGGGTCTGGCAATCTACCGACAGCTGCACAATCGCTGGGGGATTGCCCGCGCCCAGAACCATCTGGCATATCTGCACTACAAGGCCGGTCGCTATCCGGAAGCGGTTGTCGAAGCAGCCGACGCCCTCCGGCTCTTTCAGGAAAGCGGCAACTTGTCAGAAGGCGCTCAGTGCGTGGAGAACATCGCCGATGTGGCCGGGGTTACCGGGGAGTCGGAGCTGGCTGCCCGACTCTATGGCATGGCCGAGAGTCTGCAAGAACGGTTCGGCACCCCGATGTGGCCGGTCTATCGGGTCGAATACGCGCAGGAAGTGGCGCGGGTACGGGTGCGGCTCTCACCGGAACAGATGGAAGCCGCCTGGGAGGCAGGCCGCGGTCTGCCGGACGATGTGCTGATTGCCGAGGCGATCGCCGCCGCGCGGCAGTTGGCAACCGCGCCTCCTCCTTCGGAGACCACGCCTGCCCTGCCGCACGGTCTGACCAGCCGTGAGGTCGATGTCTTGCGCCTGCTGGCGACCGGGGCCACCAATCCGGAGATCGCCGAAACCTTGTTCATCAGTGTCACCACCGTCAAGGGGCACGTGCAGAGCATCATGCGCAAGCTCGATCTGAACTCGCGCTCGGCCCTCGCGGCCTGGGCTGTGCGCGCGGGCATCGCACCGCAGGGCTGATCCCTGGCCGAGCCGGACAATTCTGGGCAATCGTTCCGAAATCCGCGCAAAAACCCTACTAATGGAGGGTGTGCAACTGCGATCTATCGGGCAGGATAGAGCGCGAGTCTCACCACTCATTCGCCCGCCGCCGGATGCGGCCGAGGACCGCCTAACCGAAGGTCCGTGTCCGGCGGCGGGCGATTTCGAGCACAGAACGCCCCGAGCGCGCGTTCACACCGAACATCGCGTCAACCACCTCCAAGATACGCAGTGAGGCCCCGTCGGCTAGCGGGGCCTCACTGTCTCTATCATCCAAATATGTGGGAGCCATTGGTGCCGCCAGAGCGCCGCGGCATGCACTACCTCTCGAGGAAGCGCCGGTTTCGTGGATCGACCGGCGGATTCGTATGGTGTCACGAAAAACCCTACCACGCTGGCACGAAGACCCTTCTTTCGGAGGGTGCCGGTCCGAGCCTCCCCCGATTAGCCTGGCAATTGCGCACCATGGCGCTCCATGGTCCTGGCAGTCGATCCATAGGAGGGCAATCAGATGGACGATAGAAGATTCGATTCGGTATCCCGGCTCATCGCGCAGGGCGCGTCCCGTCGGGCGGTCATGCGAGGAATATTCGCTGGCGGCCTGACGGTGTTTACCGCCGGGGTTCTCTCGGCGGGCGCGCAGCCAGACAAAATCACCATGTGCAAGCCGGCGGGCGCGGGCTACCGATTGACCGAAATCAACGCCAAGCAATACGAAAAACGCCTGGCTATGGGCTATGTCGATCCGATCGACTGCGGGGATGGTCCCACCTGCGAGGAATGTGAGGGAACGTGCCTCAATCCTGGCGACCCCTGCAGCAGCGGTGCCGATTGTTGCACTGAGCGTTGTTTGCCCGGCGGCACGTGCGGCGATCTCTGCTATTGCCACGATTTGTACGATGGCTCAGGTCAGGCTTGCCGGTCGGGTTTCGGCTGGAGCTGCCCCCAGGAAAGTGGCTGCACGAGTAACGCCGACTGCGGCGATGGACATTACTGCATCGTGAATGTCGATCCGGTCGATTGCTCGAGTCCAACAGGCATCTGCACATCAGATGAGTACGATCCGTGTGACTCTTGATTGCACAGGCAATCCACCCAACTGCTTCGCGAAGATCGAAGGGGAGCCCGTGGCTCCCCTTCGTTCACATTAGGAAGGTCGCAGTTCGCATATTCAAAGCGTGGTTATCTGGTGAGACTCGCTGCGGCGAGAGATCCTTCCTTCGTCAGGGTGACAAAGAGCGTTGATGCGTTCGTGTTTCCATGGCTCCTCTTGTCACCTCTGTTGGTCCGGCCTTACGCCGGCAACGCGATGCTGTCGTCGATCTTCAGCGACACCGAGCCGAGCGCGGCCTGCAGGTCGATGGTCAGCACCGGTGTTTGGCCGCCGAGAAACGCCAGGGTGCTGTACGCGCCGTCCTTGACCGTGAACCCGTCGCCCACGTTGACCCCGGAAAGCGTCGTCTTGGTGCGGATACGGGCCGCGCTGGTTTTCGGCACGACGATCTCGGTCGAGGCCATACCGGTGCGAATGGCCGCATCCATATCGCGCGTCAACGAGCCGCCGAAATCGATGGTGACCGAGGCGGCGCCGCCATCGATCTCCACCTTGCGGGCATTGGTGTTGCCCAGTCCGCTGAGCGCCAGCTCGACCGCGCCCGCTTTGAGCGCAAAGGTGGCGAGCTCCTGCGGATTGGGACGCGAGACGTCGAACTTCGCCTGTCCGGCGCCGAGCTTGATATCCGCCGCAGTGATCGGCAAGCCACCCAGATCGACCTGGGTCTGGTCGGACGCGCCCAGATCCATCGAAAGCGCGAACGGCCGCCGGGTGCCGATCGTCAGCTGCAGCTCCGGCGCTTTGAACCGGCGGAACGCGGTCACGTTCTTGCTGGAGGTCAGCCGGAGGTTCGCCCCGTCGGTCTGCACGTTGAGCGGCATTTGGCCGGTCGGATCGGTGAACGTTCCGGTCAGCCACTCCGCCTGGTCGCCGGCGGTGATGCGCAGGCGGATCGGCGCCAGCGAAAGGCGCAGCCGCGGCGGAGTGCCCCCGTCGCTCGGATAAGCGATCGAAATCGGTTGAACGGTCTCACTCATGGCAATTCCCTTTGTACGTGCGGCCAATGTACGGCTTTGCAGGCGGATAACTCGCTCCCGGCCGCATTTATTCATTATGATGTAATGGAATGGTCATAGGGCAAGGCGGCTGTCCTGACACCAGTGAATTGCGTACCCTGGCGGCCTATGACATTGTTTCGCGCGTTTGCGCTTGCACTCCTTCTCTTTCCCATCGCCCACGGCGCCCTGCTTGCCGATCAGCCGGACGGCCGGTCGTTGGGCATGGCAATCACCTCGCCCGAACATGGCGACTTCCCCAGCGCGCTGGCGACTGCCATTGATGCCGGCGTCACCCGGGTGCCGCTGACCTTTACCTGGCGCAGTCTGGAACCGGACTCGAACGCCTACGACGACCGGAATCTCGCCATCGCGGCGCTGGTCATTCCGGCGATGGGTGTGTCCGTCGACCTCGCCATCACCCCGATGGTGGGCAGCGATCTCGCGCTCCCCCGCGATCTGAAAGACAAGCCACTCGACGATCCGCAGGTGATCGCGCGCTTTCAGGAGCTGCTCGGACATGTCCTCTCCGTCCTCAGCGATACCGATGTGCGGCTGGTGCTGGTGGGGGTGGAAGCGGATGTCTATCTCGGCGACGACGCCAGCGCCTGGGCAGGTTTCACGACCTTCGCCACCGCGGCAGCCGACTTCCTCCACCGCCAAACTCCGGGCATCGAAGTGGGGGTGCAAAGCTCGACCTACAGCCGCCTGCGCGATCCCGACAAATGGGCGCCGCTGGACGATATCTCCGACATCATTGCCACCTCCTATTACCCACTCGACGGTCTGACCGCGCGCGATCCCTCGGAGATCGCGACCGATTTCGATGCGCTCACCGCGCTCTATCCGGAACGGTCGATTCGCATCGTGGAAGCCGGATTCCCCTCGAGCCGCGCAAACGGCAGCTCGAACGAGCTGCAGGCCGATTTCATCCACGCCCTTTTCGCGGCGTGGGATGAGCATGCCGATCAAATCCTCTCGGTTACCCTCTGGATCGAGCACGACTATTCCCCGTATCAGCTGGACCAAATCCAGCACGCATCGGTCGACCAGCCAGCGATCTACCTCTCGTTGGTCGGCTCGATGGGTCTGCGGCTCTGGGATGATGAGGGCGCGCCGAAGCCGGCGTGGATTGCCCTGCTCCAGGAATCCAAAGCGCGAGGATGGCAACCATGAGTGGTCCGACCGTTTGCCTGTCATTCGATTTCGACGCGATCTCGCTTTGGATCGGCCCGATGGCCGCGAAATCCCCTTCGATGATCTCGCGTGGGGAATTCGGCGCGGTCGGGGTGATGCGCATCCTGCGCCTGCTGGAACGGGAAGCGATTCCGGCTACGTTCTTTGTTACGGGCCACACCGCCGAAACCTATCCCGCCCAAACCCGCGCCATCGTCGAGGCCGGCCATGAGATCGGCCATCACGGCTATCTGCATGAGAACCCGATCGACCTCTCCCCGGAGAACGAGGAACGCGTGCTGCTGCGCGGACTGGCCGCGCTCGATGCTGTGGCTGGGGTACGGCCGGTGGGCTACCGCTCGCCCTCGTGGGACAACAGCCCGCATACCATCGACCTGCTGCTGAAATACAGCTTCCGCTACGAAAGCTCGCTCATGGCGGACGATTTCACCCCCTACTGGTGTCGCACCGGCGATAGGAGCGACCCCGACGGCCCCTTTCGCTTCGGCCGAACCGTCGATCTGGTCGAGCTGCCGGTCTCCTGGCTGCTCGACGACTTCCCCCATTTCGAATATATCCGCCTGCCGAACCGGGTCTCACCCGGGTTATCCGCCGCGTCGAAGGTCGAGGAAATCTGGCGCGACGAGTTCGATTTCATGGTGCGCGACATTCCGGACGGCGTTTTCACCCTCACGATGCACCCGCAGGTGATCGGCCGCGGTCATCGGATCCTCATGCTGGAGCGGCTGATTGCGCATTTCCGCGAATCAGGCGCACAGTTCACCACCCTCGCGACCGCGGCCGATACATTCCGCTCTCACGACGCGGATTGACTTGCCCGGCAACGCATCCTTGACTATTCCGACGCCGGAAGGATTCTCACTTGCAGAAGCTGCAATGGCTCCGTGAGGTAGCCGAGGGCGCGTTGCGGAGCGAGCTCGATTGCGCGCCACTGGCGTCGCTTCCCCAGACCGAGGGCGTGAACGTCCTGCGGGCACTTCCCGGCATCGGCCCTTTTTCGGCCGAGCTGATTCTGGCGCGCGGTGCGGGCAACCCGGATATTTTTCCGCTGCACGAGCCGCTGTTCCACGAATAGATGACTCTCCTCTACGGCGATCCGTCGCCCGAACATCACCGCGACTTTGCCGAAACATGGCTCCCCTACCGAAGTTGGGTAAGCTTGCTCATGCGAACCGGAGATTCAGGAACGACGAGGTAGGAATTCGAACGCGCTTGTGGCGACCACGACCCCACCGCTGCAACAGGCGATACGTTCCACATCGAACTCCTCGATCCCAGCCCTACGATTCTCATCGAACGCTTGACAGGAGGGAACCCTCCGCTATCATTTAGTAAGCACGTACCTGGGCAGCGTTCGTTTGGCGTGCGATCGCCGGGGTTGTGCTCATATCTCGAAAGGACCAATCACAATGTCAGTTGCGACAGAGCCCTTGATCACGATGACGCCAGAGGCGGTCTCCAAGCTCAAGGAATTTTTGGACGAGCAGGGAACGCCCGATCAGATGTTGCGCGTCTTCGTGGCGCCGGGTGGCTGCTCGGGGCTGCAGTATGGAATGACGGTCGAGGAAATCGCGGAGAGCGATGACACCGTCGTCGAGACCGAGGGCGTCAGGTTGCTGGTCGATTCGTTCAGCGGCATGTATCTCCAGGGCGCCGAGGTCGATTACGTCAACTCGCTGATGGGCGGCGGCTTCACCGTCCGTAACCCGAACGCGGTCGCCTCTTGCTCATGCGGCCACTCGTTCGATACCGGGGAGAACGAGCAGACCGCCCACGGGTGCGGTTGCGGCTCGCACTAGTCCCCTTTTCAGGCAACGCCAATCGCGGCGGGAGCGCATCCCGCCGCGATTTTGTTCACAAACACGGACTTTTCCGCAATCCCCCGCAAATGCCCCCATCGCGGGCGTACGTACAGTTTCATTCTCTTCATAGTCTGTTATAATGCCGTGTTTGTGAAAGGCGTAACGATCTCGCATCGAGGCGGCGTTGCGCGATATGTGCGTCCGTTGATTCCCGTCAGAACGTGAGACTGCCGATGGATCCGGATAGCCCGCACGAACGTATATTATGTTGGCTGCAGGTCGCGAATACCCGGCAAGGGCACGCGGTTTCGCTCGACCGAGCCCACCTGTTTTTTAGCCTCTCGAAACGCGAGACCCACGATCCACGGGCACTGCGTCGCGGCAGACGACCAGTGTCAGAAGGAGGAATGCGCCCATGAGTGATTCGATCCAGACCTATGGGGTCGACAAGCTCGACGAGCTTGTCAAAGATGCGGCCGTTTCACCCGAAGAAAAGCTCGACATCCCCGAAGAGCTGCAAACGCAGCTGGCCGACGATGTCGAACCCGAGGTCGATCTCGAACGCGACCTCGATGTCCTGCAGCGCCTCGACCCGAATTTCATCAACGATCCCGTGCGTCTCTATCTCCGGGAGATCGCTGAGACTCCCCTGCTGACCCACGCGCAGGAGATCGAGCTTGCCAAGCGGGTCGAAGACGGCGATATGGCGGCGACCCAATTGTTCGTCCGCGCCAATCTCCGCCTGGTCGTCTCGATTGCCAAGCGCTATGTCAATCGCGGGCTCACCCTGCTGGATCTGATCCAGGAGGGCAATATCGGCCTCATGCGCGCCGTGCAGAAATACGACTGGCGGAAGGGTTTCCGCTTCAGCACGTACGCCACCTGGTGGATTCGCCAGGCGATCACCCGCGCCATCGCCGACCAGAGCCGCACCATTCGTCTTCCGGTTCATATGGGCGATTCGATCTCCCGCTACCGGAAGACCCTGAATATGCTCGCCCAGGAGCTCGGCCGCCAGCCAACCCCGGAAGAGGTTGCCGAGGCGATGGCCGTCGCTCCCGAAAAAATTCAGCAGATCATCCAGGCCGCCCAGCGCACCATCTCGCTCGAGACGCCGATCGGCTCCGAGGACGAGACCAGCCTCGGCGATTTGATCGCCGATGAGGTTTCCGAAACCCCGTACGAGGCAGCCAGCGAGAGTATGCTGAAGCGCGATGTCGCGGCGGCGCTCGATACCCTTACCCCGCGCGAGCGGTTGGTGCTCCAGCTCCGTTTCGGACTGGGCCACAGCCACCAGCACACGCTGGCCGAGGTGGGCGAAAAGCTGCAGATCAGCCGCGAGCGGGTCCGCCAGATCGAGAACGAGGCGCTGCAGAAGCTGCGCCGGCTCGATGGCGACCGCCTCTTCGCCTATCACCAGGAGCTTTGATCTCTGGACCCCGATAGTTATCAGCGGCTACAGGGCCGCCGGCATTCAGGACCCGAACGACTCGAGGGGCGTAGCTCGCTGCGCCCCTTTGTCGTGCCCGCCCCACTCCCCGGCCGTCAGCGCCCGGCCCCGATAACCCATCCCCGTCCCTGCACCATCCTGGTCGGAGCAGTTCCCTGTGGCAGCCCGTCATACCTCAAGCCATCTCTTCGGACGCAAGCTTGTTCGCCAAATTGGGCGCCATCGGACGGTCGTGGTGCGAATGACGTTGCCGGCCGGCTGCAAGGGCGCCCACAGGGAGGCGCCACTGCCGATCGTGGGCCGTTCTGTCGAAACAACAGGGAAGAGGATTCGTGGAACACGCGTTAAAGCTGCTGGCCGTACTGGGGCTGGTCTTGATGAACGGCTTCTTCGTGGCGGCCGAATTCTCGCTGGTCTCGGCGCGGGCCACCCGCATCGACCAGCTTGCCGGGGAGGGCAACTGGAGCGCACGCACCGTGCAGAAGGCGATGCGCGACCCCAACCGGTTCATCTCCGCGTGTCAGGTCGGCATCACGCTCGCCAGCCTGGCCCTCGGTTGGATCGCCGAACCGGCAATTGGGCATCTGATCGATCCGCTCTTGGAGCCGATCTTCGGCGAGATCTCGTTCATCAGTTCACGCCTGATCTCGGCGGCGATCGCGCTGTTCATCGTGACCCTGCTGCATATCGTGGTCGGCGAACAGATACCGAAGATGATCTCGTTGCAACGATCCGAACGAACTGTGCTGATCAGCGCGCCGGTCGTCTCATGGATCAGCGTGCCATTTCGGCCGGTGATCGCGCTGCTCTACTGGCTGACCGATCGCGGATTGCGCCTGATCGGCTTGCATTGGGAGGGCGAGCACAGTCTGGTCTACACGGAGGACGAGCTGAAAATGCTCGTGACCGCCAGCCAGCAAAAAGGGTTCCTCGAAGCCAGCGAGCAGGAAATGATCGAGCGGGTGTTCCAGTTCGCCGACATCATGGCCGACGAGGTGATGGTGCCGCGCACCGAGGTGGTCGCGCTTGGGCTCGATCTCACCTACGACGAGGTGCTGAGCGCGGTGCTCGAATCCGAACATTCCCGCTTCCCGGTCTATCAGGAAAATCTCGACGACATTCTGGGCATCTTCCATTCCAAGGATCTGCTGCGGCTGAGCGAGCGCACCAACCGGACCGCCTTCACCCTGCGGCAATGGCTGCGCCCGGCGATCTTCGTGCCGGAGCACATGCCCCTGGACGAGCTCCTCTCCACGATGCGCGTCCGCCAGAGTCACACCGTCATCGTCGTCGATGAGTTCGGCGGAATGGCCGGACTCGTCACCCTGGAAGACGTGCTGGAACGGATCGTCGGCGATGTCGACGATGGGCAATCCGAACACGGCCCCGATATCGAGCAGCTCGGCAACGGTGTAGTGCGTGTGAGCGGGCTAATGTCGATCCAGGACGTCAACGACCAGTTCGGCACCCACATCGACGACCCGTTCTACAACTCGATCGGCGGCTTTGTCTTCGGTCAGATCGGCCGGCGACCGGCGGTGGGCGACGAGATCGCGGTCAACGGCCACATCTTCCGCATCGCCGAGCTGGACGGCCTCCGCATCGACCGGATCGATCTGGAAACCGTCCCGGTCGGTCCGGTTGTCCCAGAGGACATCGCAGCGGAGGTGTAAGCTCGTCCGCCATCCCGATCTGAGCGGAGTGAAGAGCCCCCTTGGGAATCGGGGCGCGGACGGTTTCATCTCCGGGGAGTTGCGCGCGGGCAACGAGAGATTCGTCGACTCGGCGCGGAATGACAATGCTCCGTCATCCCGACCGGAGCGAAGCGGAGTGGAGGGACCTCGCTCGCGGCTGTCCCCAGACGGTTGTCCGACGGGAAGATGCGTGCGGGGTAACGAGAGATTCCTCGACAAGCTCGGAATGACAAGATGGCCGGGCATCGCGCCCGGCCATCTGCCTATTTCTATTTCCTACTTCCTGTCGACGCTACTCGACCACACGCAGGGTAGCGGCCATCCCGCCGCCCTCGGCATCGCCGTGGAGCACACAGTAGTAGATGTACTCTCCCGCGGCGGTGAACGTGGCGGTGAATTCGGATGGCAGCCCAGCCTCGGGGATGCCCATATACCCGGAATTCATGTAGCCTGTGCCGTCGAAGCTGTTGCCGCCTTGAGGCAGGAATGTCATCGGGTTGATCGCGAACTTCGGTGAGCCGTCGGCAAACGCGCCCGGCATCACATCTTCCGGCGGGGTCTCGTCCGAACCAACGAAAGTGACCGTGTGCGGTTCGCCGGGCGACTGGATGATCCACTTGACCGAATCGCCGACCTTGATCTCCAGCTCGTTCGGCAGCATCTGCATTACGCGCGCCTGACCCTCGCCCGCGCCGGCGGCCGCGGTCCAGAGCGTCGTCCCGTCGGCCTGCTCCTCCGAGATCGGCTCCGCGTATTCGGCTATCGCGGCCATGCCTTCTTCGACCAGCGCCGCCATCTGCTCCTGTCCGAGTGCGTCGTAGGCCGCCTGATCCATGGGCAGCTCGGATCCAGCCTCCTGCACGATCACGGTCGCCTTCATGACAGCCTGGTGCGGGATGCAGAGATAGTCGAAGGTGCCCGCGGTGGGGAAGGTGAGAACGGTCGGCACGGCGGGATCCCAAAGGATATCGAGACCGCTGTTAACCGGAGCTGTGCCATCGACGACCAGACTCGGAGTCGGAAAAGCGATTGCCGGGTTGATGACGACGTTCGGCGGTGCTCCAGCAACGGGGCTCGCCTGCTCGGGATCGGGCACGATCAGTGCCGGGACCGCTTCGCCAGCCGGAAAATAGACGGTATGGAAGCCGGGCATCCCCTCGGCAAACCAGATGGAGTCGCCGGCATTGATCGTGATCTCACCGGGGAAGAAGCCCTGCAGATCGAGCTTATTCTCCATGTCCATGCCGCCGACCTGCACCTTCCAGAGGTTGGTGCCATCGGCCTGCGGTCCGACCACCGGCGTCGCCGCCGCGGGCGGAGTGCCTTCCTCCTGGTGGGCGCCGGCGGTGCGCAGCGAGCGCGGCATCAATCCGAGCGCAAGCCCGGTGAGTCCGAGGGCGCCACCGGCTTTGAGCAGTGAGCGACGATCGATACGCGAAACGTTGAGGGTGCTGGTGCGCTGCATGGTCTGCTGAAACTTGATCAGTTCGGTGCGGTTCATTCGGAAATTCTCCTTATCTTCCATAGATCAGATCGAACGACTTAGTTGATATCCGCCTTACCCGATTGGTCCCCCTTTCCTGATCGACAAGGACGCGGAAACCGGCCCTATTCGGTCACGATCAGTGTCGCGGCCATGCCTTGACGCAGATGGTGTTTACAGATGAGGTGATATTCGCCCGGCGTGTCGATCACCACGGTGGAGCTCGCGCCCGCCGCCAGCTGGTCGATATCGATGAGCCCGTCCGCCCCCGCCACGCTGTGCCAGTTGCCGCCGTTGTTGACGAACGTCAGCGGCGTGCCGGCCTTGACTGTGATCACGCTGGGCATGAACCGGTTATCCACCAGCGACACCGTGGTGCCGGTATCGGTTTCGATCACATCGGCCGGGTCCGCCGGCGCCATGGTTGGGTCCGCCTCGATGGGTGCCGCGGCAGCGGTCGGCGCGTCGGGCTCACCCGCGGCCGAGGTTACCATCGGCCCATCGACCGGACCGTCCGTTGGTGCATCGGTAGATTCCACGCTTTCCGGGCTGGCCGCTGGCACATCGTTCGTGGCGCCGTGATCCATCGACATATTCATGTCGCCCATATCCGGACTGTGCATCGGCACCGTCTTGCCGTCGTCTTCGTTCCAGTACTCGCCCAGCGGACCCGGTGGCACCACGCCTTCGTATTCGAGCAGGGTCATCATGCCGTTGTCGGCGTGGTTTTCGATATGGCAGTGGACCATCCAGACCCCTGGATTGTTCGCCAGGAACTCGATGTCATAGCGCTCGCCGGGAGCCACCAGCACCGTGTCCTTGGTCACCTGCGCCGCTTCCGGCACCGGATTGCCATCGGTCGCCACGATCTTGAATGAGTGCCCGTGAATGTGGAAGGGGTGCGGCACATTGCCGGCATTGATCAACCGGATGCGGACCTTGTCCCCTTCCTCGACCACGATCGGCGAGATCGCATCGTTCATCTTCCCGTTCATCAGGAAGTAGTCGGTGCCATATTCGCCGCCGCGCAAGGTCTGATCGCGCTCGCCGCGCGGCTCGTTGCCCAACGCCACATCGGGCGTCAGCTCGGCATCCCATTCGGTCAGGATGTAGGTGTAGTCGCGGTCGACCTTCTCCTCGTGCTTCGGCTCGACGATGAACGCGCCATAGAGGCCGAGCAGAATCTGGCTGGAGACATCGGTATGGGTGTGGTACCAGCGCGTTCCGCCCGGTGTGGCAATAAAGTCGTAGACAAAGGACTCGCCCGGTTCCACCGGCGCCTGGCTCAGCCCGGCCGGGCCGTCCATATCGTTCGGCAGATCGACCCCATGAAAGTGAATGGTGGTCGCGGTCGGCAGCTCATTGGTGAGGGTGACGCGCACATGGTCACCTTCCTTCACCCGAATCTCCGGGCCCGGCATGGTGCCGTTGTAGGTCCAGGCTTTCACCTTCAGCCCGGGCTGGAGCTCGACCTCGGTTTCCTTGGCGACCAGGTGGAATTCCTTGAGCTCCGGCTCGCTGCTGGCCGAGCTGCTCAGCTGGCCCGAACCGACCAGCGCGGCAGCGCTCAACAGGCTCACCAGCAAGAGCAGCCCTGCAGCCATTACCAGCTTGGCGCGATTTCCCTTATCGATCGACGAGTTCATCATGTACGTGCTTTCTGCTTAGTGATTCGCTCACAGAACCTTCGATGAGCAATTCGATTACGGAAGCACCGGCGTGACCGGATTACTGCGAAAGATGCCGGCCGGGTCGTAGATCGCCTTGAGATCGAGCACCCGCCGGAAGTTAGGAGCGCCGAAAGCTTCTTCGGCGCGGTGCGAATCGTCCAGATCGAGAAAATTCACATACGCGGCTGGAAGGGTATGCGCGCGAATGGCAGACCAGGTGTCACGCAGCCAGCCGATCGAGGCGTCCTCCTGGGAGGAATCGACCCATCCGGCTTCGACCATCAGATTGAATTCCTGCGTGCGGTTGCCAAATGCTGTGGCGTCATTGGAAACGCGTGCGACCGCGCCACCGTAGTGTTCGAGGAACATCACCGTCATCGGCGGCACGACCGCGGAGCGATAGCGCTCGACCAGCGTGAGCACCAGCTCGTCGCGGCAGCCGTCGACATAGGCCGATTTGACCTCGTGGCTGAATCCGGCCGGGGCCATTTTCGCCAGCTCGGCTTGCAGCGCGCCGTACGGCATGGGCGCGATAGTGTCGACCACGGGAGCACCGAGCGAGCGGATGAGCTCCAATACACGCTCTCCCTCGGCCAGATCGCCACACCAGGTGAAGGCTGCCAGGATCATCGAGGGCGCGCCTGGCAGGGTCGCCAGGGCGAGGATCGATGTGAGCTCGTCGGAGGCGACTGCGGTCAGCGCGCGGAACGCCTGCACGACTTGTGGCGCCAGCTCGAGCGGGTAGGCCACGAACCCGGCCAGCACCATCGACATGGGAATCAACGAGAATTCGAAGGACGTGACGACGCCCAGCGTCGTGCCCGCTCCGCGGACGCCCCAATAGAGATCGGGGTTTTCGATTTGACTGGCGGTGCGGATCTCGCCATCGCCGGTCACGATCTGTGCCGAACGGAGGTGGTCGATCGCCAGCCCGTGTTTGCGAGCCAGCCAGCCGATGCCGCCGCCGAGGGTGGCCCCCGCAATGCCGACCGAGCCGACCTTGCCGCTCGGCACGGCCAGTCCGTATTCCATGGTGGCGCGGTTGAGCTCGCCCGAGGTCAGCCCTGGCTGCACGCGAGCGGTGCGGGCGACGGGATCGATCTCGGTCTGCTTCCAACCCGAGAGATCGATCATCACGCCGTCGCCGGCGACCGCCCATGCGGCCGATCCGTGGCCGCCGCCTTTGACGGAAACCGCCAGCTCGTGCGCTTTGGCGAAGCGCACCGCTGCGGCAACATCCGTCACCCCGTCTGGAGCGACGATCACCGCCGGCCGGCGGTCGAACCGGCTATTCCATACGGCGCGTCGCTCATCGTAGCCAGCATCTCCGCCGATCAATCCGGCTCCGCGCAGGTTTGCGCGGAGCGCCTCGATTCCGGCTTGCTGACTGCGTTCCATTACGACCGTCATCCTCTATGCCTTGATCCCTGTATGCGCCCTTAGTGGCGCTTCCATTAGGTTCGTCGCTGCGCTTATCCCGGCGACATCTCAACAATAGACTCCGATCTGCTCCCAGCCTATCGGTAATCTGCCGTATTTCACACACGCATACCGGACGCATCCGCCGCAGAGACGTACAGCAATTGACGTAGGCGACGGTCTCTCATGATCCACCTGTTACACTCCATCGGTTGATCCGGCGGGCGCATCGGCGCGTAGCTACAGGCTCGATTTCCCTTGCAAGATACGTCCACGATCCGGCGTCCCCTTCCCCAGTCCCTGCTGGTGACTGGAGGGGCGGGTTTCATCGGTTGCAATTTCGTCGACCGCGCACTTGCGCGCGGAGCAACGGTCACGATCCTCGACGATCTCTCCCGCGCAGGATCGAACAAGAACCTCGATTGGCTCAAAGAACGCCATGGCGACAAGGTCACGCTGGTGAAGGGTTCGGTGACCGATGCCGCCCTCTGCGAGCGTCTGACCGCCGATGTGGACGCCATCGCGCACTTCGCCGCCCAGGTCGCGGTGACCAGCTCGGTCACCGATCCGCGCACCGATTTCGAGATCAATGTGCTCGGCAGCTTCAATGTGCTGGAAGGCGCCCGCCTGAGCGGCAACCAACCGCATGTCATCTATTCCTCGACCAACAAGGTCTACGGCGGTCTGGAAGAGATCCCAACCGTCGAGCTGGACACGCGCTACGCCTTCGAATCCCTGCCGCTCGGCATCAGCGAAGACGCGCCGCTCGATTTCCATTCGCCCTATGGCTGCTCCAAGGGCGCGGCCGATCAGTATTTTCGCGACTACGCCCGCATCTACGACATCCCGACCACGGTCTTCCGCCAGTCGTGCATCTACGGCCCCCGGCAGATGGGCGTCGAGGATCAGGGTTGGGTGGCCTGGTTCGTCATCGCACTGGTCACCGGCAAACCGATCACCATCTACGGTGACGGCAAGCAGGTGCGCGATCTTCTCTACATCGACGATTTGCTGAATGCCTTCGATGCCGCCTTCCTGCGTCCCGACCGGTCAACCGGGCAGATCTACAACATGGGCGGCGGCATGGAAAACTCGATCTCCATCTGGAAAGAGTTCGAACCGATCGTCGCAGCCGCCCTCGGCCACGAAATTCCCGAGCCCAACTTCCGCGAGGAGCGCCCGGGCGACCAGCCGATTTTCGTCGCCGACACCACCAAAGCCGCCGACGAGCTCGGTTGGGAACCGGCTGTCGGCGTCTGGGACGGGATCGCAAAATTGACCGATTGGGTCAAGGCGAATCGGGAATTGTTCGAATGAGCCCCGGCAATGCGGATGGAGTACATCCCTCCCCGTCATCTCGGCCGGAGCGCACACCCTTCCCGTCATCCCGATCGGAGCGCACCCACTTCCCGTCATCCCGACCGGAGCGCAGCGGAGTGGAGGGACCTCTTTCGTTGGTCTCCCAAATGGCGCTTTCTCTGGTGGGATGCGTGCAAGGCGACGAGAGGTCCCTCGACAAGCTCGGGAAGATGATGACGCCATGCGCATCCTGATGTCCCTCACCTACTACCGGCCAAATGTCAGCGGCCTGACTATTTATGTCGAACGCCTGGCCACCACGCTGGTCGAACGCGGGCACTCGGTGACCGTCCTGGCCGCCCAGCACGATCAAGTCCTGCCCGTCGAGGAATACATCGAGGGGATCGAGGTCGTGCGGGTCCCCGCGCCGCTAACCATTGGCAAAGCGCCGCTCATGCCGCGCTATGCCGATACCGCCTATCGGCTCGCCAAAGCGCACGATGTCGTCCATCTTCACTTGCCCCAGCTGGAGGCATCCCTGGCAGCGGCGGCTGGCAGAAAAGCGGGCAAGCCGGTCCTTCTCACCTATCACTGCGACCTGCAGCTTCCGGCCGGCACCATCAATCGCGCATTCGATGCCGGGGTCTACGCCGCCAATTACACCACCGGCACGCTCGCCGACCGGATCGTCGCCTATACCCAGGACTACGCCGATCACTCGCCGCTCCTGCAGCGCTTCCAGAACAAGATCACCGTCATCGAACCGCCGGTGATCCAGAACCCTCCCACTGAGGGCGAAATGGCCGCTTTCCGCGCGAAGCATGGGCTCGGCAATGGCCCAATACTCGGCTTCGCCTCCCGCCTGGCGACCGAAAAAGGCATCGAATACGGTATCCAGGCATTGCCGGTATTGCTCGAGCGCTTCCCCGATCTGCAAGTCGTCTTCGCCGGTCCATACCAGAATGTCGTTGGCGAAGCCGGCTACCGCGAGCGGATCGAGCGGATGCTCGATCCGTATCGCGATCGCTGGATGTTCGCGGGAACGCTCAAAGACCGGGAGTTGGCGGCATTCTACGGCGCCATCGACCTCCTCCTGATGACCAGCATCAATTCCACCGAATCGTTCGGGCTGGTACAGGTCGAAGCGATGCTCTGCGGCACGCCCGTCGTCTCCACCGATCTGCCCGGCGTGCGCCAGCCGGTGACCATGACCGGCATGGGCGAGATCGTCGCCATTGCCGACAGCACCGCACTGGCGCAAGGTATCGAGAAGGTGTTGTCCGATCCGGGCGCCTACATTCGCCCGCGCGAGGAGATTGCCGCGATCTTCAGTCTCGACCAGACGATCGGCGAGTACGAATCGCTCTATCGCGATCTGATCGCGGAAAAAACGCCGGGCCAGCGGTAATCCTCAGTCTTTTGAGGCACAATCGCGGGCGACGATGTCACGTGTCCAGCGTCAAGAGACCAGAGCACCACTACTGGCCACTCGACCCTTGACGCTGGACACTTGACCAAATACAGGACCAGCACGTTGCCGTCTACTCCGCCCGACTATTTGCACGATCAGCTCCTGACCATGGCGCCGCACCGGGCGTTGTTGCGCTCGATCGAATCGCGCTTCATGGCCGCGATGCCACTGCGCCATCCGGTGCTCGATGTCGGTTGCGGCGATGGGCACTTCGCCTCGGTCACCTTTACCGAGCCGATCGATGTCGGTCTGGATCCCTGGGAACGCGATCTATCGGAATGCGCCACACTGCGCCCGCGGGTCTACAAGGATTTGGTGCTGGCAAGCGCGACAGAGATGCCCTTCGCGGACGAGTCATTCCAAACCGTCGTCAGCAACAGCGTCCTCGAGCATATTCCGGATGTGGAGATGACCGTCCGCGAGATTGCCCGCGTGCTCGAGCCGGGCGGTGAGTTCGCCATGACCACGCCCAGCCAGTATTACCCCGAGTTCCTGCTCGGGGCATCCCTGCCGAGGAAGATGGGAGTCGCGAAGCTCGGTCAGCTCTACGGGAACTTCTTCAATAAGATTTCCTCGCACGCGCATGTCGATTCGCCGCAGGTCTGGACCCGGCGCTTCGCCCGCTCCGGTCTCGAGGTGGTGGAGCACACCTACTACTTTTCCGAATCCGCCCACCGTGCCTTCGATATGGCGCACTATCTCGGCATTCCGAATCTGATGAACAAGCGGTTGCGGGGCGAATGGGTGATCCATCCGTTGCAGGCAAAACCGCTCGAATTCTGGTACCGCCGCTATTACGATGAAGCCCTCCCCGAAAAAGGGGCCTACCAGTTCTTCCGTGTCCGCAAGCGCGAAGGGAGCATCGGGTAACGCGGCGCGCAGACCCGAGCACGATCGATGGTTGCGACTTCTCCCACAACCACGTTTACCACCAGGGCCGATCGCACTGCCCTGATCGAGCGCGCCCGCACGGTCGCCGTACCGGCGGCGTTGCTCGGCATCATGCTGCTGGCGGCGCTGCTGCGCTTCACCGGGCAAAACTGGGATCAGGGGCAAAACCTGCATCCGGACGAGCGCTTCATCACCATGGTGGCCACCTGGATCAAGTGGCCATCGAGTCTGGGTGAGTACTTCGACACCTCGGTCAACCCGCTCAACCCCTACACCAACAAAGATTTCCCTACCTTCATCTACGGCACGTTTCCGCTCTATGTCGACAAGCTCTACGGTCAGCTCACCGGTCACACCATCTATGGCAATTTCCATCTGGCGTCTCGGTCGGTTTCCGCCATCGCCGATCTCATCACGATCTTTTTTCTCTTCCTGATCGCGCGGCGGCTCTTCAATGCAAAGATCGCGCTACTGGCGGCATTGCTCTATGCGCTGTCGGTCCTGCCGATCCAGCTTTCGCACTTCGGCACCTTCGATCTGATCGCCTCGACGCTGTGCGTCATGGCGTTTTATTTTGCCCTGCGCGCCAATGACAACGGCCGCTGGTGGGAATTCACCCTGGCCGGGGTGATGGTCGGGCTGGCGCTGGCAAGCAAGCTGAGCGCCCTACCCATCGCCGCCGTGCTGGCTTTGCCCTTGATCGAGCAGCTGCGAATCAACGGTCCCGATGCCTTCTGGAACCGCAAGGGACGCACCGGCCTACCGGTATTCCTCGGGTGCCTGCTAGCCGGATTGATGGCATTCTGGGCCTTCCGCATTACCCAGCCCTTCTCATTCAATGGTCCCGGGCTGCTCGGCATCTCGCTCAAT
>DASTFJ010000198.1:0-16095 GCA_035708745.1 Thermomicrobiales bacterium | reverse complement strand
CGCAACGCCGAATAGAACAGCATCGTCTGGTTGATATAGCTGGCGCGGGCGCTATGCGGCTGGGTGTCGTAGATCCACTGCGATTCGTAGTCGTGCAGCAACGCCACCCGCGCCGGAACGCCGCCGTTCACCCGGCCGGCCATTTCCATGCGGGCAATCTCCTGCCCGCCGCGATCGAGAGTCTCATCGTGCCGCAGGATGCCGGAATGCATCAATTCCTGGGCAATCGTGGCTGCGCGCCAGCGGAAATAGGACACGCAGCTCGCCCCATGCGCATAGGCTTGCGCGGTCCACAGCGCAACCGCGCCTTCGGCCGGAATGCAGTTCGACGGCGCCCAATTGACCTGCCCGGCTCCTTGCTCCATCACCCAGAAGGCGCGCCGCCCCTTCAACCCCCGATAGACATCGTGATTCCAGGAGATCCAGTCGGGATGCCCGGTGCGCGCCCAGCGCACTTTCTCCTCCTCGGACATGGTCGAGCGTTCCACCTGACCCAGGGGATAGGAATCCCACGAGGCGAAATCGAGCAGCTCCGCGTTCTTGTACTGATCGAACTCCATGAAATGCATCATGTAGTTGTGGGTGATCCAGCGGCCCGGCGAGAGCTCGCGGATGATGGCGATCTGCTCGGCCTGGAATTCGGTCACCGCATCGCTGGCAAAGCGGTCGAAATCGAGCACATGCGACGGATTCTTGTCGGTCGGCATATTGAATGGCGGGTCGATCTGGCTCCAGTCGGTGTACTCCTGACTCCAGAAGACATTCCCCCAGGCATCGTTCAGCGCCTCCAGCGTGCCGTATTTGCGCTCCAGCCATTCCCGGAATGCCAGCACGCTCGCGCCACCATAGGAACGAACGGTGCTGTGGCACCCCCATTCGTTGTCGGTCTGCCATCCCACCACCGAGGGATGCTGCCCGTAGCGGCCGGCGACCTCCCGCGTGATGCGGCGCGAATGCTCGCGATAGATTGGGCTGGCATGGTCGTAATGCTTGCGCGAGCCGAAGTTGCGAATGTGCCCGTCGGGACCGGTCGGCAAAATCTCCGGATGCTTGCGGATCAGCCAGGCCGGCGGCGTGGCCGTGGGCGTGCACATGACGATCTCGAGACCGGCGCCCGCCAGCGCCTCGACCGCGTCATCGAGCCATTGCCAGTCGAAGTTGCCTTCGGTCGGCTCCATCTTCGACCAGGCGAACTCCGCGATACGCACATACGTGATCCCGAGCTGCTTTTGCCGCCTGGGGTAGTGCTTCCACTGCTCCCAGGGAACGTGCTCGGGATAGTCGCAAACACCAAGCGCGAACGTTTCGGGGATTGGGGGCAGCGTTTCGATCACCGGCGCGGTCTCCTGTTCAGTCAACGAACACCCTGGGTTTGGCAGGTTTGCCGAGTTGGCGGACAGCGTCAGATTCTACCCGCTGAACTGGGTCCGATTTTCCAGAACCGCCAAAAGTCGCTCCGAATCGATCCCGGTTGGGTCAACCTGAACATTTGCCAAGTATGGAACGGCTCCGTTGACATCCACAAAGGGCCAGCCTACTCTTTGAGCGGTCTAAACAATCAGAGCGCGGTTGCGGGCACGTTGCAACCGCGGTTGTATGACAATGAGGTGCGTATGTCATCACGTCGCAGTGAATTCTCTCCTCGTCCCTCGGTTGCGGGCTATCAGATCGGCCGGCGCGGTCTGCTGAAAGCGGGCGCTGGGCTCGCCGGAGCCGCCGCCCTCGCCACCACCGTCGGGTCCCGCTTCGCCAGCGCGCAGCTCGATCTCGGCTCGGCCACTGGCGATGTCTCCTTCGGCTCGAACTATTCGGACGAAGTGCCGAAATCCGGATTGCAGGCCTCGATCGACGCCTTGCCGAACAAGAACCTGACCGTCAAGGTCAATACCACCGATCACAATACCTACCAGGAAAATATCACCACCTACCTGCAGAACCCGGATGACGTCATCTCCTGGTTCGCCGGCTATCGCATGCGCTATTTCGCTGCGCAGGACCTGCTCGGTCCGATCGACGATGTCTGGGGGCAGGGGCTGAACGACACGATGTCGGCCGGATTCAAGCTGGCGTCCACCGGCGATGACGGCAAGCTCTACTTCGTTCCCTTCAACTACTACGCCTGGGGTATCTACTACCGCCCCAGCCTCTTCGAAGAGAATGGCTGGACGCCGCCGACGACGCTGGACGAGCTCAAGACCCTGGCGGGCGCCATGCAGGACAAGAACATCACCCCCTTCGCCTTTGCCAACGATGGCCGCTGGCCAGCGATGGGCACCTTCGACCAGCTCAATTTCCGTCTCAACGGTTACCAGTTCCACATGGATCTGATGGCCGGCAAGGAGAGCTGGACCGACGACAAGGTCAAGAACGTCTTCGCCCAGTGGACCGAGCTGCTGCCGCTGCAGCAGGCGGATCCGAACGGTCGCACCTGGCAGGAAGCCGCTGCCACCATCGTCGACAAGACCTCGGGCATGATGACCCTCGGCACCTTCATCGGGCAGCAATTCCCACCCGACCAGCAGGACGATCTCGACTTCTTCGTCTGGCCGGAGCTCAATCCCGAGTTCGGCACGACGACGGTCGAAGCCCCGATCGACGGCTTCCTGATGGCCAAGAGCCCCAAGAACGAGGCAGGCGCCAAGGAAGTGCTCTACAACATGGGCACGGCCGCCGCTCAGGAAGCCTATCTGACGAAGGATCCGACCGCCATCGCAACGGCTAGTGACACCGATACCAGCGGATACTCCGCCCTCCAGACGAAGGTCATGCAGGCGGTGTCGAGCGCGGGTGAGGTCACCCAGTTCCTCGACCGCGACACCAGCCCCGAATTCGCCTCGAATGTGGCGGGACCGGCTTTTGCCGACTTCCTGGCCGATCCTACTACCATCGACTCGATCCTCGAGGACATGCAGGGTCAGGCAGAGGCCATCTTCGCGGAATAGCGACTCTCGGCAGCCCGCCGGCGCCATACCGGCGGGCTGCCAGCGTCAGTCAAGGGTTCAGGGTCGAGAGTCAAAATCCGAGACTCTTGACACATGACTCTGGACTCTCGACCTCGTACCAAAGGCTGGGCGCATCGTGGCGATCGCGAACGCGGGCGAAACTGAAATCATCGAAGGGCTGCAACCGTACCCCGCGACGACCACGACCAGGCAACACCGCTGGTTCAGGCAGTTCGATGGCCGCGACCGTTGGGTTGCACTGGCGATGGTCGGCATTCCAACCGCGCTGCATGTCGCGCTCGTCTGGATCCCGACCATCGCCTCGATCCTCCTTTCCTTTACCAATTGGAAAGGGATCCGCCTCAGCGATATCACCTGGGTTGGACTGAAGAACTACCACCAGATCTTCACCGTCTTCCAGCGCAATTTCTATCAGGCGTTGCTCAACAACATCGTACTGATGGTCTTTCTCTTCGTCTTTCCGACCGCGCTCGGCATCATCCTCGCCTACTTGCTGGACAAGAACATCCGCGGCACGCGCATCTATCAGGCGGTCTATTTCACCCCGGTGGTGCTCTCGCTGGCGGTCATCGGCTTCATGTGGAAGAGCGTCATCTATTCACCCGCCAATGGCCTCGCCACCCAGCTCTTCGGGCATGGCAAGGAAGTGGACTGGCTCGGCAACCAGTCCTACCTCATCCCCATCGGCGATTACGGAATCTCCCACAACTTCGTCTACATCCTGATCGCGATGGCCTGGCGGCACACCGGCTACATCATGGTGCTCTACCTGGCCGGGCTGAAGAGCGTCGATCCCTCCTTACGAGAAGCCTCGATGCTCGACGGCAGCAACGAATGGCAAACCTTCCGGCATGTGGTGTTTCCCTCGCTGAAACCGGTCAATGTGGTGGTCGTGGTCATCACGGTGATCGAGGCGTTACGCGCGTTCGACATCATCTATGTGCTGAATACGCCCCGCAAAACCGAAGTGCTCTCCATTCTCACGACCAATAATCTGCTCGGTGAAGGCGGCGGCAATGTCGGCCGCGGGTCGGCCTACGCCACGATTCTCTTCATCCTCTGCTTCGGATTCGTGATCTGGTATGTCACCAATCACTACCGCAATACCCAGGAAGGAGCCGACGCATGAGCGCTATGTCCGTTCCCGTTGGCTCGCGCAAAAAAGGCTTCTCGCTCAGCCGCCTGCTGATCTATATCTTCTGCACTGTCACCGCCCTGATCTGGCTGGTGCCGCTGGTGGGCGCGGTCTACGCCTCGCTGCGGCCCTATCAGGACACCATCCAGCACGGCTTTTTCTCATACCCGCGCGAGATCACCCTGGACAACTATCGCAACGCCTGGGACCAGGGCGATATCGCCCATCACTACTGGAATACCGCGCTCATCCTGGTGCCGTCGCTGATCGTCACCCTCTTCTTTTCCAGCATGGTGGCCTTCGTCTGCAGCCGCTTCACCTGGCGGTTCAATATCTTCATGCTCTCGCTCTTCACCGCCGGCAATCTGCTGCCCCAGCAGATCATCATCCAGCCGCTCTACCAGTTCTACAACCGGGTGCCGCTGCCCGATTGGATGTCCAACTCCGGCAAGCTGAATGGCAGCACCTGGGGCATCATCCTCATCCACATCGCCTTCCAGAGCGGGTTCTGCACCTTCGTCCTCAGCAACTACATGAAGCTGCTGCCGAAATCGCTGAACGAGGCCGCCCGCATGGACGGCGCCGGGGTCTGGAAACAGTATTGGCAGATCATCCTGCCCCTCACCCTGCCGGCCCTGGCGGCGCTGGGAACGCTGGAATTCACCTGGATCTACAACGACTTCTTCTGGGCGGTCGTGCTGGAACAGCAAGGCGCCGACCGGCCGATCACCTCATCCCTCGCCAACCTCGGCGGCGAATACTTCTCGGACGACAACCTCATCGCCGCCGCCTCGATGTTCGTCGCCCTGCCAACCCTGATCGTCTATTTCGCCTTGCAGCGCTATTTCATCTCCGGCTTGACCCTCGGCGCGGAAAAGGGCTAGCTACCAACCGGTTTGACCATGAGCTGGAATGCAACGCGGGACAGCAGCGGTCATCCTGCCGTCCCGGGTTCGCAGGGAAATCAGGCGTGTGTTTCGTCGACGTCCAGCGTTTCGCCGTTGAGCTGGTAGCTGCCGGTGACCGGCACCGGATTGCGCAATATTTCGAGAACCGGGCAGTGGGTATTCACCGCCTCGACGAGTCGCTCGATCTCCTCGGGCGATGCCGGGCTGGAGATTTCTACGTTGAATGAGACATCGCCGAAGCCCACCGGCACATCGGCCACCCCGTAAAAACCCCGCAGGTCGAGTCGCCCCTCGGTGTGCACGGAAACCTTGTCGAGGGGAATGCCGAGGATGCGGGCATAGGTTGCGTAGACAATCTCCTGGCAGGTACCGAGACTGGCGAGGGTAAGCTCCACGGGAGTCGGCCCAGTATCGGCGCCGCCGATGGACGGCGGCTCGTCGGCGCGTAAGGAGAAATTGCGAATGGAGATAGAGGCGCGATACTCCTCATCGAGCCCGCAATCGGCGACAAATGTCACCACCGGATCCGACTCCGGTTTTGCGAGCCCAGCCCGCACGGCATCGATCGTCGTCGTCAGTTGGTCAGCAACGATCTGGGTAGCCATATCCACTGCTCCTTGCGCGAGTTCGACTGCGAAACCAGTCCCATCGATTGTCTGCACAGCCGAGTCCGCATTGTAGTGTTCTTGATCGAAATATACAATTATGAGCGGCGCTCAAAAAAGAATCCGGCGAAAAAGAACTGGCGCGGCCTATTCGGCAACGTCGTCCCATGAACCGTTCGACCGTGCGTGAAATACCGTAGGATTCGCTGAAAAGCGGCCGAATTCAATACGCTCGAATGCACCGGCGTCGCAGATGTCCGCGCGGGGTACACCAATGTCTGTCCCATCTTCCACCGCACGCATCGGTGCGACCGCCGTGCTGCTCACGCTGGCGGCCGGGCAGTTCATCATGACGCTCGACAGCTCGGTGATGAACGTTTCCATCGCCACCGTGGCGAACGATGTTGGCACCTCGGTTACCGGCATCCAGACCGCGATCACGCTCTATACGCTGGTCATGGCGTCGCTCATGATCATCGGCGGCAAGATCGGAGCGAAGATCGGATTTCGGCGCGCGTTCATGCTGGGCTGCCTGATCTATGGCGCCGGCTCGCTGACAACGGCACTTGCCCCGAATTTGACGGTGCTCCTGATCGGTTGGTCACTCCTCGAAGGGATCGGCGCCACGCTGATCCTACCGTCGATCGTAGCCCTGATCGCCGTGAATTTCGCCACCGCCGAGCGTCCGCGGGCATTCGGCATCGTCTCGGCCGCCGGGGCAATTGCCGTGGCGGCCGGACCCCTGATTGGCGGATTCATGACCACCTATTTCTCCTGGCGCTGGGTGTTCGTTGGTGAAGTGGTGGGTGTCATCGTCATCTTTCTGGTCGCGCGCAAATTGAGCGAACCGGAGCGCGGAGAGAGTCCGCCAATCGATCTGGTCGGAGCGGTATTGACGGCTGCCGGTCTGGGCGGCGCGGTGTTCGGTGTCCTTAAGTCGGCCGAATGGGGGTGGGTTCGCCCGAAGCCGGATGGCGCGAGTCTCCTGGGGATTTCAGGAACGTTCTGGCTCATCGTCGGAGGGTTACTGGTGCTCTGGCTCATGCTCCAATGGGAGTTGCGGCTCGTGAACGCGGGGCGCGTCCCCTTGATCGACCCGGCCATGTTCAAAAACCAGCGGCTCACCGGCGGTCTGCTGATGTTCTTTCTCCAGTTCCTGATCCAGGCCGGCGTCTTCTTCGTGATTCCGCTCTATCTCTCGATCGTGCTCGGCCTCAGCGCGCTCGACACCGGCATTCGCCTGCTGCCGCTTTCGGTCGCCTTGCTGATTGCGGCCTTGGGGGTGCCCAGGTTTTTCCCGAATATCTCACCGCGGCTGGTGGTGCGCCTGGGCGTGTTCGGCATGTTGTGCGGAATCCTGCTGCTGTTGACCCACATCGACCTCGACGCGGGCGTGGAAGTCGTTGCCCTTCCGCTGCTGTTGCTTGGAGCGGGCATCGGAGCGCTGGCGTCACAGCTGGGCAGTGTCACAGTGTCGTCAGTTCCCGATTCGGAAAGCGCCGAAGTCGGCGGTCTGCAAAACACCGCAACCAATCTGGGCGCGTCACTGGGCACCGCATTGGCTGGTTCCGTGATGATCGCGGTGCTGACTTCGTCCCTGATCGGTGGCATCAACACCGACGCCGCAATATCGAACGAGCTGGCGTCCACCGCGTCGGTGGAGCTCTCCGGAGGCGTTCCGTTCGTGTCGGATGACGCCTTGGAACAGGGGCTGGACACCGCCGGGATCACGGGAAGCGAGGCCGCTGCCATCCTCGATGCCAACCGTCAAGCCCGCATCGACGGTCTCGACGCCGCCCTGGCGCTGATCGCGCTCTTCGCGGCGGTCGCCCTGTTCGCCGCGCAACGTATCCAGACCTATCAACCGGGCGCGTCGGAAGCCGATACGGGGCCCGGCCCGCAAGCTGCCGGTTAGCCATCGATCAGAGAAACACCGGGTGTCAATCCGGGACCGGTTACGTGTGTTCGCTTCACGTGTGTGCGGGCGTATTTCAACGCGTTTCTCATCGAAATGCCGGAAGTACATTGGAAAATCGCGCAATTCTTGGTCGAGGATACGGGGGAACATGGGAAGGTCTTGGGACATGGGTTCCCAAGACGGAAATCATGGGCTCGTAGCACGCAGACGGCTCGTTTGTACTAGGCGAGCCGTCTGCGAAGCTATTGTCACGTGACGCGGCTTTAGCACCGGTTTGCACGTGCGCTTTCGGTCTCCGAGTTACACCGCATACAGGAGCTTACGCCTCTGAATTGACGATGCTGTCGAAGTTCTCGGCAATATGCTCTGCCGCGAGCCACGCCCATGCCTCGATGGTTTCTGTCGGATTGTGGCCGCTAATGCTCGCGAACCCAGCGCCACCGAGCACCGCAAGATTTGGGATTTCATGCGTCAGCAGATGCTTGTCCAGGACACATGTCTCTGGATCATCACCGGCACGTGCGCCCCCTACGTCGTGAGTGGACATAGGACTTGGATTCGCCTTACCCCGCCATGTCTCGGTTGCGCCTCGATGAGTCAGGAGCTCTTCGACCTTCGTGCCGACGTACTCCGAGATTCGCTGTTCGTTCTCTCCGATGTCATAGGTAAATCGGATAACGGGAACGCCGTCTTCGTCGACGTGATCGGGATCGAGATCGATGTAGTTCCCTTCGTATGGAAGCGTCTCGATGTGGTACTCCACTTCTAACACCGAATTGGCATTCTCGTGAAGCCAGTTCGCGTAGTCACTTCCCCACTGCGGAACACTCGGCGCAATCTGGCGAGAGGCCCCGATAGGGTTGGATTCGGCCGGGAACGTCTGGACATCCGCGCCGCTCACGAAGTCCAGATCCGAGTGATCGAAGTTGTCACCGTAGAAATCGTCCATCGAGAAGCCCTGCGCGCGGCTTCCGCTGAACCGGTTGAAGTTCTTGCCCGGGAATACGCCGAACGCGAACAACGTCGTATGAGAGATGTAGTGCTTTCCGACTTGACCAGCATTGTTGGCCAGTCCGCTCGGAAACTGATCGTTCGCGGAAAGCAGGAGAAGTCGGATGTTCTCGAACGTGTACGCGGAAAGGATCACGAGTTTCGCGGGCTGGATGTACATCTGACCGTCATCGCCTCGGTATTCGACTCCAGAGGCACGACCGCTGTCATCTGTGAGCACCCGGAATACCCGGCTGTTGGTGCGGATCTCCAGATTCCCGGTCTTTTCGGCATGCGGGATCGCACTCACCAACGTACTGGACTTTGCGTTGTTCCAGCATTCATACGAGCCGCAATATCCGCATAGCGTGCAGGCTGGGCGGCCATCGTAGTCCTTGGAGATAATTCCCGCGGGGGTTCGGTACGGATGATAGCCGAGATCGGCCATGGTCTCGGCGAGATAATCAGCGCCACCAAAACTCTGCAGGGGTGGGAGTGGATAGTCGCTCTTTCTCGGCGCCTCGAACGGATTCTCTCCCCCTTTTCCCGAGACCCCGATCAGCTTCTCGACGTTCTCGTAGTAGGGCTCCAACTCATCGTAGGTTATGGCCCAGTCGGCTATCGCCGTTCCTTTCGGCAGCTTTTCCTCGCCATATCTCTCGATGATCGATGATCGCTCCTTGAAATCGTACTCGAGGAATCGATAGCTCACCGCGGCATAGTGGACGCTCGTGCCGCCCACCATATTGGACATTTTCGCTCCTGACGCATATACCTCGGCTTTTTCATCCGGGGAACGCCTCCAAGTGGGCATTTCTTTGTTGAATTTTGGCTCACCATCCCACCTCCAGGAACTTTGGAGCTCATCCGCGTGCGCCAGGAATTCCTTGACACCCAATCGCGGGCCGGCCTCGATGGCAACGACCTTGAGACCGGCGGCCGTGAGGACATAGGAGGCGATTCCGCCAGCCGCGCCGATGCCGACCATGACTACGTCGGTCATCTCGAGCTTGGTGACTTCGCCTGGCGAAACTGGCGTCCCAGCGGCTGAGGGTGTTGCGTTGGTCACAGGGGTCGCGTCAGTCATCGCGCTTGTCCTCCATATTTTTGAACCGAAATGTGCTCTGGTTTGACCATGGCATCGATCGCCTGTTCGTCTTCGCTCCAGACCAGCTTGATGCCCGGATACCCGATCATGTCCCAGCCCATGAACTGACGATTGCCGCCATAGATGGGGTCGCAGAACATGCCTTGCCGCGTGTGTCCGAGCAGAGTGCCAAAGAAACGGTCCGGGGCTCCCGTAAGTTTCCCCGCCTCGAGCTCAGTCAGTGTGGCGTCCTGCATATCGGGATCAGCAGCAGCAAAACCGCCGTCGACCGATTTCTCGATGGCCGCGAGTCCGGCCCGGTAATCGGGGATATTGGCGGTATAGACAGTGCTCAACGTGCGGTCGATGAATATATGCGCCCCGGTCTCGGCGCCACCGGGCGTGGCATCGGTTTTCGGGAAGAGACGGTTGACGACGGCCGTCAGCGTCGCCCACTCTGTGGCCGACAGCACGATCGGGACATACTCATCGACCGTGTCCGGAGCAGCTCCCGGATTCTCCTGTTGCCAGAGGTTCCAGGCGGCCATCCGATCGGATGCACTGAGCATCCGCGCGGGGAGCGCTGCGGCAAGACCGACAGCGGCTCCCTGAACGAGGCGACGGCGATTGAGACGTAACGATGGGTTACTAGAGTGACTCGGGTTTTCTGCCATGAAAACTACTCCTCGGATGTACGAACAGATGAGTCATTTCGTCATTTCGCCCATCGCGCTCCGTTCTAGGTGTTGAACTGCGACGTGGATTTCACCGGGATGGATTGCAACAACCCCGATTCACATGTTGTAGATCGGATCTGCGGCACACACGGAGCCAGTCCAGATTTTCATCGTGCTGACGCCGGAGCATGCCGTGCTCCCCACGATAGCGTTGCTGGGACGGAAAAGATGTAGGCGGCCCTACACGCACCCCATGGTGGCGTCGAACGTCCAAATCGAATGACTTGGCGCTCGGGAATTGTTCAGATATGGGGGCATGAAGTCGGCTCCACGCTGATTCGAAGGGATTCGCTTGCTGCTGGTTTCGGTCGCATTGTTGATCGCGCCGTTGGGGATGCCCAGGCTTTTCCCGAGTAGCTCCCCGTGGTTGGTGGCGCTCTTCGCCGCGCAGCGTATTCAGACGATGCAGCCAGGAGCCGCGGAGGTTGGTGGTGAGCCTCTCCTACAGCTTTCCAGGTCGCGGGGTGCGAAGAGAATCACCGCAAACCGGTGCGGGTACCGTGCCGCGCTATGGTTAGACGTGCGCGGACGATTTGCCGGAGCGCTCAGCATCGGAACGCCGCAATAGCATTGGCCAAACGCGTAATCCAGCGCAGTTCTTGCGGGCGCTGTATGGTTGTCTACAACGGGGCGATGGCGCTCGGGCAACGAGAGTGGAAAACGCCGATCTGGCCATGAGTTGCGGCCGGCCTGGCTTCCATTATTCAGGCAGCCGAGGTGCACATCGTCTGGCGGAGCGCAATCGCCTGCAATTGCCGAACATCTCCTGATCTCCAACGCCGATGCCAGCCCCATCGACCTGATCGAATCGGGAGATATGCGGCTATCGATCGTACGTTCAGCGCCGGCCTACGGTTCGTACGGCCGCGACACCGGCTAGGGAAATTCGGAAGGACCCCGGCTCGTCATGCACCCGGCACAGGGATGGAGGGGAAGGATCGACGTGGATCAGCTTCCTGTTTTACAACGCGATATCGTCGAACGTGCACCAGTCGAGGAAATTCTGTGGCCGACAAGGCCCGCCCGGCGTGGTGGCAGCTCAGCGCCCGATACCAGGCGGCCGCGCGAAACGGTTTGCTCGTGCCAAACCCGGGCATTCGGGACGCTTTCTCCAACGGAACGGATGTGGCTCGCTCAGCGCGCGAAGCTGGTTTCCTGCAAGCAGGGACGCGTCTTCTACCGTCCGGACGATCCCAGCGAGCAGGTCTTCGTCCTCCGGCAGGGCAAGGTCGCACGCTATCGCATCACCCCGGACGGTCGCAAGCTGGTGGTGGCGAGACTGGAAGCGCCCGCCGTCTTCGGTGGTATGGGAACGTTCGATCAGGGAATGTATGGCTGCTTCGCCGAGGCGGCCACGGATTGCGTGCTTTGTGTGCTCAGCCGATCCGATTTCCAGTCACTGGTTCGCCGCAATCCGGATGTCGGTCTTACCCTGCTGGCGGATCTCGGCCGGCGCTTGCAGCAACGCGAGGAGGAGCTGGAGTCGCTGGCCTTCGATGCGTTGCCGATCCGGCTGGCCGCGCTGCTCCTCGTGGAAGCCGATGGTTTCGGCGCAGTGGTCGGGCTCAGCCATCAGGATCTGGCAGACCGGCTCGCGACCTATCGCGAAACCGTCAGCCAGACGCTGGGCCGCTTCCGCAATGAGGGCCTGATCGCCATCGGACCCCGCCGCATTCGCATTCTCGACCGCGCGGGTCTCGACGCCTACGCGAGGTCGTAGACCGCGCCCGGCAGACCGGGGTCCGGAGACGAACGCAGGGCATGCGCTCCCCGGCATGCCCGGGCGCACGGTGTCGTGCAGGACCTCCGTGTCCGGCCGCCTGCTGACCCTTGACTCTTGACTCTTGACCATCGTCTCAGGGCTCAAGAGCCAAGACTGTGGACCCCGCATGTAGGGCAGCTTACAGACACCCGATCCGCACTCGGCTATGGTGAATGGAACGTGTTGCGGCGAACGCCGCGTCGTTTCATACACACCGGCAGTGCCGGAAGCAAAGGAGGGCTGAGATGCCCAAACAAATTGTCAGTCTCCCCGGTCGGATCATGCGCATGGTTGCGGCCATCGCGCTGTTATTGAGTCTGGGCGCGCTGGCGTTGCCAACGATCTCGAGTGCGGAGGATGCCCCGTCACTCAAGATCGTTGCGCCCGCCGCCGGTGCATCGGTCACCACCGACGATATCGAAGTTCAGGTCGAAGTCAGCAACTTCACGCTCGATTGCCAGGCAATCGGCGCACCCGCAGTCGCCGGTGAGGGTCTCATCCACGCGCTCATCGATGGAACCACCATCGCAGCGCTGACCGGCCTGTATTGCGAAGATACCTTCACGATTTCCGGCGAAGGCGTTGCTCCCGGTGAGCACACCCTGACCGTCGTGCTCTCGGAGAACAACCACGCCGATCTGATGGACACTGCCCAGCAGGTCACCTTCGATTTCCAGCCGGCCAACCCGCAGCCGTTGCCGGAAGCCAATGACACGGGCGTGCCGGCCATCGAGCTGGTGTCTCCCACCGATGGCGCCACGGTCGACCCGGTCTTCACGGTCGAAGTCAGCGCTACCAACTTCACGCCCGATGCCGGCCTCGAAGGCAAGCAGAACGTGCCTGGCTACGGTCACTATCACGTGGTGGTCACCGATCCGGCTCCGGCGTCGCCGGAAGGCACCGCTACCGCCGAGCCGGCGGGCATCCCCGGGCTGATCTCCATGCCGGGTGAGAACACCTTCGAGATCGACCTGACGGCATGGGGTCCTGGCGAGCACTCGCTCATGATCGCGGCCGCGCAGAACGATCACACCGGCTACGAGGGGTCCACGCCTATCGAATTCACCGTGATCGTCAAGTAGCCAGCAACTGGCAGACGACCACATGAGCACGCGGGCCACTCCTTCTGGGAGTGGCCCGTCTCGTTTCGATCGAATCGATTCAGGAGGTTGATATGACATCTCATTCGCCCAACGACGAGGCGCATCCAGGACACGCGATCAACCGTCGAACGGCACTGCGGCTCCTGGCCGTCGCGCCCGTCGCCGCCCTGGGAGCCATCTCGTATCGCGGCGCCGTGGCAGACGCCGTTCAGAGCACCGGCACCCCGGTCGCCAGTCCGGTTCCGTGCGCGGCGACGCCAATCGCCTCTCCCGGACCAGCCGTCGTCGTCCAGACCATCTATGACCCGAGCGCCGCGGAGAGCGCAGACCAGCTCCGCTTCGATCCGCCTCACGTGACGATCGCAGTGGGCCAGACGATCACCTGGAAAAACGAGAGCCAAATGCCCCACACCGCCACGGGCGATCCGGCCCAGAACCCGGTGGCGAAATCGCATCCCGAATACATCGAGCTCCCGGCCGGGGCAGAGCCGTGGGGATCCGAAATGCTGCAACCGGGCGATTCGTATTCCTACACCTTCACCGTTCCCGGCGAGTACCGCTACATCTGCATCCCGCACGTCATGTCCGGTATGCGCGGCACGATCACCGTCACGTGTGGCTAGGATCGTCCCGATCCTCCCGACGTCGCTCATCGAGCCATGTCTGCGTTCGACCGGTGGGCTTCTCGGAAGAGCCCCATCCTCCCATGAAAGGCAGGATGGGGCTTTGCCCTGGCGCGATCCTCGACGAACATCCGTCTTCGATCATTCGATCGACAAGGAACGCTGAGCTAATACAGCACCTTCCGGTATTCCTCTTGCCGCTTGCCCTGCGATTCGTCCGGGGGCTCCCAGCCCTTTTGCTCGGCCGCCATCGCCGCGATGGTGGGGATCGTGTCCGGATCGGGCCACGTCTCGGGTTTCCAGAGGCCGGCCCGCAGGAAGGCGCGGGCGCAATGGCAATACACCTGGTCGATCTCGACCACCGTCGCCAGCTTCGGGGTCTTCCCCTGGATCTGCATCGAGCCCAGCAGTTCCGGATCGTCGGTCAGAAACGCCCGGCCGTTGACGCGCACCGTTTCCTCGACATTCGGCACGACGAAGATCAAGCCAATATGCGGGTTTGCCAGCAGATTGCGATGCCCATCGACCCGCCGGTTGCCGATCCGGTCCGGAATCACGATCGTGCGGGGATCGAGAATCGTGACGATCCCGGCCGGATCGCCCTTCGGGGATACATCGCAATTACCCTCGGCATCCGCGGTGGCAATTGCGAAAAACGGCGCCGACAGAATGAACCGCTCCAGCAGCGGCGTCAGATACGTCGTGTGCTTTTCCAGAATCGCCTCGGTGGGCACGCCGTTGATGGCGTAGATCTGCTCAAGACTCGTCACCTGGCGGCTACGGAGCCGGTCGAGCACAGTGACGGCTTCAGTAATCGACATCGTTGCGTCCCCCATCGGTTCATCGGTTCCCGGAATCTCATGCGGAAGTGCGTTGTGCAGTATGCAACGACCACCAGGGAGAGCGGCTTACACCATGATGTGAGCGCTTGACACGCTGCCTGGTTGTGGCATAGTGAAGCCGTCCGAAACAATGGGCGCGAAGCGGCGCCATATCAGTCGAATCGCACTCGACCACAAGGGGGACTCGTCTATGTCGCTCACCCGTCGTTCGCTTATCAAGAGCACCGGGGCCGTCGGAACCGCGGTCGCGGCCGGCGCCATGGCGCCGAAGATCTTCAAATCGCCGGTCGCCGCGCAGGACACCGTCAAGCTCAGTGTCTGGAAAGCGCCGCATTCGACCGACGACCAGAAGTTCTTCGATGACAAGCTGGCTGCCTATGCGGCCGACAACCCCGGAGTCGAGGTCGAATACCGCGTGACCCCGTGGGAGACCTGGCAGGAAACCTATACCGCCGCCTTTGCCGGCAGCGACCCGCCCGATATCTCCTACATGGTCAACAGCTTTTTCCCCAAGTTCGCCGATGCCGAGGCGCTGGTGCCACTGAGTGCGATCGAGGGCGCCAATATCGCCGAGGACTGGCAGCCCTTGTACGACCCTGCCATCTGGGGGCTGGGCGAGCGGAACGGCGAGGCCTACGGGCTGCCCTTCCTGCAGTCCGGTATCTCCCTGGTCTGGAACAAAGCGCTCTTCGAAGCAGCCGGCCTCGATCCGGAAACCCCACCCAAAACCTGGGACGAGCTGATCGATTTCGCCAAGAAGCTGACCAAGGACGATGGTTCCCAGTGGGGCTATTCGATCATGGACAACACCACCGGCGAGATGCTCAATTTCGTGCCGGTGCCGATCGTGAACTACGGCGGTCCGCTGGCGACCGACGATGACACCGAATGGCTGGCGCACGGACCGGAATATGAAAAAGGTCTGCAGCTCCAGATCGATATGATTCAGACCGACAAGACCGCGCCGCCGCTGGGCACCTTTGTCGGCCACGATGTCGACAAAGCCTTCCTGGATGGCAAGATCGCCATGCAGCTCAGCTATGCCAGCTTCCTGCAGCCATTGCTCAAGGACTATCCCGACTTCCAGATGGGAGTCGCCATGCCACCGGCCGGACCGTTGAACGATCTCTCCCTCGGTGGGGTCGGTTATTGGATGATGGCCAAGGCGACCGAGAAGCAGGAGGCCACCTGGGCGCTCATGCAATATCTCAGCAGCGCCGACATCGTTACCGAGTATGCCCAGCTCGTGAAGCTCTTCCCCTGCCGGACCGATGTGAATCCGTTCGAGGGCGATGCGCTCTCCGAGGCATTCCAGGCCACCCAAAAGAACTACATGCGCCTGCCGGCTCTGCCGTTCGACTACTGGACCATCGTCATGCCGGAGATCGAGGCATCACTGAACGGCCAGGAATCGGCCGCCGA
>DASTFJ010000197.1:0-9825 GCA_035708745.1 Thermomicrobiales bacterium | reverse complement strand
CAGGCGCGCGATCATGACTGAAAAGAGCGAAGTGGTCGAAACCTCTCTTCGACACCCAAGTCGGGGCGCTGGGATTCCGTGCCTTGCGGAGATCGCCACTCCCCCGAGCTCAGTGTAGACATTCTATGGCCTATTGCTTTTTCCCCAGCTCCTCATCTACGCTGGCGCTCAACAATCGAATGCTGTTCGAACGGGAGCTCGGAGGGCCGGGCTGAGAGGGCGAGAGGATTTCGCCGACCGTTGAACCTGATCGGGATAATCCCCGCGCAGGGATCGCGAATCATCAGACCATGACCCTCCCGGCGCGTACGCTCGTTGCGATGCGCCGTTTTTCGTTCCCGCGGACCGTTCGTGAGAGGAGCATGCATCGTGCCATCGCCATTCCTGTCCCGCCGCCGGGTGCTCGGCGGTCTGGCTGCGCTGGGCGCAACTGCGGTCAGCGCGAATCCGCGCTTCACCGCCGCGCAGGACCGCCAAAAAGTCTCGATTGCGCTCGACTGGTATCCCAACGCGAATCACGCTGGGCTCTACCTCGCGCAAGAGCGCGGGTATTTCTCCGAGGCGGGACTCGAGGTCGAGCTCTATACGCCGTCCGATCCGACGGTCGTCCTGCAAACGGTCGGAGCCGGGCGGGACGATTTCGGCATCTCCTATCAAACCGACGTGCTGCTGGCCCGAGCCGAGAAGGTGCCGGTCGTCAGTGTGGCGGCGCTGGTGCAGCATCCGCTGATGGGGGTGATGGCGCTGGAAAGCAGTGGCATCGAGCGGCCGGCCGATCTGGTTGGCACGACCGTTGGCTATCCCGGCATTCCCAGTCAGGAGGCGTTTCTGACTACCATGCTGACCAATGACGGCGCCTCGATCGAGGATATCTCCCTGATCAATGTCGATTTCAATCTGGTGCCGGCGCTGATCTCCGGGCAGACCGATGCGGTCATGGGCGCCTACTGGACGCATGAAACGATTCTGGCCGAGCAGGAAGGCTATCCAGTCACCATGCTGCGAGTGGAAGAATGGGGCGTGCCCGACTACTACGAGCTGGTGATGGTGGCGAGCGAGGAGAAGATCGCGTCGTCTCCGGAGCAGATCAGCGCGCTGCTGGGCGCCATCGAGCGGGGCTATCTCGATGCGATCGCCGACCCGGATGCCGCCATTGCCGCAATGAAGCAGGCGTATCCAGAGCTCGACGAGCAGGTGGAGCAGCTGGGCATTGGCTTGCTGGCCGGGGTCTGGCTCGATCCGGAAGGGCGTTACGGCGCCCAATCGGCCGAGCGCTGGTCCGCGTACGCCGCCTGGATGAAGCAGGCCGAGCTCATTCCAGCCGATCTGAACGAGCTCACCGCATTCGATAGCACGCTGTTGCCGCTGGCGACGCCGGCGGCCAGCCCGGTCGCTGGCCCCTGATCCGTACGCAGGATTCTCGACCGGCGGGGTCGCGCGCCTGGCGCGTTGCATGGGACCATTGGCGGATAATTTCACGTGTTGGGGAACTCTTTGCTACGCTAGCATTGCCAATGACACCTGTACGGACGAGCGGATCCGGCAGTTGGGCTTCGCAAGGAGGCGGAACGGGCATGTTCGACGGATTCCGAAAGTTCATCATGCGCGGCAATGTCATCGACCTCGCCGTCGCGGTCGTGATCGGCGCCGCGTTCACCTTGGTGGTCAACTCGCTGGTGGAGGACATCATCAATCCGATCCTCGCGGCCATCGTCGGCAAGCCCGATTTCTCCGACCTGACCATCTCGATCCGCGATTCCACCATCACCTACGGAAACTTCATCACCGCGCTCATCAACTTCCTGCTGGTGGCGGCGGCGATCTATTTCGTGGTCGTGAAGCCGATGAACATGATGATGGCGCGGATCGAAGAAGGCAAAGGGACGCCGGATGCGGAAACCAAGCAGTGCCCGGAGTGCCTGAGCATAATCCCCATTGCGGCCACGCGCTGCGCCTTCTGCGGCATAGAGCTCACTGGCAATGCGGGGCCGGGCGCACCCAAGAACGCCTAACCGCGCACACGCAAAAACCGCCGCCCCGGTTCGTCCGGGACGGCGGTTTTCGTAGCGCTGGAGTCCGGAGGCTGGAGTACTGAAACGTTTTGCAGCACGCAGCACGCCGAAATTGGCAGTCAGCAGTCAGCCCTGGACTCTGGACCCTTGACCCTCGTCTCAGGGCTCAGGACCCCGTTCTACCCCTTCACATGCACGGTCCGGCGGGGCCAGCCAGTGGCGCCATCGGGCAACGGTGAACGGTCGGTGACGTCCATCACATTGCCGTCGCCATCGGTCACGCGGATGCGCATCTTGTAGTCGCCTTCCTTCAGGTCGACCGGCAGCGCCCAGCGCACCCAGGTGAAGGGCGGATTGAGCGCCGGCTCGAGAATGGCGTCGGTCCAGCTTTCGGTGTCGTCCAGGGTCACTTCCACCCGGGAGACATCGCGGGCGCCGGCCGCGGCCACCCCGGTGAGGGTCTGCTTGCCGGCGGGGATATCCTCGCGGTTCTCCGGGTGATCGATCCGCCCCCAGATATTCACGACCGCGGTGTCGCTCCAGCCCTGCTCTTCCCAATAACCCTTGAAGTCGTTGTCGACCACCTCGATGGTGTCGATCCATTTGACGTTCTTCATTCCGTAGATGTTGGGAATGATCAGGCGGGCGGGGAACCCGTGATCGTCGGTCAGGGGCTCGCCGTTCATCCCGACGACCACCATGTTGTTTTCGCTCGTGCCGACTTCGATCGATACGGAGTCCTCGTAGTCGTCGGCGGCGTGGAACTTCAGATCGACCGCGCCGTCTTTGACGCCGGCTTCGTTCAGCAGGTCGATCAGCGGCACCGCGGTCCATTGCGCGGTGCTGATCAGATCGCCATTGAGCTGGTTGGAAATGCAGCAGAGCGTGGTGATCCGCTGGGTGGTAGCACGCTCCATGAGCTGGTCGTGGGTATACGTCATCTCCTTATCGACCAAACCCTTGATCGTCAGCGACCAGCCGTCAGCGCTGACGGTCGGGTCGATGATGTTCTTGGAAACGTGATAGAAGTCGGGGGTGGCGGTCAATACCGGGGTGATGATGTCGTCGGCGTCGAGCTGCTGGAAGAGCGCGATCGGATCGACCTCGTCCTGGATCGCCAGATCGCTGGTGAGCATGGCCGTGTCCTGCGTGGTCACGGTCGGGACCGGCGTGTTCAGCGGGTGGCCCTGGGCGGCGCGCTGGGTGGCCACGATATCGTTCACCGTCTGTTGCGACGCGGTATCGGACACCTTCGGCATGCGTGGGTTGACCAGCCGCCAGATCGTGCCAGCCGCGACCACCACCCCGGCCAGCGTGACGGCATCGAGCAGAAATGCCCGGCGTGAGGTGTGCTCGCGGGTGTAATCGGGTTCGGATTCGAACAGCTCGTCCGTAAAGACCGCCCAAACCAGCGCATAGATGCCGAAGGTGACGACGAGCTGGGTCAGGATGTCGTTGGTATAGGAGCTCTCACGGGCGAAGGCGCCGAGATTGGCGATTGGCATGATGACGACGAGGGTGAAGAGCAGCAACGCCGCCGCCACGATCAGACCGGAGACGAACCGTCCCAGAAAGCTCGTGCCGATCCGCTGCGCCAGGATGCCGGCGATCTTGCCGCCCCACATGCCGACCGCGCCGATGCCCAGCACGATCGTGACCAGCAGCGCCTTTTTGGCGAAACTGCCGTAGTTCTCGGTAGCCGCCCCAAAGACCGAAAGCGGGGTGAGGCGTGAGACCGCCGCGACGATGAATTCGGGAAAGGCCTGCACCACCCCGTTTTGCGACCAGTTGAGCCGCCAGATGAGCTGGGCGGCCACCATGATCACCGCCGCGAGAAACCCAGCCTGGGATGCATGCTCGATCTGCCTTGGGCGCGAAGCGGGTTCGAATCTGGCGGTAAGGGGAGTCGGTTCGATTCTGCTGGTCATCGGTTCGTCCTCGAGAATCGCCAGCGCCGGGGCAATCTGGCGAGCTGCGCTGAATTGTGAGCGGTTCCCGTCGCCTGAAACCGCGAGACAGCAAGGGTTCCTACCTATCTTACGGCGATCCGGCGTGAAAGGATCAATGGAGGGGTCCGGAGCCCTGAGCCCGGAGTCCTGAGACGCTCACCCGATCGTCGCCTGCCATGTCGCCTGGTGGCACTCCCAATGCATGAGAACGCCAGCGCCCTCGGATAGGGACTGTGCCCGTCCGTGTTCCCGGACGACTCAGCCCAGAAGGTAACGCGGTGAATGGACGAACCGAGCGTTCATTGCTCGCTCTCCAGGTAATACGTCATCGACTGTAATGCCCCAATGGGGTCGATTTCGCGGACAAGGATATTGGGGGGAGTTTTGAGGACGATGGGGGCGTAGGTGATGAGCGCATGCACCCCGCCTTCGATCAAGACATCGGCCACCTCCTGGGCGCTGGCGGCCGGGACGGCAATGATGCCGATCTGGATACGCAGCCGGGCCACTTCGGCGGCAATGCAGCGGTCGCTCATGATCGTTACACCGTCGATTTGGCGGCCAACTTTCTCGGGATTGCGGTCGAAGATCGCGGCGATATGGAACGAGGACGGCCCGAAACCCCGATAGTGGGCGACCGCATGCCCGAGACTGCCGAATCCGACCAGCGCCACCTGCCATTCGCGGTCGAGCTGCAGGATTTGGGCGATGGCCTGTTCCAAATGGAAGGTGTCGTAGCCCTTGCCTTGCTTACCGAACTTCCCAAAATAGGAGAGATCACGCCGGATCTGGGCGGCGGTGACTCCGATAAGCTCTGCCAGCCGGTCGGATGATACAGTGCCGATCTCGGATGCCTGCAATGCGCGCAGAGCCCGCACATAGATGGGCAGGCGCCGTATGACGATATCGGGGATGTCTGGCTCGAAATTGCGTGACACGGTTCGTTCGATCATGCGCAGGCGGGCCGGAGTTCGTCCGCCGCGAACGGCCTCGACCGGTACACGATCGGAGCTCGACAGGACGATGCCCAGCAGAGCCGCCAGATCCGGGCCACAGCCCGTTCGTGCACGAGTTCACAATTGAGTATCGGGTTTGGAAGCGGTTGCCGTCAAAATCCGAAAATTGGCCCAAGTGGAGCTGAGCGCACGTTGGCGATTTGCTGAATATCCGCAGCGTTGTATCGAAACAACAAACAGTTCGTACGTTCGTGTCTTTGCGCGGCGGACAATACGCAAAATTGACAGGGCAAAGGTATTGCTTGACGGGATGGAGTCTGATACGCTTGCTGAAGTGTTCTAAGTACTGGGCTTGGATTGCTCAATGGGAGGGGCAATGTCACGCAGTGAGTTGACTGACGCCTACGTCAGTGGTCGAATCAGTCGGCGATCGTTTGTCCGCGGTATGGTTGCGCTTGGCGCTTCCGTGCCCGTGGCCATGGCGCTCGCGGACAAAGTGAGCGCCGCGCCGGGTGGCGCTGCGCGAATTAGCCGGTCTTCGGATATCTACCCGGATCCGTATCCGTGGCCGCCGAAGCCGCATCATCACCACCACTACCCGAAGCCGGCGCCTGTTACGGTGACGACGCTTCCGGCGACTGGTGTTGCCGAGCAGGACAAGTCCAGCATCGTGGCCCCTCTGGCCGCCGGTGCTGCAGCGGCCGCCCTGGTCGCCCTGCGCATGCGCCAGCCCAAGAAGGGCGAGGGCGAGGCCTAAACCTTCGGGTTCATCCTGAAACTCAACCGCTGGCGGTTTACCGCCAGCGGTTTTGTGTCTTCTTTCAGCGGTCAGAGACGAGGGCGCCGATGGTGGCCGGTTCGAACCGGATCGTCACGTCCCACTGATTCAGAGCGCCCCTCTCGATTGTGAGCAGAGGTGTCAGGCCGCTTTGCACGGCGACACCCGGGTCTTCCCCCGGTCGCGTGGCGTTCGTGGGTGATGCGCAAGCTGCCAACGGCAACATTAGGCAAATCCCTTGCAACGGCCAGCTTTGTTACCAGGATGTTGTAAATTCACCCCCGGTACGCCTACCATGTTCCCAATAGATCGAATCCGCGCAAACATGTAGGGAGTGGCAATGGCCGCCACCCGTGAATCAGCCTCGTTGCCTTTGCGGGCGGTGCTCTTTGGACCAGTTCGACTGGCGGTGGGAGATCGGGCGCTGCCGGTCGGCGCGTGGCCCCGCCGGAGCTCTCGAACCCTGCTCTTGCTGCTGCTCGCGCATCCTGCGCATCGTTTGCCGCGCGACCGTGTGCTGGACCTCCTCTGGCCGAATGCGATGCCGGACACCGCCAATGCGTCGTTGCGCAAAGCGGTGCATGGGTTGCGGCGTGTGCTGGAGCCCGCTCTCGTGACCGGCCGAACGTCGGCCTACATCGAGGTAGCGGGCGAGATGGTCGGGCTGCGAGCCGATGCTCCACGACGGATCGATGTCGATCGTTTCGAAGCCGAGCTGGCCGGGACGACTTCCGCTGTTCCCGATCGCCTCGCTCGGTTGCGTGCCGCGCTCTCCCTCTACGCCGGTCACCTGCTGGCAGAAGAGCCGGATGCCGGCTGGATCGCCCCCCGCCGGGAAGCGCTTCGACAGGCCCGCCGCCGCGCGATTCTGACGCTGGCGGACCTGGAAACCGATCGGGGCGAACCCCTCGCGGCGGCGCACCTGCTGGAATCGCTGCTGCTCGATGAGCCGGGTGACGAGGCCGCGCTACGAATCCTCCTGCAAAGCTTGCTCGCCGTGGGGCAGCGCGACGAAGCCTTGCGCCGCTATCGGCAGGCAGCCGCGGCCTTACGCGCCGATTTGGACACCGAACCGAGCGATGAGACCCGCGCCCTGGTTGCCGAGATCAGCGCCAGTCGATTGATTCCCATACGGGAAAAACGTGCGCGCATTGCTCCGCCATCCCGATACGACGTGCTGCCAACCCCTCCCAACGCCCTGATCGGCCGCGGCCGCGAAATCGAATCGATCCTGGCGTTGTTTTGGCGCGCGGAGGTGTCGCTCGTCACGCTTACGGGCCCCGGTGGAACCGGCAAGACCCGGCTCGCCCTGGAGGTGGCCGCGCGCCTCATGCCAGATTTCGCGGGAGGCGCCTGTTTCGTTCCGCTGGCCGCGCTGGGCCATGACCGGCTGGTGATCCCGGCGATCGCCCACGCGCTCGGCTTCGAGGAAAGCGCTGGACGATCGGTCGACGAGGTGTTGCATGCGGCGTTACGGAACAACGAGCTGCTGCTCGTTCTGGACAACGTCGAGCATGTGATGGGCGCCGGACCGGCCATTGCGGAGCTGCTGGCGGCGTGTCCGCGGCTGAAGATTCTGGCGACCAGCCGGGAGCCGCTTCGACTTCGCGCCGAACACCTCTACCCGACACCGCCGCTCTCCCTGCCCAAGCTCCACGCGCCGGCGTCGCCCGATCGATTGGCTCGCTCCGAAGCGGTGGCCCTCTTCGTGGAGCGGGCCCGGGCCGTCCGGCCTGAATTCGCGCTTACGCAGGAGAATGCTGCCGCGGTTGCCGAGTTGTGCACGCGGCTCGATGGGCTTCCGCTTGCGATCGAGCTGGCGGCTGCCCGCGCGAGGGGCCTGCCAGCCGAGACACTGCTCGCCTGGATGGGGCGACGGCTCTCCCTGCTGACCGATGGCGCGCGCGATCTCCCCGTTCGGTTGCAGACGATGCGTGATGCGATCGGCTGGAGCTATGACTTGCTGACGCGCCCGCAGCAAGCGCGCTTCCGGCGGCTATCGGTCTTCGCCGGAGGGTTTACCCCGGAAGCGGCCCGGGCGGTGGTGGCGGGCGCGATGGCGTTACCGGTGGATGCAAACGGTTCCGAACCCGCCGATTTTGTGCTCGACGCCTTCCTGTCGCTGGTCGACAAGAGCCTGGTACGGCGGGCCGATCGCGATGGCGAATCGAGATTCGAGCTGCTGGAGACGATCCGCGCGTTTGGGCTGGAGCAGTTGATCGCCGGCGGCGAATACGCGGACACTCGCCGGGTGCATGCCTCGTACTACCTTGCACTGGCCGAACACGCGAACCTGGCACTGGACGGTCCGGAACAGATCGATTGGCTCGACCGGTTGGAGGTGGAGCATGACAACCTCCGGGCGGCGCTCGATTGGGCAGGCGAGATGGCCGATTCCGATCTGGCAATACGCCTCAGCAGTGCGCTCTGGCGTTTCTGGATGGTTCGCGGCTATCTGGTGGAGGGGCGCGCGCAGCTCGATCGGGCGCTAGCCCTGCCGGTGCGAGACACGCTGAATGCCCATCGGGCGGTGGCGCTGGCCCGTGCGGGCGATCTGGCCCGGCGTTGTGGAGACCTGGCCGGGGCAAGCACCCGCTTCCATGAAAGCGTGGCCATCTGGCAACACCTCGAGAACAGGTACGAGGAAGCGTGGGTGCACACCGAGCTTGGGTGTCTGGCACTGGCAAACGGGGATTATGTGGGCGCGCACGAGTCGCTGACGCGGAGTCTGACGATGCAGCGAGAAGCGGGCGACCAACCGGGCATGGCCGGGTCGTTGCTCTGCCTGGGGCGGGTTGCGCATCACACCGGTGATGACGACCGGGCGAAGCGCCTGGCCGAAGCAAGTTTGGCGAGCTTTCGCGCGGCGAACGATCAGATCGGAATCACCTGGGCGCTGCACAGCCTGATTCACTACGCCATCGACCTGGGCGATCTCTTGCTCGCGCGAACGATTCTCGAGGAGGCGATTGCGAACACGTCGGAGATTGGCTATCGCTGGGGTTCCATCGCCCTGCTGGAGGCTGGCGCCGCGCTCGCGGCAGCGGAGGATCGCCCCGTCCGCGCGCTGCGGCTGGCCGGCGCGGCCACGGCGCTGCGCGAGCCGATTGGCGTTCCGCTGCCCCCGGATTGGCGCGGTGATCTCGATCGCCAGTTGGCTCCGGCCCGGAACACGTTGGGGGAACCAGCGGCGCAAGCGGCCTGGAGTGCCGGACGCTTGCTGGCGATCGACCATGCACTTGCGGAGGCGTGCTCGATCGATTCCCGCTAGCCCCGGGATACTCACCAAGCTCGACGTCTCCTACCTTCCACACGTCTTTGGCGGATCGTACCGGTCCCGATCGTGGTGGTCTGCTCCGTTATCGAGTTGCGCTCGATCGCGGGGCGCGGAGGCGCCCGCGCGACGACCGATGTGGTGCAACGGGTTGCTGCACCGTTGTCCAACCTCTCGCGACTCCTCGATTCGGCTGGTGGCCTGGAACATTTCTGGAACATCGCGTCGCTACGCTGACGCTGCGATTGGCGCAGCAATTCGATCGATCAGCGAAGGAGAACTCGTATGAGCGAGCAAGACAGTACCCGGGTTGCAAGTGAAATCGAGGACGCATACGCGGAGATTGGGCGAACGGTCGTGCAAACCGCGATCCAGCAAACCCGGGAAGCAAACAGGTCCGCTGAGGACGGCGTCGAGGCAACGGTCACCGTTCGCCTGCTGTTCGGGGCAGGGCAGGCAGAGCGGCGGCCGGAAGTCTGTTGCCTTTGCACGATCGATTCCGAGGGGGTCTGGGTCTGCGCCGGGCCGTGCTGCCCGACGGGAAATCCGCCGTGGTAATCGATGGGGGCCCGGATTCAGGGGGTAGGAACTTCAGTTTCATCTAAGCAATTGCGGCGAGCGAAGAGAGTCGAACGATGGACGGATCGCGATTCGATGAACTGTCGCGACGGTTTGCCACCCGGCAAACGCGACGGAGCATGTTGGGACTGATTGGCGCGGCGGCGGCTGGCGTATTGACGAAGGAGGCGGTGGGCGCGACGCCCAAGAACGAGAAACCGACAAAGTGCTACGGAGAAGGTTCCCACTGCACCAACGGCAAGCAGTGTTGTTCCAACATCTGCACCAACCGGCAATG
>DASTFJ010000196.1:0-19513 GCA_035708745.1 Thermomicrobiales bacterium | reverse complement strand
TTCGGTGCGACCCAGAACGCAAGCTTGAATGCCCAGTACCCCCACTTCACGCCGGCAAACCTCAACCAAACGACAATCACTACCAGGGTGCGCGTAGTTCGCGCGTCCTGGTAGTGATTATACGCAGGTTCGGCTATTCAGTTACCTGGGCGCGCACCGGCGCCTTCAGCCCCGCCAGGGTGTCGGACGCCTCCGGCAGCGCGTGCGCGCGGATGTAATCGTCCGTCAGCCGGCGCGCTTCGTCGTCGGTGAACTGCTGCGGGGGCGACTTCATGAAGTAGGCCGAGGGCGCCGTGAGCGCCCCGCCGATCTTGTGGTTCAGCGCCAGTTTCGCGCAGCGGATCGCGTCAATGACGACGCCGGCGGAGTTGGGCGAATCCCAGACTTCGAGTTTCAATTCCACGTTCAGCGGCACGTCGCCGAAGGTCGTGCCTTCCATCCGAATATAGGCAAACTTGCGGTCGTCCAGCCACGGCACGTAGTCCGATGGGCCGACGTGGACATTGTCCGCCGGCATCGGCGTGCCGAGTTGCGAGGTGACGGCATTCGTCTTGGAAATCTTCTTCGACTCCAGGCGCTCCCGCTCCAGCATGTTCAGGAAGTCGGTATTGCCGCCAAAGTTGAGCTGGTAGGTGCGGTCTACGCGCACGCCGCGATCCACGAAGAGGCGAGTCAGCAGGCGGTGGGTAATCGTCGCGCCGACCTGTGACTTGATGTCGTCGCCGATGATCGGCAGGCCGCGTTCCTGGAAGCGCTTCTGCCAATACGGCTCGCGGGCGATGAAGACCGGGATGCAGTTCACGAAGCCGCAACCGGCCTCCAGGATCTGCTCGACATACCACTTGGTCGCCATCTCCGACCCGACCGGCAGATAGGACACCACCACATCGGTTTTGGTGTCCTTGAGGATCTGCACGATATCGGCGGTGGGCCCAGGCGCCTTGGTCACCACCTCGGAGAGGTACTTCCCAATACCGTCGTGGGTCATGCCACGTTGGACCGTGACTCCCAGATTCGGCACATCGGAGAATTTGTAGGTGTTGTTCGGCTCGGCGAAGATCGCCTCGGAGAGATCCTTGCCAACCTTGCCTTCGACCACATCGAAGGCGGCGCTGAATTCGATATCCGAGATGTGATAGCCGCCCAGGTTGACATGCATCAACCCCGGGACGCGCTCGTTCTCGTTCGCGTTCTGATAGTAGGTGACGCCCTGCACCAGCGACGAGGCGCAGTTGCCGACACCAATGATCGCGACCCGCACCTTGCGCTGCTCGCGGCCGCTGGCGACGCCGTTGCCTTTGGCATGGACGCCGCTGGCGCCGTTGGACCCGTTCTGCTTCGACACGGAAACCCTCCTGGATACAGTACGACCCCGGAACATTTCCGAGGTCGCGCAACACAACATATTGTGTTTGGACGAAAACCAGACAGAATGACAGACGGGACGCCACCTGGGTGCCCGTCGAACCGCATTCAGTTATTAAGTCTGGATTCGTTGGTGGCGGCTGCGTGCCGCCGCGAGCAAGGGCATAGTGCCTCACTCCAACCCGAGTGTAATTCGTGCGCATAACACTCTGCAAGGCGAGGTACGCAGTCGCTGATCCAACCTCGCCATCCGGATTACCTCGGTGGGCGCGCCACTTCACCGAGCCCAACGACGAACAGCTGCGCCAGCGTGGCCGCCAGGGATCAGGCGGACGTGTCCTGCCCGGCCAGAATCTGCTCCGCCAGGGCATTCACCATCGCGGCAGGATCGCCCGTGGCCGACGAGCCACCGAGCCGGACCAGGTACTTCCCGTCCTGCACGTAGAGCACATAGAGATTGACGCCTTCACCCGGTCCGGCCAGACCTCGCGCCTGCTCACCGATGGCGGGGGTCTCAACCTCCTGGAGTCCCTGGACGTTGACGACGATATCGGACAGCGCGGTCAGCGCCTCGGACGCACCGTCGGCATTGGCAAAGCGATGGACGCTGACATTGATGAAGGAGGCGTCGCCCGGCGCATCGGCAGCGTCGTTACGATTGAGATCTTCGTAGAAATTGTCGCGCCAGCGCCAGCTCGTCAGCAGCTCGTCGCCGTTGGGGCCGATGGCGTCCGCGACCTCTGCCTTGGTGCGCTCACCCGCATCGGTGACAACCCAATCGCCATCGAGCACCGAGGGATCGGGGAGAAACGCCTCGGTGTTGCTGGTCGATTCGGATTCGGCATTGCCGGAGGCATCGGCCACCGTGGCGGTTGCGTTTTCCTGGCCGGCCGAGGCGCTATCGCTGGTCGGCGGCTGTGTCGGCTCGGCGGCCGTGGTTGCGGTCGGGGCAGCAGCTGCGGTCGTGGCGGTGGGGGCCGGCTGTTGGTTGCCAGTCACCTGCGTCGCCGCAAGGGTCGGGGTCACGCTGCCGTCCGTCGCCGCCACCACCGGCGTCTCCGGCTTGTCATCGTCATCGAGATAGCGGGTGACCGCATAGGCGCCGCCGCCAATCACCGCGATGAGCAGCAATGCCGCCAGCAGATAGCGCAGCAGCTTGTTGCCGCGCTCGTTGCGCGGCTTGATCGGCGTCATCGGACCGGTCTGCCGGTAGTCGCTCTGCTCCGGGGCATAGGGGGCTGGCTGGCCGTACCACTGGCCGCCGCTCTGACTGGGCGGGGCGCTATAGATATCGGCCGTGCGTTGCGAGGTGGGGGGCTCGGCGGTGGGAGACGGCGTCCATGGGGTTCTCGTCGGACGGGTAGACGACTGTCCGGTCGCCCGGCTGGGCCGTGACGGTCTCGGTTCCAATGGTTGATGGTCCTCCGTAGGACGGGTCCAAACGCGCGGGGGTTGGACGGGTAGCTGGCGGGATCGACGGGCGCGTTGCTCACCCATTTCGAAAGAAAAGTATACGCGGGCATCTCTGAAGAAACCCCGCAACGGCCGAATCGACCGTTCTATAGGAAGAAACGTTTCGCGCAGAGGATCGGTTCCTGAGGGGGCTCCCAGGTTTCTGTGGGCACTGGGCACTGGGCACTGGGCACTGGGCACTGGGCACGGGGCACTGGGCACTGGGCACGGGGAGGATCGCGCGATCGTCGGATAGGCGCAACCCGGTGGTTGTCCTTGGCGCCCACGACCTCGGCCCCGTTCCGCGCTTTTTATAGGGCCGGCTCTCCGTGGTCGTCCATCTCGCCAGACAGCCATCCTCCGGTGTTCCGTTCATCGCTCTCGGCTGTGCTGCCGGCTGACCGCATTACCAACAGACAGATCCGCCCCTTCACCAGCGATCCAATAATTCCCGACATTCGTTATCCGCATGCAAATCCGGCCGCCGGTCGCGTATTTGGGCCCGATGGCGTCGTTCTTTGCGGCAAACTCCCGCTCTCGGCTACGTTAACCGCAAAAGGCTGGCGGACCGGGCCCAGACGACTTCGCTCGCGGAGCGCGCTGAGCTGGTTTACACCAATCCCGTAACGGCCTATAGTGTGGGTATGCACGTGCAGAGTGATTTGCACGAGGCGGTTCTGGCCCCGCTTCGTCGTCCCGCGTCCTCTGCCGTTTCATTGGGGGGAACTATGGCTGATCTCTTTACGCAGGCCCCGCCTGCACCGGGTCGTGGCGGCGATCCGTCCCACATCGTTTCCTGGGGACTTCCAGGGCGGCAATCCGTCGATACCTTGCCTCGTCTCTATATGACCGGTGATCTGCGCGCGGTCACCGGACTTTCGCGCACCCAGCTCGATTATTACCTGCGCGATGGGCTGGTGAAACCGACCGCGCGCACCGAAAGCGGCTTCCTGCTCTTCGACGATGCGGAAGTCGAGCTAGTCCGGCATATCGTCAGCGAGCGGCGAAACGGGGTTCCCCTGAAAGACATTCGTCGCCGGATCGGCCGGTAAGCGACCGTGAACCACCAGACCGAAGAGAACCCGACCAATCCGATCCCCTGGCGTCCGCGCGAATCAGCGCGTCCGGCCGCGCGTGCCGCGGCGCTGCCGGCCGCCCGGGCGATCGAGCTCTTCTACCCCTCGCTTGGACATTCCGATTGCATCGAGCGGCTGGAGGATGCCAGCCGCAATGGCGGGCTCAGCATCGTCGTAGGGGAGAGCGGTCTCGGCAAAACCCTGCTGCTCGATGTCTGCCGCGACGATCTGGTCTTGCGCCATACCGTCGTGGTCGTGCGCGATCCGCACGAGGTGCGCACCGATACCCGGCTGCTCAAGGCGATCATTGCCCAGGCCGGCGCCAAACCGAGCGGCCGTTCCGGGATCGCACTGATGGGGGATCTGCACGAGCTGACCCTGGCGCTGCTGCGCCGGGATCGTCCGTTGCGCATTCTCATCGACAATGCCGAGCAACTCTCCGGCTCGCAGCTGGAGCTGATCCGCACCATCCTTACGAATGTTTCTCCGGCCTCCGGCGCGATCGGCATCATCCTCTTTGGCAAGCCCGCGCTGGCCGACAAGATCGACCGGCGGCAAGGGCTCGTCACCCAGGTAGAGATGCGCCACACGCTCAATCCCTTCTGCCGCAAGGACACCGCCGGGATGGTCCGGCACCGGGCAAAGGAGCTGAGCGATGCGCCACTGGGCCGCTATCACGTTGCCGAAGACGCCTTGAATCTGATCCATACCCGCGCGCGCGGCAATCCGGCCCAGATTCTGCAAATCACGGGCCTCGGTATCGCCAGCGCCCGCGCGCAGCAGCGCACCACAATCGATGCTGCGCTCGTGCTGGAGGCGCTTTCATCGTCGCGCCGGCCCGATGGGCAGCAGCGACTTCCTTTCGATGTGTTCGCGGGGCAGCCCGGGGATTCCCTGCCTGCTCCGGTCGTGTTGTTTCATGAACGCTCGGGCCACGGGCTCGAGGGAGGTTGAGCGCCATCGCAGGATGCGCGAATCGATCGCTCACCGCCTGGGCCGCGCCAGCGCCAACTGGCACGGCTCGCGCGGAGCAAAGAAAGAGCCCGGTGCGCCAACACCGGACCATTCTCGATTCGCTGAGGTGTGATCTCGTTCCCCGGATGCTGAGCGGCCCGTCGCCAAACTGATCGCTCGATTCCGGTTTCGAATTCGTCGCCGCCCCCGAAAGGGAGGGTTTTGTGTACCCAGGCAACATCCTGATTCTAGACAGGGCGATAGGCCCGTGTCAAGACGCGCCGTTCGCGCGTGTGGCTTCGCCATACGCCGCATCCACGCGCCCCGGGATGTTCCCTCGGTATCCGTCGTCTCGACCACTCCCCCCGTCATCCCGACCGAAGTGGAGAGACCTCTCGTTCCCCACCACCCAAGCCTCCATCCGGAAACCGGGTAGGGGCGGGTCGCTGTGCCCGCCCGTGTCGCCCAAAGACCAGGGCGTGCTCGGAAACTCATCTGGCCATCGACGGGTGTCGACCCCTGGTTTCAACCCGGGATCCTCCCGGCACGCCCTGCCCATGCCCGGAGGCCTCCCATGAGCCCCCGGAAGAAACAACTCCAGCCCGCCGATACCATCCAGATCACCGGAATCGCCGGCGACCAGCTCGCCACCCGCTCCGGCGATGATGCGCGCAAGCGCGGCTGGTTCTGGCACTGGAATGCGGTCATCACCCAATACGCTCCGCTGATCGGACTGAAGGGGGTCGGCCTGCTCAATTCCTACACGGTCTGGACCGACCGGCGCGAGGAATCGCCCACCCGCGGCTACGCCTTTCCTTCGCAACAGAGCGAAGCCGACTTCTACGGCGAAGACCGCGCCGAACTGATCACGATCAACAAGATCCTGGTCGCGCTCGATCTGATCGAGATTCGCAAGGAGATGGTGGTTCGCCCGGATGAGCAGGGGCGCCGCTGGAAGGTGCCGCACAACTTCTACCGCGTGAAGGACCGCGACGACGGGTACTCCCTCGACGGCGATGCCGTCATGCGGGTGGTCCACCTGGCCGATAAGGACAAAACGGTCTACCGCTATCTGCATCACATCTTCTCCGAGAAGTTCAGCCCCATCGACGCCCAGAACGTCTGGACGACCATCCTGGCGGAGGTGCGCCGCGATCCCACGTGGCAAAAGCTCGCCGAGCGGACCGCTACCGAAGAACGCCGCGCCAGCGAGCGCACGCGCGCCGGTCACGCCGCCCGCAAAGAAAAGAGCGGCGTACGTACGCAGTTGAAAACGGTCTCCGACAGTGCCGCTGTCGTATCCGCGACCACCGTGTCACAGGCGCCAACCTCTGTTGCATCTGCCAACAAAGGTTCGAAAGCAGCCACTGAACCGGCTGTTGCCCCAACCAACAATGGTTCCGACGGAATCGAACCGACCGTCGTTGCTCCCGTCAAAGAAGGGGGGCCGACCAGTGTTGAACCGAGCAACAGGACGTATTACCAAGAGAAAACAACCACGACAACAACCGGTGCCAACGTGGAAACGTCGTACGGCCCCGCCGTATTCGGGCCGGAATCCGCTCCTGGCGATCAGCCGAATCTTGAAAGAACCTTACGCCGGTTTGCCGATGCGAACGGACGCGAGGCCACCGGCGCCGAGCGCAAGATCCTGAAAGAGCTGGCCGAGCGCTTCGATCTGTCTGCGCGCGAATGCGGACAAGAGAATTTACAGAGCGGCTGGGCCTGGGTATCGGCCGCAATCTACGAAGCGGTCGATTCCGGCAGTGCCTATGTCGCGCCAAAGCGGGTGCGCGAGATCCTCCTGCGCTGGGAGCGGGACGGCGTGCCCGTCGCCGAAGATCGAGCCCGTATCTCCGAGCGAGCAGCCACCCCGGCGGGCGAGCCAACTCCGCGACCATCGAAACCGAAGCAGTCTCGGAGCAAGCGCACGACCCCGGAACCATTCTCGGCCGAATCCGAACCGGTTCAGCCGGTGGCCGCGGTCCTGCCGATGTTCGATGAGGATGACGAGCCGTTCGCTGCACCGGTCTTCGAACTGGGAGGCGGCTTTACCAGCGTGCAGGTCTGGCCGGCTGTGCTGGCCCTGCTCCGGCAGGGTGGCGTTGCTGCTGCCGATGTCGATCACTGGCTTCGCCCGCTCGTGCTGCTCGATCTCGATGCCACCGGCGACCGCCTCATCCTCGGCGCTCCCAACCGGGCGACGCTCGTGCGCGGCCAGCGCTTCACCACCCAAATCGAGGACGCGCTCGCCACCCTGCTCGGCCGCCCACTCGCCGTCACCCTCCAGCTCACGCACGACTGGCGCGCCACCGCCTGACCCCGTCGTCTCGACGAAGTGGAGAGACCTCTCGTTGCCCTGCGAGCTCGTCCCCGTTTGAGAACCGCTTGTGAGATCACTGGCTGAGCGGAGCGACCGCCGGTCCGCGCTCGGGGTGCTTCTGGGAAACGACCTCGACCTGCTCGGACGATACCGATTGCCAGGCGCACTCCGGCGGCTCACTGTGCGAAGAATCCGGTACAGGGCAGAAGTACTGATTCGTGCCAAAGACCCCGATCTGATCCGAACTCACAACCGAGGTCCGGACATTTCGTCCGGACCTCGGTTGGTTGGCGCTTGGCGCACCAAACTGCCGGAACCGGTCTAGCTCTCGGCGTGCGTGAGCGTAATCGAGACCGTCGTGGTGCTATCGCCGTTGTCATGCAACACCGCGGTGCCCATGTAGCCGGAGTCGTTGAGCGTGTCCAGCTTGATGGTCAGGTCGCCGTTGTCATTCGCGGCGCCAGCGATGTCGCCGCAAGCAATATAGTTGCCGATGTTCTCGGCGGATTCATGCACGTTGATGGCATATCCGCCCGCGCTCAGATCGGCCAATGCCGCCTCGACGGTCGTTTCGCTGGTTTCGACGATGACTCCGAATGGTTCCGCCGGTGAAGCCTCAGGTTCGGCCGTACCCATCGCCATTTCAGAGGTCGGGCTACCCATTCCCTCCATCTGATGCGATGTGCTCGACATCGATCCGGATTCCGGGGAACCGGTCATCTCGCCGGTCACGGGAGTTCCGGTCATCTCCGCTGCGCCGGGGCTGACATCGGTCAGGGGATAGACCACATCCCCGAGCTCTGTGCAGCTTCCGGAATGGATATGGGCCGGGTGGGGCGCCGTGGTCGTTTCGTGCGCGGTTGCCTGTCCTGATCCCAGGATCAGACCGAGTGTCAGAACCAATCCCGCGGTGATGAATGGCAATGCGCGTCTGGGTTGTCCGAGCAATCGCATCGTTTGCTCCTCCTGCCGGTTTCGGCCAGCCGTGAATCGGTGGGCAGTCGTCCTGCCATCCAACTACCGTAGAAGCGTGGAATCGAATGTGCGGATTTGGCGTGCAGGTTCACGCAGATTCGCGCAGGTTCGCGTCATTTTGGCTACCGGATTGGAATGCGCGATGTTGGCGGGCACCGAGCGCCGAGCAGCTCACTCGATGGTTGGTGCGTCGGGTAGGACATTGCGCGTGCGCTCGGCCCGCTCGATCAACCTGGTGATGCCCCAACCGAGGAAAATCGCCAGCCCGAGCGGCAGCGCCATGCGCCAGGGGGCCGCGGTCATCTCCATCGCGAGGGAAAAGGCCGCCAGCGGCGACCCGGTGGCCGTGGCCAGCATGACCCCGCCTCCGGTCAGCGTCGCGCCTTCCAGCGAGAGCGGAAAGAATCGCGACCAGAAGATGGCGGTCAGCATGCCGGCTGCCGCCCCGGTCGAAAACGACGGGGTGATGCGACCGCCGCGCGCGCCGGCGCCCATGGTAAGAGTGGTGGCGACTGGTTTGAGCACGATCAGCAAAAGAAGCGACGGGTTATTGAACTGCTGGTCGAACGCCCCTTGCGCCAGCACCTTGCCGTTGCCCATCACCGCTGGTTGCCAGGCGACCAGTCCCGCCAGCGCGAGATAGGCGAGCGGCATCAGCAGCAGCAATCGGTTCCCGCGCGGCGAACGTTGGGTTGCCAGCGAGAAGAGCCGGCCGAGAAAATGGCCGAGCGGACCGAGCCCCAGCCCGAGCACCGCCGCCACTGCCAGCAACGAGAGCAACGAGCCGCCGGTGGGGTAGTCGACCTGATAGAGCGGCTTGCGGGCGACGATGAGATGCCCGGCAAAGACCGCGCCATAGGACACACCCAGTGCCACCGGCAGGATGATGGCGAGGTGGCCGAAAGGCGTGCGCCGCAGCCAGGAAATGCCCAGCACGGTTTCGATCCCAAAGATGGCCCCCGCGACCGGAACGTTATACGTGGCGGCCAAACCAGCCCCCGCCGCGCAGGCGATGAGCACGCTCCGTTCATCGGGGTGCAGCCGGGTCCAGGCAGAAATCCGGTCGGCGACCATGGCGCCGACTTCCCGCGGCGCCGATTCGCGGCCGATCGACGCGCCCGCTCCCACATTGCCGACCTCGATCAACGCCTCGGCTATGGTCCAACCGGGAGACATCGATGCGCCCGCGGCAGCCTGCTCGGGATTGGGCGGATGCGGCCCCCAGCGCCGGATGGCCCACCAGAGCGCCGCCATCGCCACGCCGGCCGCCGCCAGCACGAGAAATCGCTGCCGGGGAGTGGTGTGCGCCGTGATTTCCGGCAGGGTTTCGGAGCGGGTGCCGTAGAGCAGGTGGACGCTCTCGTGCAGAAACCAGGCCAGCCCTGCGCCACCGAGTCCGGCCAGCAAGGAGACGACACCGGCGACCAGGATGAAATAGGCGACTGCCTGCCACGCCGTTCCGCTGGTATTCGGCCGGGTGAACACCGATTGCGTGGCCCTCAGTTGGTCGCGCGCTTCGAGCCCTGGCGGCGAATCGCGCCGCCGAATTTACCCGCGCGATGCTAGCACGCGGGACGCGACTTGCCCGGGCCGGCCATCGGCCCCGACATTCGGTGGGAAACAGTCCTTTTGGAGGGTATCGATTCGGTTCCCCGAGGCCTATGCTGATAGCCGATCGCCGGTCCGCGCTGAAGGGATTGCTTGGCGCGGGGAGTGCGGCTGCGCTCGCGGCTGCGATGCGACCGAGCGTGCATGCCGCCCGGCGCGGTCATGCCGGACCGAAAATCGGCGGGTGCCCGCGCGGACACTATGGCATCTGCCGCGATCACAAATGCCGTGTGATGGAGGGCTGATTCGGTCTCAGACGCCGAGCGCCCGCATTACGAGCGGCGCGGCGGTTTCCACTCCTTGCGAATCGAATCGCGGATGGTGGTGTAGTCCTTGCCCTCGGCAATCGCCTGGGAGATCGCGGGAACGAAGACCTCGTCGTAGAACGGCTCGCCCATACGGTCGATGATGTCGTGGTCGAAGGTTTCGTCGGTTTGCAGCTCATCGCCGACCGAGCGGAACTTCGGCTCAGGTTCCTGAGGTTCGGTCTTATGCGCGCGGGATTTACTCGTCTTGCTGTCGCCGGACGCGCCGAAGCGGCGGGCCGCCACCACTTTGGCCAGCCAGATGCCGTAGCCCTTGGCCTCGTCCTCGGGATAGCCTTTTTTCAACCGCTCCTGTCGGGTGTATTCGGCAAAGACATCGAACCGGCGGATCGCTTGCCTCGGGGTGATCGCTGGCGCCTCGGTCATCATTCGACTCCTCCTGCGCGAACGCCATTTCGAGGGTCCGGCGCTACTCGCTGATGCTGAGACCGCCATTTGGCAGCTCGATGCCGTCCGATATCCAGGTGTTTTGCAACGCCAGGATCGCGAGCGCACGTCGCTGTTCCGGCCCGGCTTGTTCGATCGTCTCGAGCAGCGTGGTGAGTGGATTCTGCTGGTCGTCATCCGTTTCGGCATCCGGTGGCGCCGCAGCCGTGACTGCATCGGCCAGATCGTTCATCGGGTCGGCGGCCTCGGAGAGCCGCGGACCCGCGGCCAGCAGGAGCATATTCTCGTTGGGTGTCAGCTCCATCGAGTCGAGCGCCAGTTGCAAGGCCGGGAGCTGATCCGCGTCCGGCAGCAATTCGGGGTGGTTCATGCGTGTCGGTACCTCCGTGGAACGAGCGAAGTGGTCAGCCTGCTCCGAGTATCGCGGAGCGGGCCGGGTCTGTCCGGGATCGTCAGGCCGTTCGTAACCGGCGCGCCGGTCGAAAGCGCTCGGCTACCCCATCGTGGTGGAGTGCACCGGCTCGATGGCATAGAGCGCATGCGTGTCCGGCATCCCGTCGTAGGTGTCATTGCCGGTGTATTTGCGCACCATCGCTGTCACGTCCGGATCGGAGCTGCCCACATGCCGGATGCCGGCGACTGTGCCGCGCACCTCCAGATAATGCGCTGGATCCTCAGGATCGGCCATCGAAAGGGCAACGCGCGGATCGCGCTGGAGATTCCGCGCCTTTTGGCCCTCGGGTCCGATGGCGATGATGATCTGTTCGCCATTCCAGAGGAACCAGATGGGGTTCGATTGCGGCTCGCCCTTCGGTCCGGTCGTGGCGCAATGGGCCAGCACGGGCTTGTCGAGCAGGTCGCGGTGGGATGCGGGGATCACGTTCGCGGGCATTCGTTCTCCGGTCCTGTGTGCGAAATCGCTTTCCAGCTCAAACCATACGGAGCCGGATAGTTGTCCTAGCTTGGTACCATATCGCCAGAGGCGGTCGAGATGAATACGTAGCGAAAAGGAGTGCTCCGGTGGATCCTGTTCGATTCGACACGCTTACCAGGCTTCTCGGAAATCGGACGTCTCGCAGAACGACGTTCGCCGCGGCGGCTGCCGCCGCGCTGACGCCGGTGCTCGCCGGAGCTCAGGATGCCACACCGGTTGCCATCGAGGCTTCGCCAGTGGCATCGCCGGAATCCGATCTGACCGCTGATTTTCCGGTGTTCCTGTTCGTGCAGACCTTTACCCAGGGATCATGGGAACCAGCCGGCGAAGACGGGCTGTTCAGCCTGACCCTCTCGGGTGTTCCCACGGGCACCATTGCCTTTTCCGACCGCCCCGAGCGCATCGTGACATTGGTCCCCATGCAGAAATTCCTCGACGGCCTCGGCTTCACCCCGTCCAACCCGCCCAATGCCGCGCTGGTGGCGATGCGGGAAGGCGAGGACATGAGCGATCAGGAGGTGCTGGTCGTCGAGCTCTTCAGTCCGGAATATGACGGTGTGGCTGGGACGCTGACCTATACAGCGCGCGTGCTCCAGGATTACGGGGCTTCCGGATTGGCCGGTCTTGCCCCGAACCAGACCGATTCCCAGCTCCCCGAATCGTTCGCCGGCGGCACGTTGCTCATCGACGACTGTTCTGACGGAAACGGGGTCTGCTATCAAAAATTGAATGGCGAGGACGTCATTGTGGGCAACATCGGCAATGTTGGTTGCTGCTACGACTGGGGCGCCGGCAATTGCGAGCCCTGCAATCGCGACACCAGTTCCCAGTACTATGGGGCGCTCTGCGCCGATGCCTATCCCGATACCTGCAGTCATTCCGACGGTAGTTGGGACTGTTACGCCGATGCGGTGAGCTGCCCGATCGTGTAGCTCCGCATTCTGATCTGAATGCAGACAAACGACGCGGTCAATAACCGCGCCGTTTGTCCAATACCGGACTCATCTCGTCGAATCGACCGTCCAGGTAGAGCGGGATGTTGCGGACGAAGATGTCGGTGATGCGCTGATTCTCACTCCAGGCGGTGCTGGCCGAATGCGGCGCCACCAGGACATTCGGCAAACCCCAGAGGGGTGAGTCGTCCGGCAGCGGCTCGGTGCGAAAGACATCGAGTCCGGCGAACGCGATATGACCCGAGCGCAGCGCGTCGATCATGGCGTCTTCGTCGATCACGATCCCGCGGGCGATATTGACCAGCACGATCCCGGGTTTCATGGCGGCGATGGCGGCCGCGTCGATCAGGTTTTCGGTACCGGGCGTATGCGGAGTGCAAAGCACGACGAAATCGGACCGGCCGAGCGCCGCGTGCAGTCCGTCGCGGCCGAAGATTTCGTCGAATTCGGGACCGGCTACCCGATTCCCGTCGACGCGGGCGCCAACGGCGATGGTGTGCATCCCGAAGGCTTTGCCGAGCCGGCCGACTTCGCGGCCGATCCGCCCCGGGCCCACCACGGTCAGGGTGCGACCGTCGAGCTCGCCGGCGCAATAGCGCTCCCAACGATGCGCCGTTTGATCCTCGCGCAAGCGCGGGAACTCTTTCACCCAATTCAGCATGACCGCGAAGGCGAATTCTGCCAGCGGTTTGGCGTGGATGCCGCTGGAGGTGGTGACGATGACGTCGGTCTCGGCCAGACCGAGCCGTTTGATCATCGGGCCGACCCCGGCGGAGGTGGTCTGAATCCACCGGAGGTTCGGAACGATCTCCAGCACCGGCGCGGATTTGGCGCCGGGGGTATCCCAGATGACCGAGGGGATATCCCAAACCACCTCGCAGTCGCGCAGCATGGCTTCCCAACGTGCATTCTGTTCCGGGGTGCGGCGCCAATCGGCCGGACCGTTGTGGTCGGCGACATAGCGGACCGGCGGCAGAAGCTCGGGCTCGTAGCGAACTTCGATCTGCCCAGGGGCGGCGGCGCGAATCTGCTCGACGTATTCAGGTTCGAGCGGTGAGGTGATGCCGATGACGATGGGATCGCGTTGCGCCATTGTCAGACCGCCGGGGAGTAGTTGGCGAGTAGCAGGACCTGTTCCTCGATCTCGCCAACCTGATCGCCGTGCGCCGCATTGGTCTCGCGCTTGATCCGCGTCCACTCCTCGTCCGCCATGAATGCCTCCCATTGTTTCCGCATGGTCGCTTCGTCCGGCCAGCGCAGCAGGTAGAGGAATTCGGTCCGCTCGGGCGTCGCGGATTCCCACAACCCGGCGAAGTCGAACCCATACCGGCCCATGATGCGCATCACATGATCGCGGAACCGCGCATGGAAAGCGTCCTTGTTCGTCTCGAAGATTTCGTAGGTTCGAAGCTGGTAGATCATTCGTCCCTCGCAAGGCAGCGTTGATCGAAGACTGATGGCATGGTCGCTGATTCCATGCGACCCGCTCATGGTGGCAGAGATATCGCTCAAATTGCCTGTCCACCAAGAGCGAGTTCCAGGAGCGGATGCTTTGGTTCGGTGAAAGGGTCCACTATCGTGACGCCGGACCAGGTGAAACCGTGGTGCATATCCTCGGAAAGGAGAAGCTTGCATTTGGCTTCGACGCTCGATGCAACAACGATCGAATCCCAAATCGTGAAGTGATGACGCAACGCTAGGTCGATCGAGCGGTCCAAAACATGATCGAACGTGCCCACGATTGTATGGCGTTGCCGCCAGGACCGGGTGAGAATCGCGGCTTCCTCCCGCGAAAATCCGGCCTTTCCCGTGCTCACTCGATAGAACTCAGCAAGAACCTGAACCGAAAGCACGATGTCGTACGGAGGAATTCCTGCCAAGAGCTCAAGAATGAGCTCCTGCTTGCGCAAGTCATTTACACCGACGGCATAGATCAGGAGGTTTGTATCGAGGGCGACTCTCACTCGCCGAGTTCCAGGTCGTCGTCATAGAGCTCGTCTCGGGTCCAGGGACCGATGGTTCGAAGCGGCAGCGTGCGTAGGTAATTCAGGAATTCGAGGTTTTCTCGCTGGAGCACTTCTTCGTCTTCATAGAGCTCGTCTCGATTCCATGGGCTGATTTCAAAGCCTTCCTGGCTGCGAAGACGTTCCAGAAGTCGTTCCTTCGCCGCCTCGCGCGCGAGAACATCCTCGCGCACGCGCTCCATGCGAATTCTTGGACGCCCGTGGCTCGTGACGATGAAGGTCTCGCCTTCATCTATCAGGCGAAGAATCTCAGAGAAACGTCTATTTGCTTCTGTTGCGGTTATCGTCTTGAGCATTCGGGAACCCCTGTGAAAAGTAGTGGCTTTCACTACTTATACGCTTGCGTTCTCCCGCTTGTCAATATTTGATCGTATGGATGACACATGATGGACGCACGGCCGGTGCTAGAATCGCGGGCATCGAACGCGCGTTGATCACCCCAGGAGAATCCACCAATGGCCCCAGGAGTTCCGAGCCAAGCGGTCTATGCCGAGCGGATCAAGAACGCGCAGGCGGCGATGAAGCAGCAGGGGATCGATGTCCTGCTGGTCGGCCCCTCGTCCGATCTGGTCTATCTCATCGGCTACGACGCGCACCTGAGCGAGCGGATGAATCTCCTCATCATCCGGCAGGAGGGCACGCCCGATCTGGTGGTGCCGGTGCTGGAATCGTTCCTGGCGAAGTCGTGCGAGCCAAATGTGACCCTGCGCCGCTGGGAGGAGACCGAATCGCCCTCGGAGCTGGCGGCGTCGCTGATCGGTGACACCAAGGGTGTCACCCTGGGCGTGAGCGATCAGCTCTGGAGTACCTTCCTGCTGAAGCTGCAAACGGCGATGCCGGACGGCGACTGGACTACCGGCCAGCCGATCCTGGCGCATCTGCGCGTGACCAAGGATCAGTCCGAGCTGGACAATCTCTTCGAGGTAGCCCGGTTGACCGATGAGGCCTGGCACGAATTCGTCGAAAGCGGGCAGATCAGCGGGCTGACCGAAACCCAGGCAATGGAACGGCTCGGCGGCATGATGGAAAAACGTGGTCTGGGCCGGTCGTTCGGCATCTGCGCCAGTGGGCCGAATTCCGCCTCGCCGCATCATCACACCGGCACCCGGACCATCGAGCAGGGCGATTCGGTGATCTTCGACTGGGGCGGTACGCTCAATGGCTATCACTCCGATGTGACCCGCACGGTTTTCGTGGGCACCCCGACCGCGGAATACCGCAAGGTCTACGAAACCGTGAAAGCGGCCAACCAGGCGGCGCTCGATGCGGTGAAGCCGGGCGTAGCGGCGGAATCGATCGACAAGGCCGCCCGCGATGTCATCACCAAGGCGGGGTACGGTCCAGCGTTCCTGCACCGGGTCGGGCACGGCCTGGGGATGGACGTGCACGAAGAGCCGTATCTGGTCGGCGGCAACAAAACTCCGCTGGAAGTCGGCATGGTCTTCTCGGACGAGCCGGGTATTTATCTCGAAGGCAATCTCGGGGTGCGCATCGAGGACTCGGTAGTGGTGACCAAAACGGGCGGCAAGCGTCTGAATGAAGCCAGCCGAGAGCTGACGGTGATGGATTAGCTCGACTCCCATTCGCCTGCGAGTGTGCGCGGCGGGGTAACGGAATCGAATGTCTATTCGGCGCGTGAGGCGGGCGCCGCGCTCGGCGTCAGCGACCGGACGATTCGGCGGGCGATTCTTGAGGGCAAATTAGCCGCAACCAAGGTGGGACGCTCGTTCGTCATCGCACCGGATGAGCTGGAGCGCTTCCGCCAGGCATCCACCGGCATCGTGCCGGTCGCTGCGCCGCTGGAACCGAGGCCATCGGTTCAGCTGATCGGCCGCGAGCGTGAGCTGGCGGCTATTCTCGAGACGCTGCGACAACCGGAAACCCGGATCCTGACCTTGACCGGACCCGGCGGGGTGGGGAAAACGAGCTTGGCTCGTGCGGTCGAGGAATCGGTCGCGCCCGACATGCCTCATGGCGCGCTCTTCATCTCGCTGGCCGCTATCGCCCATTCCGAAGATGTGACCAGCGCGTTTCTTGGTGCGGCCGGAATCTATCTCGGCCAGCGGTCCGAGGACGAGGCCGTTGCTACCTGGCTTCATGGAAAGTCGCTTTTGGTGGTGCTCGACAACTTCGAGCACATTCTGGAAGCGGCGACCTTCGCCAGCGAGCTGGCGGCGGCGCATGCGAGCGTGGTAATTCTGGCAACCAGCCGCGAACCGCTGGGGCTGGCGGAGGAGACGGTTTACGAGATCCGGCCTCTGGCGGTGCCAGCCAAGGGTTCGACGCCGTCCGATTTGCGCACTGCCGCCCCGGCAGTCCGGCTTTTCGTGCAACGGATCAAGGATTCATCGCCGGGGTTCACGCCCGCGGCGAACGATCTCGTCGCTGCCGCCGAAATCGTGCAACGCCTCGACGGGTTGCCGCTCGCCATCGAGCTGGCGGCGGGGCGAACCGACCGAGTGACGCCGGCCGAGCTGCTTCAGCAGATGTCCGAACGACTGCCGGCGTTGGTAGGCGCCGGGCGCGCCACCACGCAGCGACACCAGACGCTGACCGGCGCGATCGCCTGGAGTTATGACCTCCTTTCGCTGGAGGAGCAGCGTGCGATGCGCTGGTTAGCGTTGTTGCCGGCGGGGTTCGGTTCCGATGTCGCCCAGCAGTTGCTCGCACCGGCCACCAATGACCGGCAGGCGTTCGAGCTCGATGTCGATGTGCCGGCGCCCCCTCCGGATGTGCTCGAGCGGTTGCATCGCAAGCACTTACTCGAGCGCGAATCCTCGGGCCGTTGGCGAATGCTGGAAACGACCCGAGCATTCGCGCTCGAGGCACTGGATCGAGCCGGGGAACATGAGAAGGCCATGGCTCGGCTTGCGTCAGTCTTCGAAGCAATGACACTGCAGTTCTGGGATGAGGAGATGAGTGTCCGGCAATTGCCGTGGCTCCGGCGAATCGTCCTGGAGCTGGAGAACCTTCGCGCGGCATTGCGGTGGTCGGAGGCGCGCGGCTCGGACGGGTACGTGGTTCGCCTGGTCGCGCGGCTCATGATCTTTTGGGAAAACCGAGGTCTCTTTGTGGAGGCGTCGGATCTGCTCGAGCGCAATCTCGCCCGGATGCCATCAGCCGCTTCTCCCGATCGCGCGTTCGGCTTGATTGCTCTTGGGTATCACGCCAGATCGCTGGCCGAATCGGCGCGCGCGAATCGCATGTGGGAGGAGAGCCTGCGGATCCTGGCCGATCGACCGAACGCGCGACTCGAGGTCATCGCCCGGGAGCAGCTGTCCGATAGCCTGCAAGACGAAGGCCGCCTCGACGAAGCCGAGCACCATGCGCGCCTCGCTTTGGACGTAGCCCGCGCGTCGGAATCCCGAATGCTCGAATCGCTGGCGCTGCACGCGCTTGGCACCAGTCTGGGCTTCAAGGGCGCCAACGCTGAAGGCAGGCGTCTCGTCGCGGAGGCGGTCGAACAGAGCGAAGCGGCCGGCGATAACCGCCGGGTCGCGCGAATGCGCAACAACCTGGGACTGCTTGCGAGCTACGCCGGTGACCTCGACGACGCGGCGAAGCAATTCCAGCGTTCGCTGGAAGCGATGATGGCCGCGGATGAGCAAAACCAGGTCAGTATCGTTATGGCCAATTCGGCCGATACGGCATTGAAGCGGGGAGACTACGCGGCTGCGGCCGAAATGGCGGCCCAGGCGGCTGACCTGAGCCAGCAGATCGGCGCCAAAAAGTACCATTCCATCGCGAAGCTCAACCAGGCAATTGCACTCTTCCGATTAGGAAACCGGGATGCCGCGTTCACGGTTTTCGATCAGGCGCTCCCCGAACTTTACGAGGGCGGCATCATTCTGGTGCTGGCCGAAGCACTCCAGATGTATGGGCAGATGCTCGTCGAGTCGGACCGGTTTCCGCAGGCGGGTGTTGCGTTTGGGGCTGCGCACGCGCTTGGGAAAGAGACTGGCGCCAGCGTCGATGTCGAAACCCGGGCCACGACGAATCGAGCAATCGCCTCGGCTCAGCAGGCAATCGGGAGCGCGGAGTTCGGCCGATTCCAGGATCTCGGTGATTCGACCCAAATCGAGGACGTGCTGAAGCTGCTTCGTCTCTCGACCATCGCGCACGGATCGTTCGAAGGCGAGCAATCCTCATCGGTGCTCTCGGAACGTGAGCGCGAAGTGTTGCGCCTCGTAGCTGAAGGGTTGACCGATCGAGAGATTGCCGACATCCTGTTTGTTAGTCCCCGCACCGTCACCACACATGTTGCGCGCATTCTCGACAAGCTGGGAGTCGAATCGCGCACCGGCGCCGCGACCTTTGCAATCCGGCAGGGTGTTATCTAACTACTCCGTAGCCGCGTAGTTGCAGCCCTGTGTGGCTGCTTTGGGCCACAAATGACAGCCACAGAGGGCTGCAACTACGGTCTTGGAATGGTCTCGCTTTGTGAATAATCCGAGGCAATTCGGGCTAACGCGTCATCGACACAAGGCGCGAGTCATCCAAACGAGGCACATCAAAAACGAGGCGGTGCGTTCGCACCGCCTCGTTGCGGTCTGTCCGCAATGCGTCCTGCGTGTCCGGTATTCACCCGCGCCAGTTCCGTCGAATCGCGGATACCGGCCATGGCCATCAACGTCCACCATGGTTCCAGTGCCCAAGTGGATGAAAACACAGTGGATTCGCACCTTGGGCGCGGCGGTTTTTGGACGTAGTGGGAAAACGGAGGTCGTACATGTTCAAGGAACATTGGATGCGAGATGGTGGGATCGCGCTAGCGTTAGGCGTGTCGTTGCTCGCTGGTGGCCTGCCCGCGGTGGCGCAGGATGCCAGCCCGGCAGCGGGTGTGTGCGAAGCTCCGCCGCTGGTTGCGAGTGCGCCGGTTGGATCGGAGGCCAGCCCGGCGGCACTGGGAGCCGATGCAGTCGCGGCTTCGGACGAGGTCGCCGCCGCGGCGACGGCCGGACTCGACAACATCCTTTCCTGTATCGGCGCCGGCCATTGGGAGGCGTTGGCCGCCCTGATGACGCCGAACATGGTGGCGTTCCTGACCGGTGACACCGATCCGGCGAATGTTCCCGCGGCAATGGCCGAGGTGGCGCCGATGGAGCTGGTGCACACGGGGGAGATCATCGTCGATTC
>DASTFJ010000195.1:0-3037 GCA_035708745.1 Thermomicrobiales bacterium | reverse complement strand
GCGCCCAACGCCGGAGTGCAGAGCGGCAACACGATCCGCCAGAAGATCTCGAATTCGGACGCGCCATCCACCCGGGCGGCATCGAGCACTTCATCGGGCAGGCTCAGCATGTATTGCCGCATCAAAAAGATGCCGAACGCGGTGGCGACATGCGGCACGATCAATCCTTGATAACTGTCGATCCAGCCCCATTTGCCGATCATCCAGAAGATCGGAATCATGACCACGAAGAAGGGGATCATCATGGTTCCCAGCACAATCAGAAAGAGCACCTCGCGCCCCGGAAACTGGAACTTGGCAAACCCATAGCCAGCGGTCGAGCTGGTTGCCAGAATGCCGACCGTGATCAGGAACGTCACGATCATGCTGTTGAGATACATCCGCCCGATGGGAATGGCATCGCGCAGCCCGCGATAGGCATCGAGCGACGGATTCTGCGGAAGGAAGGTGATCGGGCGCGCGATGATCTCGGCCGCGGTCATCATCGAGGAGGCGATCATCCAATAAAACGGAATCAGCATCACCACCGCGCCGATGGCGAGCAGCGCATAGGTCAGGATCTGGCGAAGCAGGCCCGGCTGGCCGAAACGGCGCTTCATGAATCGTCCCTCAGCAGCCGCAGCTGAATCATGGTGATGAGGAAGATGATGCCGAAGAGCACCACCGCCAGCGCCGTGGCCCGCCCCATGCGCAGAAAATTGAAGGCGGTGTCGTACATGTACATGACCATGGTGTTGGTGCGGTTCACCGGACCGCCATTGGTCAGCACGAAGGGGAGATCGAAGATCTGCAGGCCGTTCAAGGTGTTGATGACGACCACGAACAGAATGGTGGGCCGCAGCAGCGGGATCGTGATCGAAAAAAAGAGCCGCCAGTTGCCGGCGCCATCGAGCTTGCCGGCCTCATACAGGTCGTACGGAATCGCCTGCAAACCGGCCAGGAAGATGATCATGTAGTAGCCGACGCCCTGCCAGACGGCCACGCCGATCAGACTCGGCATCGCCTGGTCGAGACTGTCGATGAATCCCTGTTGTGGAAGCCCAACCCGCGCCAGCAACCCATTGATCATGCCGAACTGACCGTCGAGCATATTGCGCCAGACGATGGCGATGGCGACCGGCGCGGTGATATAGGGCAGAAAAAAGGCCGCCCGCCAGAGCGGCCGCCAGCGGATCGGCCCATTGAGCACGATGGCCACCAGCAGCGCCAGCGACAGCGACACCCCGACATTGCCGAGCGTGAACACGATCGTGTTCTTCAGCGTTTCCCGAAAGAGCGGATCGTTCTGGAAGAGGAATTTGTAGTTGTCCAGCCCCACCCAGGGCATGTCCTCCACCGGGGTGAGCATATTCCATTCATGCAGACTCACCCAGATGGTGAACAGAAACGGCCCCAGCGCGAACACCACCAGCAGAATCAACGCCGGCAAAATGAAGGCATACCCGGTCAGCGCCTTCCGGTCGATCCGGAACCGCGCATCGCGCTTCGCCTGAGCTGTAATTGGTATCGATGTTGCTGACATGTCCGTCATTCTGAACGATCTTTCCGTCATCCCGACCGGAGCGAAGCGGAGTGGAGGGACCTCTCGTCGGACTCCCCCGACCCTCTTCCGTCATCCCGACCGAAGTGGAGGAACCTCTCTCGTCGGACTCACCCCGAAGCCCTCCCGTCATCCCGACCGGCTTCACGTCATCCCGACCGGCTTCACGTCATCCCGACCGAAGTGGAGGGACCTCTCTCGTCGGTTCCACCCGAGATATCCTTTCAGTCCCGCACGAATCGCCCGGACGTGCCCGGCCGGGTTGAAACCCCGCGCAACACAACCGAAGTCCCTCCGGGACTGCGTCCTGCACGACGACCGTGCCGGGGTATCCCGGCTGCGAGGTTGGAAGCGGCAGCTCCGCCACCCCCAACCTCGTCTCAGGACCCCGGACTCAGGACTCCGGACCCGTCCTACCCGTTCTTCTCCGCCAGAATGCCGTTCGCCTGATCGGCGGCAGTGTTCAACGCGGTCTGCGGATCGGTCTCGCCGAACCAGGCCGATTCGATCTGCGTCTGCAGCGCGGTCTTGATCTCCTGCGCCCCCGGAATCACGGCCTCGGTCTTCGCGGTCGCCAGCGCGGCCACGAACGGCGCCACGAACGGATCGCCCAGCACATCCTGGTGCGCGTCCTGGTCGCTGGTGCGGCCGGGGATCGCGTTCAGCGCGCTGGTCAGGAAATCGCCCATGGGGGAGGACGCGCCTCCCGCGGCCGGAGAGGCGGCATCGCCACTCGCGGGCGTATTCAGCCAGGTCAGGAAATTCCAGGCGGCGTCCGCGTTCTTGGTGGCATTGTTGACCGCCCAGAGCCATTCGTATTGCAGCGCGGTGGAGGTGCCGCCCTCGCCGATCGGAATCGGCCCGACGCCGATATTCTCCATCCCGATATCGCTCGCCTTGAGCTGCGCGCCCCACCAATTGGCCATGATGGTCATGGCGGCGCGGCCGGCCTCGAAATCGCCATCTTCCGGCACGCCGGTCATGGCGGAGCCGTCGGTGAAGATATCGCATTCGACCTGCAACACATCGACCCCCGGCTGCTGGTTGAAGAGCGCTTCGGTGTGATCTTCGTTCACATACTGGCCGTTGTTCGACCAGAGCAGCGAGGTGAAAGGGTGGACCACGCCGGAATCCCAGGTCGCCTGGAAGATATACCCCGCCTGGGTCAGCGTGTCGCCATCTTTGATCGTGCACGCCTTGGCGGCGTCTCGTAGCTCGGAGAGCTTGGTCGGCGCCGTCACCCCGGCGGCATCGAGCATCGCCTTGTTGTAGACGAGCTGATAGACATTCACCTCGGTCGGGAAACCCCAGATCTGATCGGCGTAGCTGGCCCCGGCCACCGTGCCGCCGGCATAGGCCGCGCTGACATCGGCGCTGACCGCTTCCGGCGGGGGAGCGAGGATGCTGGTGGCCAGGTCGGGCAGCCAGAGGTTGTAGATGTGGATGATGTCGGTGGCGTCCCCACCGAGCGCGCCGGTGGTGATGCGCTTGAGCAGC
>DASTFJ010000194.1:0-9299 GCA_035708745.1 Thermomicrobiales bacterium | reverse complement strand
GGTAAGCTGGCGGTCGCCGGGCACCAGGGCGCGGCAGTTCGAGTGTGATGCCCAGATCGGTCCGGTGAAGACATCGACCGCTTCCCAGAACGACTGGTCGTTGAGATGGGTGATATCGAGCACCAGGCTGGTTTCGTTCATCTCTTCCAGCAGCGCCTTGCCCCGCTCGGTCAATCCGCCGAGGCTTTCGGTGCCGTGGGCGTATTCGCTCGGTCCGTAGTGGGCCAGGCTGAGCGCCCGCAGACCGTCGTTCCACCAAAGTCCGAGCTGATCGAGATCGACGATCGGATCCGCGCCTTCCATGGTCAGCACCATACCCAGCGGAGTGTTCTCCGGATCGGCTTTCCATTTCTTCATATGGGCGTCGAGCTGGGGCCAGTCGGTAATCATGCGAATATCGCCCTGGCGCTCCATCTCGCGATAGAAGGCCAGCTCCCCCTGGGCATGCGCATAGGCGATCTCTTGCGTGCGGAAGTCGATGATGTCCTGCCGGCCCGATTGGGTGCGGGCGATCATCGTGCAGAAGCAGAGCGCCATCTCGGTGCGGCGCATCTCCGGGAAGGAGAGGACGTTGCATCCGCGCCCCTTCTCCGTCATGCCGGCTTCGTCCTCGCGGATGCCGGCCACGCTCTTGCGCAGATCGCGGTCGAGATAGAACGCATTCATGGCGATGTCGAGATGACTGTCGATGACGATCACGGTCGTGAGCTCCCCAGGGTGTGAATCGAGCCGGCCAACTGCCTGGACGGCAGTCTACCGGGATTCTCGGGAAGGTTCAGTCGATTACCGCGAGCCGCGCAATCGCGGGTCGAGGGCGTCGCGGAGGCTGTCGCCGAGGAGGTTGAAGCCGAGCACGCTGAGCATGATGGCGGCGCCGGGAGCGATCAGCAGCCAGGGCGCGATTTCGGCGATGCCGGTGCTTTCGGCCAGCATCTGCCCCCAGGAGGGTTCCGGCGGCGGGGTGCCCAGCCCGAGGAAGCTCAACCCTGCTTCGGTCAGCAAGGCCCAGGAAAGGGCCAGGCTGATCTGGACGATGATCGGCGCGACCGCATTCGGCAGAATATGGCGCGCGAGGATGCGCCCGCGCCGCATACCGATGCTGTTGGCTGCTTCGACGAACTCGGTCCGCTTCAATGCCAATACCGGCGCGCGCGCCACCCGGGCGAAGATGGGGGTATAGACCAGCGCGATCGCGAAGATGGTGGTGCGCATACCGGGACCGAGCACGGTGACGACCAGCAATGCCAGCAGGATGGCCGGAAACGCGAAAAAGACATCCATCACCCGCATGGCCAGATTGTCAGTCAGCCCGCCGGTATAGGCGGCAACGACCCCGATGGTGGCGCCAATGGTGGTGGACAGCAATACGCTGAGCGAGACCACGATCAGGGAATTGGTTCCGCCCTTGACGATCCGGCTGAAGACATCGCGCCCGAGGATATCGGTGCCCATCAGGTGTTCACGGCTGGGACCCTGCAGGCGGTCGATCCGGTTTTGCTCGAGGGGTGAATAGGGAGTCAGCCCAAGCGCGCCCATCAGAGCGACGATGAGATACACGGCGACGATGGTCGCGCCGACTGCGCCACTGGGGGTACGCAGCATCTGCCGCCAGGGACTCGATCGCGCGCCCATCCGCTCTTCCGGCGGCGCGAGGCTAACGGTCGTCGCCATAGGAGATGCGCGGATCGATGGCGGCATAGCCGAGATCGACCAGCAGATTGACCAGCACCACCACGCAGGCGATGAAGAGGGTGGCTCCCTGGATGAGGGCGTAATCGCGCTGGGCGATGGCGTTCAGCGTCAGCCGGCCGAGACCGGGCAACGCAAACACCTGTTCGATGATGACTGTGCCGCCCAGAAGGTAACCGAGCTCGATGCCGGTCAGAGTCACCACGGGGATGAGCGCGTTGCGCAGCGCATGCCGGCCGATGACCACCCGGTCACGCAGCCCCTTGGCCCGCGCGGTGCGCACATAGTCCTGCCCGAGCACTTCGAGCATGGCCGAGCGGGTGGTGCGCATGACCGAGGCGGAAAAGGCCAGGCCCAGCGTCAGCGCCGGCAACATCATCTGTTCGAGATTCTGGAACGGGGCTTTCGTCGGGCCGACGTAGTTACCGGAATTGGGCAGGTAGCCGAAATAGACCGAGAGGACATAGATCAACACCGTCGCGACCAGAAAGTTGGGCGCGGCCAGACCGATCAGCGCGAAAAGCCGGCCAAAGAAATCGGCCGGGGTGTCCCGATAGACCGCGGCGACGACACCCAGGGGAATGCCGGCCGCGACGGCGACCAACGTCGAGAGCAACGCAAGCTCCAGGGTTACGGGAAAACGGTCGAGGATCAGCTCGAGCACCGGCTGACCCAGGCGGACGGAATAGCCAAGATCGCCGTGCAGCACATTGCCGAGCCAGGAGATGTACTGCTGCACGGGCGATTTGTCGAGTCCGAAATATGCCTCCAGCGAGGCGCGCTGCGTCTCGGTCAGCAATCCGGCTTCGGTGCCCAGCATGGCGGTAACAGCGTCGCCGGGCACCAACCGGATGGCGACGAAAACGAGGACGGAGACGCCGAGCAGAGTGGGGATGGCGAGCAGCAACCGCTGAAAGAGGTAGTTGAGCACAAATGCGTCCAGGAAAGAGCCGGAATGGGTCCAGAGTCAAGAGTCAAGAGATTGTTCACGTGCGCTGGACACTTGACTCTGGACTCTGGACCAAATTGCGCCGGTGCTGTCACGGGAGAGCTGCTTCGCACACGCTCTCCCGGGGCATGTCCTTCGACGGAGGTTCTAGCGATTCAGTGAAACCTGACCGAGGCTATAGAGCGAGCCGGTCGGGTTCGGCACGAAGCCCTCCACGTAGGGCTGCTGCCCGGTGTAGAGGAAGCCGGTGTAGAGCCAGATCCAGGGGGACACTTCGGTGATATGCGTCTGGAACTCGTCGAAGATCGCCTTGCGGGCATCAGGATCGAGCTCGGTCTGTCCCCGTTTCATCAGATCGTCGAGCGTGTCGTCGATATAACCGGCCACGTTGGCGAACTGGGCGCCCTTCTGGAAGTAGCGCGCGTACATGGTGTATGGGTCGGGACGGCCGCCGTTGAGCGCGATAGCCGCATCGAAGTCACCGGCCAGCCAGCGGTCGACATAGACGCTCAGCTCGAGCGGTTCGATGGTGACATCGATATTGATGTCGGCCAGCTGCGACTGGATGTTCTCCGCTTCGGCAACCGCGGTGGGCGGCTCACCGGAGCCGGCGATGATGGTCATCGGGAAGCCATCGGCATAGCCGGCCTGCTCCATCAGCGACTTCGCCTTATCGAGGTCCTTGGTGTAGCAGAAGAGCTGGTCGGTGGGCAACGCGTAGGTTGGCATGGTGAGCGGTCCGGTGACCGTACCCTCACCGAGCGCGGCGGTATCGACCACTTCCTGCCGGTCGATCGCGCAGGAGATGGCCTGACGAACCAGGAGACTGCTCAGTGGCCGCTCCGCGGCGGTTGGCGACGCGGCGACCGGGGTGCCGGGGCCAGGAATGTCGTACGCGCGGAGCTGCAAGGCGTGGTAGGCGATGTCGGATGCACGGTTGATCACAACGTCGGAGCCCTCGGTCGGCAGGGTGGCGATCAGGGGATCGTTGAACATCGCGAAGTCGATCTCGCCAGCGCGCAGCGCGGCCATGATGGTCGATTCGTCCGGAATGATGCGGATCTCGATTCCATCGAGCTTCGGCGCCCCGGCCCACCACTCGGCATTGGCGGAGAGCTTGGTCGTCTGGTCTGGCGTCCAGCTATCCAGCTTGAAGGGCCCGGTGCCGATGGCGTCGGTGGTGGGATCGCCATTCGCGATGACATCGGAGGAGAGGATGGCGGCGTTGGTGGTGGCCAGCGCGGTGAGCAACGGCACGTCGGGAATCGAGAGATTCAGCACGACTGTGTAGTCGTCGGGTGCGTCCATCGACGTGATACTCAGCAGATTGGTGCGGGTGGCGGAGCCGGTCGCCTCATCGAGGATACGCTCGAAGGACGCGATCACATCAGCAGAGGTGAAATCCGACCCGTCATGGAAGGTGACGCCCTGACGCAGATGGAAGGTGAGCTGGGTGCCGTCCTCGGAGAATTCCCAACTCTCGGCCAGCGCAGGGGTCAGCTCGAGATTCTCATCGACGGTCAGCAACGGCTCGTAGATGAGCTCGAGGAGGCGAAGTGAGGCGAACGCGGTTTGGGTATGGGGGTCGAGCCCCGTAGAGTCGATGGCGCGGGCCATGACAAGGGTATTGTCCTGGGCCGCGGTTGGGGCGATCTGCAAGCCCGCCAATGTGAGAAATCCCATAAGGAAAACCAGCGCAATGCGGGGTAATCGCTTCATTCTTCATCCTCCTGCTCGTTTTCGGCAACGACACGAATATGTGTTCGCGACTCCAACGTTGAGCCGCTAATCTTGGGAGTGGTACCGATTATGACAGACGAGCGAGCTGCTTTCGAAAAATCACCTCGGCGACCCCTATGAGAACAAGATCGGGTATCCGTCCAATCTCCCGATAGTCACGCCGCTGGTAGAAACGCTGCGCGTCGAGGTTGAAGTCGGAAACCAGCAAAAAGAGGTCGTGACACTGGCGAGATAGCAGCTCGCGCTCGAGATTGTCCAGCAGCAGGCTGCCAAGTCCCTTGCCGGCAACGCCGGGATCGACCCCGAATCGCTTCAAATAGGGACGCGCCCCGAACATGCCGTCGAGGAGACACCAGGCAAACCCACGGGCGGGAAGGTCCGTGTCCGCGACCACGATCAGATCGCCACGTTCCAGGCCGCGCATGAAATCGGCGGCGATCGTCTCGGCCGAAAGCTGGTAGCGCCGCCAAAGCGCGTCGTTTGCCATCCACCCGGCAATGAGCGGGATATCGCCCGGGACCATCGCTCGCACTGATGGAGTCGTCACCCACCGCACCAGGTTTTGCGGATCAGATCGACGTAGTTGGCGCCGGGGGTGATCTGCCCGAGGACGACCGGATGCCGTGCGCCGGTGACGGCGGGATGGGTTCCGGCGCGGGCGTGCCAGGTTTCGTAGCCAATGACTGCGCAGAGCAACGCTTCCTTGTAGTCGCTGTTCTGGCCGATGTCTTCCTGGGTCAGCACCTGGGCCGGCGCCAGCTGCTCGCGAAGCATGGCGACCAGGGTCGGGTTATGCCGCCCGCCGCCGCCCAGAATGACCTCGTCGATCGGGAATGGCGCAAAGCGCCGGTAGGCGTCACTGACGCTCCGAGCGGTCAGCGACGTGATGGTCGCCACGATATCCGCCAGGGTCAGACCGCGCGCTTTACCCTCGGCAAGTAGCTCGGTTGCCATGGCGGAACCGAAGAGCTCCCGGCCGGTGGTCTTGGGTGGGTGGCGCTGGTAGTAGGGATGCGCCAGCAGCTCCTCCAGCCAGACGGTGTCGACCGTTCCCTCGTGGGCCAATGCGCCATCCACATCGAACGACTGACGGCCATCGGTGGCCAGCCGCAGTACATCGTCGATGAGCGCATTGCTTGGCCCGGTGTCGAAGGCCATTGGCTCGGAGCTCTCGTCGGAAAGCGGCGGCAGGAAGGTGACATTGCCGATGCCGCCGAGATTTTGCACCGCCCGCCCTTTGGTCGGATGGCGCAGCAGCAACCAATCGACATAGCCGGCCAGCGGGGCGCCCTGGCCGCCGGCGGCGATATCGCGGCTGCGCAGATTGTTGATCGTCGTGATGCCGGTTCGCTCGGCAATGACGGCGCCTTCCCCGAGCTGGATACCGGAGTGCACGCTGCCGTCCGGCATAACGTCATGCCAGACAGTTTGCCCATGCGACGCGATCAGATCGATGTCGCCCGGCGCCAGACCCGCCTCCTGGATGATGCGCGTCACGGCCTGGGCGAAAACCTCGCCCACCTCGACATTGAGCCGGCAAAGCTCGTCCACGCGACTGCGGGATGGTTCGTAGCTGGCCAGGATGCGCGTGCGCAGCTCGGGGGGATAGGGATAGGTCTGGCCGGCCACGATGCGGGCGCGCAGGCTGGGCGGAGCGCCCTCGATCTCGCACAGGGCGGTATCGATACCGTCCGCGGAGGTGCCCGAAATGAGACCGATGATACGCATGTGCCGACTCCTGATCGTGACGTTCTGCTGCTGGATCGAGAGTCTAGCCGGATTCGCGGGTGAGGAGATGTCGAGGCTGAAATCCGGGGATCACAGATTCCCGACCCTAAACGGCCGGGCTACGAGAAGCCAAGGCTCTCCGAGCCTGAGAACGCCGGCAACGATCGCGCTGGGTGCGGGATGCAGAGGGGAGCTGGAAAACGGGACGCGTTCGATTTTTTTCGAATGACGCCTGGGTTGCACCGGTGGGGTCGACCTCGAAACACGCCAGGGACGATGCGAGCGGAAATGGGAAATGGGAAATAGGAAATGGGAAATTGCTCGAATCGTCTTCGGCGCCGGGACCCTGGTCTACCGGGCAGAACGCAGGAGCGAGCACGGCTGGGGAGCCGTCCGCTGACCTGTCCAGCGGGGGAGGGGCTGGCACCTGGCGGACGAGGTGTGGCGCTGCCCAGGCCCGCACCATCCGCCGGTGTGCCGCTTGCTTGCATGATAGAACATATGTTCTATAGATGTCAAGTGCCGGTGAAGGCTCGTTTCCCATGGAGTCCGGCTCGCGGGGAACAAGCGGTCCCTCGACCCGGCTCGGGATGACGGATGGTCGACGCTGGCTCACCGGGCGGTCATTCGATGCAGCAGGACTCCAGCGATGACCACGTATCCGGTTCGCGCACGCCGGTGACGACCTGGCGGATGGCTTCGATGACCAGCTCCGGTTGGTCTTGCTGGATGTAATGCCCGCTGGTTTCCCCGACCCAGTAGCGCGAGTCGGGCGCAAGCGTGGCCTGTTGCTCGTTCGCCTTGGTCAGAAAGTCTTCCAGCTCGGCAGCAGAAGTGAAACCGTCCGGCACGGTATCGATCTCGAATGGAACGCCGTGCGCCAGCACCGCCAGCGGGATATCGCCCAGAGGAGCGGTTTCGCGCAGCTCCGGGTTCATGCTTCCGTAGGGAATGGTTTCGAGATCGCCGTAGTCAGGAATCGGGATGACCGTGTCGGTTCCCAGCTCGGCATTGAATGCGACCAGCGATTGCCACTGCTCCGGGGTCATGAGCGCTTCGATGAATTCGTTGTAGGCGTCGATCAGCACCATGCCGGCAACATCCTCAGGATAGGCGCTGGCATAGAGCCGTCCGATCGCGCCACCCAGCGAATGCGCCGCCAGCACGAAGGGCGTTTCGATACCCGCCGCGTGCACGAGCGCATGCAGCTCGTCGACGGCATCTAAGGCTGTGCGCGGTTGCGGAATGGCATCGCTGCGGCCGATCAGGTCGTCGTCGCCCAACGAGGTCGCGGTTCCGGGGCGGTCGTAGGCGCATACCCGGGTGAATTCCGCGACCGCGGGCATCACCATGGTGCGCGGCGCGGTCGGATTGTGTTGGTCGATGGACCAAATATCGCTGGTGTCACGATACCCGGTGACCAGCACGAGGGTTGGGCTGCCGCTCCCCGCGCAGGTCAGGTAGATCGACCGGCCGCCGATATCGACCAGGTCGGCGAAATCGCCTTCGGCATGACTGGCGGTGGGCGATTGGGCACTGGCCGACAGCGGCACGCCGGCTACGGCGAGTCCGCCGGTCGCGAGGGCCGTGCCGCTCCAGCCGAGTATTTGACGGCGAGAGATCTGCCGATCCGCAATGGTTTCCAAGGAACTCGTTTCCATGACATCTTCCTTTCCATTCAGTACGGCATGGGGCGCGCTGGGCGCTTCCGCCTCGACACGCGAGCGCGCCAAGGGAACGATTTCGATTGAATGCAGCTTGCGGCAACATCGACCGGTACGGAACCGTACATGTACTCATCCGCATGGGAGGTTGGTACTCATTCGGGATTGGCGGCTGGATGTATTGGTTGCTCGATGAGGGCTTGACCGTGGGCAGCGTTGGTTATCGCGCTGTGCGTGAATGCAGGGCAACGATCCTCCGTGCCCTAACCCGGACTACTCACGGCGGTCTCCGCGATCCTTTCGATTGCGTAGTTGCAGCCCTCTGTGGCTGCCGGGTCGAGCAGCCACAGAGGACTGCAACTACGGGGGAGGGAGTGTCGTCTTACGCTGGTGAATAATCTGGGTTAAGGGAAAGACTGAGTTCACTCCTCGTACGTGCAATTCCGAGCGGCGCAGGGCTCACGCCTGCGCTGCGTTCAACTTCTTTCGGCTCTTCTCCAGATCAGGGTGGAGACCTGCATCTTCCCGGCGACGAGCAGTGGCGGGGTGGTGATGGTGAGCGTGTCACCGGTGACCGACCAGAAGCGGCGCTCGGTTTTGCCGATCCAGTTGGGCATGAGACTCTCTTCGAGATGGTAGGTGATTGTCTGGCCGTCGAGCTCATATGTGCCGGCATAGGCGAAATAGTGGCGAGCGGCCCGATCGATCTCTTCGGGGGTGGCGCTGACCCAGTCGTCGTGGGCCAAGACCGGGCGGTGCGCGCTGCCGAACTGCTCGGAGAGGTACCCATCGGCGGTGTAGGTGTTGATCCCGGTCACATCGTCTCCCCAGGGGCGCGACACAGTACCGGTGTCATCGCGCAGCTCGAACGAGATGAGCCGCCAGCTTCCGATCAGCGGCGATGGTGTTTGCGATGTGGCAGTCACGACAGACCTCCGAAGGCGATTGGAACCAATACTCGTCTTTCGAGATGCAGACACGGAGGTCTCCGGCTACACACATGTGTCAGGCGGCGTCCAGCTCGGCGAGCCGGGCACGGACCAGATCTCCCAGCAGCGCTCGATCGACATCCCAGTCCACCGGCACCTGGAAGATGGATTGCAACACCACATACGACTTCTCCAAACGCGAGCGGACGTCATTCAAGACCCTCTCGCTCCAGGGATTGAGCGAGAGGTGGTTCTTCGCCGCGCTCATACCAAAGACATAGTCTTTGCCACGATGGATCTGTGGCACATTCCAGGCCAGCTTCACCTCGGTTTCCGGGAATTCCGTAAGAATCGCACCGATGATCGACCGCATGGTTCCGGCTTCGATCGGATCGAGTGCGACGAGATAATCATCGACCGAGTCGAATCGCGATTGGCTCATCTCGGCTCTGCTCCTCGTACACGGCTGCTCGTCAGCCTTCGCTGGTCGACCAGTGTTCGTCTGCCGGGGCCGCGTCGTCGTGCCCGGGCCAGGGCGGGCTGGTGCACATGATGAAACGGAGCGGCTCATCGCTCAGGGTGCGGAACTGGAAATCCGCA
>DASTFJ010000193.1:0-11830 GCA_035708745.1 Thermomicrobiales bacterium | reverse complement strand
GGAACGATGATCGAGGTGCCGCGGGCGGCGCTGCTGGCCAATGAGATCGCGGAGTATGCCGACTTCTTCAGCTTCGGCACCAACGACCTGACCCAGATGACCTTCGGTCTGAGCCGCGACGATTCGGCCCGCTTCCTGCCGGAGTATGTGGAAAGCGGTGTGCTGCCGGACGATCCGTTCCAGGTGCTCGATGCGCAGGGGGTCGGGCAGCTGGTGCAGATGGGAACCGACCATGGCCGGGCGGCACGGCCGTCGCTGTCGATTGGCGTTTGCGGCGAGCATGGCGGCGATCCGCAATCGATCGCCTTTTGCCATCGGCTCGGATTGGACTACGTGAGCTGCTCGCCATTCCGGGTGCCGGTGGCGCGGCTGGCGGCAGCGCATGCGGCGATCGCTGACCGAGGGTGAAACCGGTCATCTCGATGGCAGAATGATCCAATCGTCGTGGCGGCTCGTTCCCAGAAGAGACGATTCTGCCACGTCGGCTGGATCGCGAAACCGACTGCCCGGTAGAATCGTTTCTCATAGAGACCGTCTTACCATTGCAGAGCAGCAGCGAAACGAACGAGGCTTGGGAATATGAACGCTCCGTCTGCGCCGAAGCGCATCGCGCTTGGGCTTGTCCTTGGATTGATGCTCTCCCTTTGGGCGGGAGCTGCCCTGGCTTACGCTCAGGATGATGGCTCACCGACCACGGTAGGCTCATCCTCGCTCGACCAACCGGTCGAACCGGCGGCGACCGAAATATTCGTCAGCCAGTCGTCATTGCGAGATGCCGGCTGCGATCCTGAGCACCCCAATGAATGGCAGTTCAATATCACCGGCGTGCTCGACCAGACGCCGCCCGCGTCCATCACCGTGACGACCAATCTGGGCGATCTCATCGTGCAGCTATCCGCGCAAAATGGCAATGTTGCCCAGTACGATCTGAACAACCCCGGCGTGACGACCGTCACCAACGCATCGGCAATCATCTTCGATGGTTGGACTGGCAATTTCATCCTGTCGCACCGGCCGTGCGGCACGCCGACCCCAACTAACACGGCGACCCCAACTGACACACCGACCAGCACTCCGACGGCGACACCGACCGATACCCCCACGAACACGCCTACCGCTACGCCGACGGATACTCCAACGAATACCCCCACGAACACGCCTACCGGTACACCGACCGATACGCCGACCGCGACGCCGACGAGCACGCCGAGCGACACTCCAACCAACACGCCAACCGGGACACGCTCTCCGACGAATACCCCGACCAACACCGCCACGCCTTCGAATACGCCAACTCGCACCGTGACGCCTTCGCACACCCCAACCCGTACCCCCACGATGCGGCCACCGACCCGCACCGCCACGAGCACCCCAACGAGAACGGTCTTCCCCACGCATACGCCCAGGCCGACCCTTACCGGCACCGCGCTTCCCAACCCACCCAATACGGGAGCGGGAGACAGCGGCTCTGGTTCCGGGCTCGCCACCCTGGCCATTCTGAGTGCGGTGATGGGGGCGCTGGCGCTGGCCTTTGCCCTGCGCAACCGAGCGGCTCGCTCATAGCAACCAGCATTTCCAATCGTGAGCGGACAACCCGCGGCAACTGCCGCGGGTTGTCGTTGCAACCGTTCGATCTCTTCCCAGCTTGTCTTGAGCCAGGCGCGGTACGATCGGCGCGAGACCGCTCGTCGCTACCTGGACAGGAAATCGACCGTCGAATGGCAGTCCTATGTCATCACTCCACCTTTCCCGTCGTTCGCTGATCGCAGGAGTTGGCGTCCTCGCGCTGAGCCGCGCCGGGTCCGCACGCGCTCGAGATCTGGCGCCAGTGCCTGGTTCGGATTGGACGCTGGTGACGCCCGGGGAGGTGGGCCTGTCCGAAGGGCAGCTCGCCGCCGCGGGCGACTATGCCGTGTCCTTTATGCCGGATATCACCGGGATCGTGGTGGTGCGGAATAACGGATTGGCGTACGAGCGCTACTTTGGGGAGGCGTACGGCATCGACGATCCGATCGATGTGCGCTCGATCACCAAATGCGTGACCAGCACGCTGGTCGGGATGGCAATCGATGATGGCGTGCTGTCGCTGAGCAGCACCATCGGGGAGACGATTCCAGAGCTCATGCCAATCGATGCCGATCCACGCACGGCATCGATTACGGTAGAGAACCTGTTGACCATGAGTGCGGGTTGGGCGTGGGATATCCATGCGGATTGGGGCACGCTGACTGCTGCGCCGAACTGGACCGAGCTGACGTTGGGGTTGCCGGTGGTCTACGAGCCGGGCACGTTCTTTGCCTATAACACCGGGGGCAGCCACGTGCTGGGGGTGATCGCGCAGCAGGTGGTGGGTATGGGGCTGGACGACTATGCCGACCGGCGACTCTGGGCCCCTCTGGGGATCGACAAGCCGAAATGGCGGCGCGCGCCCGAGGGCATCGTCTCGGGCGGGTCGGGGGTGCGGCTCACCCCACGCGATGCGGCCAAATTCGGGTTGCTCTCACTCCGCAACGGGCAATGGGGCGACCGCTCGTTGATCGCCGAATCCTGGTTCCCGGAAGCGACCCGCTTCCATCTCCAGGGAGATTCCACCGGATATGCCGGGTATGGGTTGCATTGGTGGGTGGTGGATTACGAAAACGGTTTCCATGCGTATTTCGGACTCGGGTTCGGTAGCAACTACCTCTATGTCGTACCGGCGCTCGATCTGGTGGTCGTGGTGCTGAAAGGGTTCGATGATCCGCCGGCGTCGATCTCGATCGTGCGGCCGTTCATCGAGGAATGGATCCTCCCCGCGGTGGTTGCGTAAAGGGTATTCCGGTCTGAACCAACCGGGAAACTCCTGTTCTGAGTGAGTGGTCTGGTGGATGTTTTGGAGAAGAGTTCGGTTCAGATATTGGGAATCGATCTCCAACGACTGAGCCGTAGACGCCGGCCCTGTGCCGGCGAAGCGCCATCGTCGGCACAGGGCCGGCGTCTACGATGTACGACCGTGGACTCCCGTCCGACTGCAACGGGGTGTGCACCGCCTACATCGATGAGGCCATGCCTTGCCCCTGAGCGATGCGGTTACGCCGGCGTGATCGACGCCAGATTCATCGCTTCGGCGGTGAGGCGGACCGAGCGGAGACGGGCATCGACCGACAGAGCGCGATGGACCGTGATGAGCTCGTCGGCTTCGGTGATGCGCTGAAATTCGGCGAGATACGCGCCGACTTCGGCCGGTGTGCCGAAACCGGTGTAATAGAGCATTTCGTCGACCATCGCGGCGCGCGGGGTGCCGAGTAGCATGTCCACGTCTTCCAGCGACAAGCGCGGACCGCCCCGGCTGAGGATATTGCGCGCCCAGTTGCGCCGGACGTCGAGATATTCGACGCGGGCCTCCTCGGAGGTCTCCGCCGCCAGCACGCCGACCGCGGCCATGACATAGGGCGTGTCCAGCTGGGCCGAGGGTTGGAAGGTCTGGCGATAGGTAGCGATGGCGTCCATCAGGAAACGCGGCGCGAAGTGCGACGCGAACGCGTAGGGCAAGCCGAGCTGGGCGGCCAGCTGCGCGCCGAACATCGACGAGCCGAGGATATAGAGCGGTACATGGGTGCCCTGGCCGGGAATGGCGCGCACCCCGGCGATCGGGCTTTCGTCGCCGAGAAATGCTTGCAGCTCCAGCACGTCTTGCGGGAAGCGCTCGGAGGTCATCGGATCGCGCCGCAGGGCTTGCATGGCGGCGCGATCGCTCCCCGGCGCGCGACCGAGACCCAGATCGATGCGGTCCGGATGCAAGGTCGCCAGCGTGCCGAACTGCTCGGCGATCACCAGCGGCGCATGATTGGGCAGCATGATGCCGCCGGCGCCGAGCCGGATGGTGGCAGTGTTGGCGGCGATATGCGCGATCAGCACCGCCGTGGCCGAGGAGGCGATCGAATCGATGCTGTGGTGCTCGGCGTACCAGACGCGTTTGTACCCGGCGGCTTCCGCCAGCTGGGCGAGCGCGACACTGCCGGCGAAGCTCTGGGCGATGGTTTCGCCATCGCCGACGGCGGCGAGATCGAGAATCGAAATGGGGATCGTCGGGTCGCTCGTGGGAATTCGTCCTTGGTTCCAGGGGCGGATCGCGGCCATCGCATGCCGGTTGCCGCGAAAACAGTTGCCGTTCAGGATACCCCTAATGGGTACTGCGCCACAGCCGAAGCGAACGCGCTCGGCAGGCGGCCCGTCGTCGGAAACGAGCGGGCAGGGACGCCCACTCCTCCGGGCTATGAGCCTGCGAACGGCTGCCGAGTCCCCGATCGAACGAGGCGCTATGCTACGGCGTCGACGAAGGGAGCGGAGAGCACGATGGTTGTGGCCTACACGAACTGGTCTGGCGTTTACACCTATGGCGCGTCCGCGGCGGTGCACCCCACCAGCCTCGACGAGCTGCGGCGGATCGTGGCCGCCGCTCCGAAGGTGCACGCGGTCGGATCGCGGCATTGCTTCAACGGTATTGCCGACTCGGCCGCGATGATCGCGCTCGACCGGATGCCGATGGAGGTGGAGATCGATCGCGACGCCGGGGTCGTCACCATCAACGCCGGGATGCGGTATGCCGAGCTTCTGCAGAAGCTGGAACGGGAAGGGCTGGCGCTGCATAACACCGCGTCGTTGCCGCATATCGCGGTGGCCGGCGCAACCGCGACCGGGACGCATGGCTCGGGCGACCGCATCAAGAATCTCTCCGGGGCGGTTGCGGCGCTGGAACTGGTTACCAGCGACGGCGAAGTCGTACACGTCGCGCGTGGGGATGCCGATTTCGAGGGGATGGTCGTGCATCTGGGCGCGCTGGGGGTGGTCACCCGGATCACGCTCGATGTCGAGCCAAGCTACCGTGTGCGGCAGGAGGTCTTCCTCGATCTTGCCTGGGATGTCGTCTACGACCAGTTCGATGCAATCATGAGCAGCGGGGACAGCGTCAGTCTGTTCACCGACTACGGCGATACGGTCAACGAGCTCTGGGTCAAAACCCGCGTACCGGATGACGACCGCTGGACGCCCCGCACGGAGCTGTTCGGCGCGCGCGCGGCCAGCGTGCAGATGCATCCGGTGTCGCGCTTCGATGGATCGATCTGCACCGACCAACTGGGCGTGCCTGGGGCCTGGTGCGATCGATTGCCGCATTTCAAGGTCGCGGCGATCGGCGACGCCGGCAGCGAGATGCAGGCCGAGTACATGGTGGACCGCACGGATGCCGTTGCCGGAATCCGCGCGCTCAAAGAACTTTCCGAGCTCGTGCGGCCCTACATTCTCGCCGCCGAAGTGCGCAGTGTCGCGCCGGACGATCTCTGGCTGAGCTCGGCGTATCAGCGTGAAACGGTCTGCCTGCACTATGCGACCGTTGCCGACCCCGCCGTCCCCAACGAAGTGCTTCCCATCGTCGAGCGCGCCCTGGCGCCGTTTGCCCCGCGTCCCCATTGGGGCAAGCTCTTCGTCGCGACCGCGGAGGAGCTCGCTCCTCGCTATCCACGCATGAACGATTTCCGCTCGCTGGCCAATCGTCTCGATCCGCAGGGCACGTTCCGTAACGACTTTCTCGACCGGCACGTCTTCGGGTAGGTCCGTGGCACCTCGCCCCTGTCATCCCGACCGCAGTGGAGTGACCTCTCGTTGCCCCGTGCGCACGTCCCCGATGGAAACACCGTTCGAGAGCCACTACGAGGGAGGTCCCTCCACTCCGCTGCGCTCCGGTCGGGATGACGAAGGCGATGCGCTCCGGTCGGGATGACAGGGAAGGGCGCACCGGTCGGGATGACGGCATGGGATGACGAGGGCGGCAAAATGACGATCGCGTGCCTCACGCGGCGGCTGAAAGACTTTATCCTTCCGTCATGACCGAACGACATCGATTGCGCTGCTGCGCCGAGGCAGCAGCGCCAACAAACTGGGAGGTTGCGATGAGTGGGTTGACCGTCGAGCAAATCGAGCAGTTTCATACCGAGGGATATCTCTTGGTCGAGGATCTTTTCGATCCGGCGCAGGATATCGCCCCCATTCTTGCGGAATATGCCGGGGTGCTGGACACCCTGGCCAACGATCTCTATGAAAAGGGCCTGATCGCCTCGACCTATGCGGAGCTTCCCTTTTCCGACCGCCTGATCCGCATCTACGAAGAAAGCGGCACCGTCCATCCACAATATTTCGATTTCTCGCTGCCGCAGAACGGCGTGACCCATGAGACGCCGTTCTGGGCGGGACCCGCGGTCTTCGACATGATCCGCAATCCCCGGTTGCTGGACGCGATCGAATCGTTGATCGGTCCGGAGATCTATTCCAATCCGGTGCAGCACATCCGCATCAAGCCTCCCGAATCGCAGGCGTTCCAGAAGCTGAAGGACCACGAGGTCGCGCAGGTGGGCGCGACGCCCTGGCATCAGGATCAGGGCGTCATCACCGCGGAAGCCGACGAGAGCGATATCATCACCGTCTGGTTTCCGCTGCGGGATGCGTCGGAGAAACACGGCTGCCTGGCGGTCGCCCCGCGCAGTCACGAGGAGGGCCTCGTCCAGCACTGCCCGGCAACTCGCGAGAACGCGGCCGGGGTCGGAGTGCATATTCGCCAGCAGATCATCGATGGGCATGAGGTGGTTCCCATGCCGATGAAAGCCGGGTCGGCGCTCTTCATGACCAAGCAGACGATGCACTGCTCGCTGCGCAATACCAGCGATGAGATTCGGGTCAGCTTCGATCTGCGTTACAACCCCATCGGCCAGCCGACCGGGCGGGAGGCGTTTCCCGGGTTCGTGGCGCGCAGCAAGGCGCGGCCCGAAACGGAATTGCACGATGCCGAGGCGTGGAATTCGCTTTGGCTCGAAGCGCGACGGGCCCTGGCCGAGCAGGACATTCCGAAGTTCAATCGCTGGGATCCGAACAGTCCGGCGTGCGCGTAGAACGGGTCCGGGGTCCGGGGTCCGGGGTCCGGGGTCCGGGGTCCGGAGAAGCTGCGCATCTATAGTGCTGCGTTCCACATCACTGTCATCCTGAGCGAAGCGAAGGATCTCTCCTCGTCGGGTGGCCCTTCACCATGCTCGAAAAAGGACGAATGTCTGTCGAGCATGGTGCTGGAGGATGTGCGTCGGGGAGGCAGCCGAGAGAGATTCTTCACTGCGTTCAGAATGACAAAATTGCAGAATGACAGCATCTCAGCATGATAAGAATGGGGAGACTCGGCGCTGATGGCGAATTGGCCGCGCAAGACGCGATCGGTCACGATCGACTACGACCTCTCCATCCCCATGCGGGACGGGGTGAAGCTGAAGGCCGATGTCTTTCGGCCGGCCGGGGGCGACCGCTGGCCGGTGGTGATCATCCGCACGCCCTACGACCGGCAGCTTGGGTCGGCGTTCGGTATGCAGATGAATGCGGTCCAGCTCGCCGCCGCCGGGTATGCGGTGGTGGTGCAGGACGTGCGCGGCCGGTTCGCGTCGGAGGGAGATTTCTACCCGTTCATCAATGAAGAGAGAGACGGGGTCGATTCGATCGCGTGGGGCGCGCAGCAACCGTGGTCGAACGGACGGGTGGGCACCACCGGCTCGAGCTATGTCGGGTTCGTGCAGGTGCTGGCGGCGAAGGAATGCCCCGACGCGCTGAAGGCATGGGTGCCGGGGATGACGACGATCGATGCCCGCACCGGCTGGGTCTACGAGGGGGATGCGCTCTGCCTCGGCTTCGATCTTTCCTGGGGCTTGAGCATGATCAGCGCCGACCGGCGCACGCGCGATCCATCGCTCTTGCTCGATGCGTTGGAGCATTGGCCCGAAACCTCGCGGATTCCCATCGCTGACAATCCATTGCTCGATCAGCCATCGGCCGGCTGGCTGCGCGACTGGGTGACGCGCAAGGACGATGCCGCCTTCTGGGAGGCGCAGAGCGGCTTCGGGGTGGACGCGTGCATCGCGCCGGCCCTGCAAATCGGCGGATGGTACGACCTCTTTCACCACGGCACGTTTGGGTTGCACGATGCGCTGGCCGCGGGCAAGGCCGGGAATCGGCATCGCTTCGTCATGGGACCGTGGGATCACTCGCCGATGCCGCTGAATTCCGGCTCGGGCAACTTCGATTTCGGACCGCGGGCGACCTTCGATCTGGCCGGGGCGCAACGGGAGTGGTTCGACTGGCTGCTGCATGAGGGCTCGGAACCGGATTGGGCGGCGAACCGGATGTTCATCACCGGCGTCAACCGCTGGGAATCGTTCGACGCCTGGCCGCCATCGGTCGATCCGCTCGTGCTCGAGCTCGGCGCCAACGGCGTCCTGAGCGAGGTGAGCAGCGGCGCCGGCGAGGTGCCGTTCGTGACCGACCCGGAGGACCCGGCGCCGACCGTGGGCGGGCGGCTCTGCTGCGCGCTCTATCTGCTGCCGGTCGGCTCGCGCTGGCAAGACGCCCGCGCCAAACGACCGGACGTGATTCGCTTCGCGACCGAACCGGTGGACCAACCGCGCTGGCTACTCGGGCCGGTGACCGCGGAGATCTGGTCGACCTCGAACCGTGACATCGGCGACGTGCACGTGACGCTGGTGGATATCGACGAACGCGGCGGCAGCCGGTATCTGGCCGATGGGATCCTGCGGAAATCGCTGGTTCCGGGCGAGGCCGCCTGCTTTGCGGTCGATCTGGGGCAGATCGGGCATGTGGTGCAACCGGGCCATCGCCTGGGAATCGATGTGGCGGCGGGATCGTTCCCGCGCTTCGACCTGGCGCCGGCAACCGGGTTGGCGAAGCGGTCGATCCGCTTCGGTGGGGAGTGCGCGAGCAAGCTCACAATCGGCGCGCGCTAGCCGCGATTGCCTCACGCGCCGGCTGCTCGAAGCCAAGGCTCATCCAGACCCCGCTCGCCCCAGGCACGCCGCGAAACCCGCACCTGACCGTCGTCTCAGGACCCGGGCCTTCAGAACCTCCGGACCCGCGTACGTACGGAAACCCCATCACCATTCGGGCATATGATATGCCGATATGTGCATATATCGGTAATGTGTACTATACTTAGCTCAGTTGAGGTTTGCCCGTGGTGGCGGAAGGAATGAATGACATGAAGAATTTCTTTGCTCGTATTGGACGCCTGGGCTTTGGTGGCAGCTATTTCGATCGCTACTATCAGGGCGTCGTGGGGCGCGGCGCCGGCTATCCGACCGCCGACGAGGCGCGGCGCGACTATCAGCGGGCCATGGAATCGCGGAACCACCCGCGCAGCATGTAATCGGCTGAACCAGACATCCAGCTTTCGAACCAGGAAGGACTCCGGCGCTGCCGAAGTCCTTTTTGTTTATCCGCTTCCGCGAGCCCCTGGACGTTACCCGATTCCCCTTTGTCACCCTGACGAAGAAGAGCCTGTCTTGAGGAATTCGAAGGAATCTCCTCGCCGCGGCGCGTGTCTTCCCGGGGCGCGCTTTCGGGAACAGTCCGAATAGCCCGGCAAACCGCGCGAACGGAGTCCTGCACCACGCCGGATCGGTGCAACGAACCGGCAATCGGTGTACTCTCCGGTCGTAACCTATTTCCGGTTTGTATTGGTTCACGTGTACACGTTCGTTGCATCTGGAGGATATGGAATGACCAGAAGACCGCACGGATGGCGTCTCGGCGTTCTCGCCATCGCGAGCATGCTGCTGATGCTCGTGGCCCCCGCCATCCGGGTATCGGCCCAGGCCGATGCCGCCACCGAGTTCGGGACGGTTGTCGGCCAGCTGGCCACGATGACTCCAGTTGCCGGACCGCTCAGCGGATCGCTCGATGCCGCCAATGCCGATTCCGCCCCGGCCGGGGTTTCGATCGCCAATGGCGTGGCGCATGCCGAATTCACCGTGCCGAATGTCAATGCCGGCACCCTCTGGGCCATGGCGGTGCTCTTTCGCGTCTCCGACGCGGGTCAGAACTTCCTCCTGATCTTCCCGGATGGCACCTGGCAGCTCGATAACGGCCAGGGCGGCGCCGCCGTCACCGGCACCGGCGCGACCTTCGACACCACCCCCGGCACCACCGTGGCCGTCGATGTGCTCTTCGACGGCCCCACCGGCGCCTTCGGGCTGAACGGGACCTTCGTCTCCGCGCTCGATCTGACCGCTATCCAGGGCGCGGGCGATGTCGAGCTGACCGGCTATCTCGGGCTTGGGGCCGGCGCCACCACCCTCGATTACGCCAACTTCTCGGTCTACGATCTGACCGGTGGCAGCCCGGTGCCCACCGCCACCACCGGCGGCGCGGTCGGCGCGCCGACCGAAACCGCAACAACCGCCGGATTGCCGGTCGAATCGCCGACCGCCGCGGGCGTTCCGACCGAATCGGCCACCGCGGCCGCCGGTCTGCCGACCGAAGCCGCCACCACCGCCGCCCCGACCACCGCGGCCGGGGGCGATGCCGCGGCGCTCTTCGCCCAATATCTGGCGCAGGAGAATTCGGAACCGATCGTCTACGGTCCCGAGAGCGGCACCCTGATCCACGATCCGGAGAAGGTCACCTTCCTCGATACCGGCGTAACCGTCTCCGATTTCGCGGCGCATATCGAATGCAGCGCCCCGCGCACCGCCGCCGAGCTGTGGGACTGCGGGCTCGCCTTCCGCGACACCAGCTCCCCGAACCACTACCGCCTCGGGGTGGTTTCCGATGGACACTGGTTCCTCAGCATCGGCAACCAGGATCCGCTGCAGAGCGGCGAGGGCATCCCCATTCCGCCCAATACCGGGGACAAGGTGGCGCTCGATCTGATCGTCATCGGCACCACCGGCTACTTCGGCGTCGATGGCACGTTCGTCTCCGAGCTCGATCTCTCGGCCCTGCCGGGTCCCGGCAGCGTGTCGGCGGTGATCGGCTTCTTCAATGAAACCTATGTCGCCGGCGGCGAGACCCCGTACGAGGACTTCATCGTCTGGAACTTCGACGAGGGCGGCGCGGCCCCGAGCGAAACCGCGGTGGTGGGCGTGCCGACCCAGGCGCCGACCGTGGCCTTGCCACCAGTAGAAACCCCGACGACCGCCGCCGGACTGCCGACCGAAACCCCGGTCGCCGGGTTGCCCACCGAAACCCCGGTTGCCGGCACCACGGCCGTCACCCAACCCACCACGGCGAGCGGTTCGACCAACGTGGTCGGCAACACCTACACCAGCCCGACCTTCGGCTATCAGCTCACCTGGGATCCAGCCTGGTCGGTGGTGACCGAGTCGTCGCAAAACCAGTTCGACGTGCTGCGCATCAGCAATGGCGCGGTCACGACCGATCTCTACAGCGGCGTCAGTACGATGACCTTGCAGGATTGCATCACCTCGCTGGTCCAGTATTACCAGGGTCCGGACCAGAGCGCGTCCTATGCCAATGTCGTGCTCGGCACGTATGCGGACGGCCAGCAGATCCTGACCCAGGGCAATGTCGCCATCGCGACCATCACCTTCGACTACACCGATGACACCGGCGCCACCACCGCCACCACCGATTCGGTGATCTGCGTCTCGATGCCAACCCAGGGCGCCCTGGTGACCATGGAGAGCTATATCCCGACCGCCGAGGTCGCCACCCAGCAAGCGGCGGTGACCGCGCTCGAAGCGCAGCTGGTGGTCGATGGCGCGCCGGTGGTGCTGCCGCAGGTCCCGGCGACCGGCGGCGTGCCCACCCAGGCGGCAACCGTGGGGGTCCCGACCGAAGCGGTCCCGACCCAGGCCGCACCCCCGGCCTCTGAAACCGCGGTGGCCGTGCCAACGGTGGCCGCCGGTGACACCGCCGCCTTCGTGCTGACCTCGGTCGGCGGCGGCACGGTGGGCGGGATCGGCACTCTGTCCGGTCAGGCGCGCACGGTCAACGTCACCGCCATCAC
>DASTFJ010000192.1:0-12335 GCA_035708745.1 Thermomicrobiales bacterium | reverse complement strand
ACGATCAGATTCAGATTCGCGCCATCGGCACTGAACGGGTCATAGCTCGGCGCATCGATCTCCGCGCACCCCTGCCACCAGCCATGCTGCCCCACCGCTACCCGCGGATCCAGCGATCCATTGAACCGGGCGCGCGCCCGCACCGATCCGTTCGGAGTTTCGATCGTCACCCAGTCTCCCGCATCGATCCCGCGATCGGCCGCCGCGTCTGGATGCAGCTCCACCTCGGGATCGCGCGACAGCTTGCGCAAGCGTGCGATGCCCCGGTGCTGCGATTCGCAAAAATGCGGGTTGTGCGTGCAGGTCAACACCAGCGGAAACCGTTCCGCCAGCTCCGGCCGCGACCGCTGGCTGACCAACGGTTCCTCGAATTCCGGGAGCGGCAGGTATCCATACTCCAGGAAACGCTCCGAATAGATCTCGGCCAATCCGGTCGGCGTGGCAAAGCCCTTCACCCCGCCATCGACCTCATCCGCGAATGCGCGATAACGCGTCTCCAGTGGCATGCGAACGCCTTCGGGATACGCCCGCAGCGCTTCCAGCGAGATGCCGGACGGACCGAGCTGATGCCGATAAGCGGCGTCGATATCGCCATCCCAGAAATGCGTGCCCAATCCCAACCGGCACGCCAGATCGAACACGATCTCCGTATCCGCGCGCGCTTCCCCAATCGGTGGCACGATGGCGCGCCGCAATTGGACGAACGACTGCGCCTCGGCGCTCGACTCGAAACCGATTTTGAGCGCCTCACGCTCGAACGGTGTGGACGCCGGCAACACCACATCGGCCAGCTCTGCTGTCGGGGTCATGAAGAGATCGATATGCACGAAGAAATCGAGCGCCCGCAGCGCCTCGCGACCGCGCAGCGTATCCGAGTGCGACAACAGCAGATTCGCGCCGAATCCCACCAACCCCCGCACTGGATAGGGCTCGTCTTCCAGAACCGCCCGGTACAGCTCCTCCGAGGTCACGAACCCCGCTGTCGCCGGTCCCAGCGGACGGTCCCGCAATCCAAGAGTTCGGGTGCGCTGCTCGGGCGGCAGCAGCTCGTTGCCGGCAACCGGCGCCGAGGGCACCGCCGTGAACTGGAGATTGCCCCCACGACTGCCGAAGCTGCCGGTCAGGGCATAGAGCAAGCTCAGCGCCCGCGAGCATTGCGTCGTGTTCGTATGCTGCTCCACCCCCGCCCAGGCAAAGTAGGCGACGGGCCGCGCGTCCCACAGCATCCGCGCCGCCGCCTCGATCCGCTCGGCCGGCACCCAGGTGATGGCCTCGACCGTCTTAGGGTCGTAGCGGCTCAGCATCTCGCGCACGAGCGCGAAGACCGGGCGGCACCTCACCGGCCCGTTCAGCGTTTCGATCTCGTCGTCGCCATCGAGCGCGGGTTGGGCGTTTGCATCCGCATACCGGCGGGTGGCGGAGTCGTACTGGATCGGAGCTCCCCTGCGCTCATCCCACGCGACGAACGTCGCGGGGTCGCCGTCCACTGCAAGGTCGCTCGTGCGCAGCAATCGTCCGGAATCGGCACGCACCAATAGTGGGCCGTTGGTCCATCGCCGCACGAACTCCTGGTCGAACCAGTCGTTGGCGAGCATGGCGTGGGCGATGCCAAGCGCCAGCGCCCCATCGCTACCCGGGCGGGGCCGCAGCCAGAGATCGGCCCGGTTGGCAAGTCCCACTTCGCGCGGATCGACCACAATGAGACGCGCTCCCCGTTTGAGAGCAGCCACCGCGGCGGTGGCATGGGAAATGCGCGCGCTACTGGGGTTGTATCCCCAAAAGAGCATGCAGCCCGCGTGCTCCAGATCGGGCATTGCCGTTCCCGGCAGTCCGATCGGTATCCCATAGGTATAGATAGCGGCAAACCGCCCCCACCCGCAGAGCTCCATCGACATGCACATGTTCGGCGAGCCGAATGCGTGCCGCAGGCGCTCGATCCAGGGAAGCGCATCGGAAATTGCCGAAGTCGACGAAGAGACGGCGCCGAACACCACACTTTCCGGCCCGCGCTCGGCCGCGATACGCCGCAGTTTGGTCGCGGTCAGATCGAGCGCCTCGCCCCAGCTGATCCGCTCCCAGCCGGGATCCGGATCGGACTTCGCATTGGTTCGCTTCAACGGGTAGCGCAGGCGTTCCGGGTGATAGACCAACTCGGGTGCGGCACGCCCCTTGGCGCAGAGCGCCTTCCCCGTTGGATGCGCCGGATCCGGCTCGAGCGCCACGAACTGTCCGTCTTCCGTACGGGCAATCGCCCCGCAGCGGGAGATGCAGAGCGCGCAAAAGCAATGCGTGTATTCGACGGTGGTAGCAGTGGACATCGGCGGCATCCTGAGTCAAGACGGGAGCAGAATGAGTAGGACGAGCGTTGGCCCATCCTACTCCCGTTCGCTTGTCCATGCATCAGCTGCCTGGGACCTGGGACGATCGTAGGGCATGGACGCCGCGGCATGCCCGGGCGGACATCGACCACCCGGAATGACGCGGCGCACCGGATCAGTCGTCGAGCCAGATTTCGAAGGTCTTGGTCCAGACCGTCAGATCATCGGTCGGCGCCACGGTCACTGTCCCCTTCGCGCCGAGATACATCCCGCTTCCGGCCACGATGGTACGGGTCGAGGGGATGGCCTGCCCCGGCTGGATTCCTTGCAGCTCCAGCGTGCTGCCGTCCGGGAAGAGGATCGTCTCGACCAACAGGCAGTCGCCGTTCTCGGCGAAGATCGTGCACGCCCCCTGGGTGGTGGCGCCGGTGTCGTTCTCGTTTGCTTCGTCGAAGAGAGGATTCGGTCCCCAGATGATGGCGTCCCCTGGTGACGGTCCGTCCACCCCACCATCGATATTCGTCACGTTATGGTTGTGCTCGTCCAGCACGAAGGTGATATCCGGATCGCCCATCGCCGTCGGGGTCGCATCGTGCGCCACGGCCACAGAACTCATGCCAATCGAGCAAACGAGCGCGGTAACTGCCAGAGCACGGCGCATCATCGAAACTGCCTCCGATTCCTGAAACGTCGGATCGATTCCCGCATCCTAGCACCTCGCTGTCATTCCGAGTATTCCTGCGGGAAACCACCGCCACCGCCGCAGAAAGACGCGCCACATCGGTCGCGGTGAACGGAATCTCCGTCCTCTCGTCCCCACGTCGACGAGGGCTCCGGGGACGGCGAAGGTGAACCGCCCTCACTCGAAGAGCTCGTGGTGCGCGATGTACGAATCGTCCTCGTTTCTTCGTCTCTCGGCTCTACTGCGCCAGATATCCTCCATCGACCGGCAGCACCACACCCGTGATAAAGGAGGCGTCGTCGGAAGCGAGAAATGCAATCGCCTTGCCGACCTCCGACGGATCGCCGATACGGCCCATTGGATGCAGCACCCGGATAGCCGCCAGGTATTCCGGACCGCCCTCCTCGAACTCGAGCTGTTGCACCCGGTCGGTATTGATGGTGCCCGGCGCCACGGCATTGACCCGAATTCCCTTGCTCGCCCATTCGATCGCAAGATGCTTGGTCAGCCCGCTGGCGACGAACTTGGCCGGTCCGTAGGCCGCTTGCCGCGCCTGCCCCGCCTCACCGGAGATCGACGACAGGCAGACGATCGCGCCACCCCCGGTTTTCAACATCTGCTCGATGGCGAATTTGCAGGTCAGAAACATCCCGCGCCCGTCGATGCGCATCACTTCGTCCCACGCTTCGACGGTGGTGCTCAGCACATCGTCCAGCGGGATGATGCCGGCATTGGCGACCACGCAATCGACCCGGCCATACGCCTCGACCGCGGCCAGGATCATGCCGCGCGTTTCCTCCTCTTTCGAGACATCGCCCACCACGGTGACCACCTCGGCGCCGTGCTCCCGCAGACCCGCGGCCACGGCTTCCAGCGGCTCCGGTTGAATGTCGGTCAGCACCAGCCGGGCGCCTTCATCGGCAAAGACCCGCGCGGTCGCCTTGCCGATGCCGAACGCGGCCCCGGTGATCACGCTGGATTTCCCCTGCAGCCGTCCACTCATCGCATTTGCTCCCCTATTGGATCGTAAAACGTGCGGCGCTTCGATCGCATGTCGGAATCGTACCAATGCTTGCCGCGCCCTGATGTGACAATTCGACAACCACCTGTCCGTACTGAGCGAATCTTGCGTTCGTTGGCGCCGTCCGAGGATTTCAGGCGAAAGCTGGGAGTTTTGGGCGTTCGTTCACTTTGCGCGCGATGCATTTTATGTGATTAGCTGAGACGAAACCGAGAGAGCCCAGCTCCTTCGACCAACCGAATTTGCACACCACGAGGAAAGGGGGATGGTTGTGCGAACCCGGCAGGTCAGGCAGCATGGCTTGGCGAAGAAGAGCATGAGCCGCATTCTCGCAGCGGCCCTCGCCATGCTTGTCTGTATTGCAGTACCGACAGCTGGGTCCGCACTCGCGGCTCCCGCGTCAACCGAATCGAATGCGCCCGTGGCCGAGGTCAGCCTCGGCAATGGCAGCTTTCGCGTGACCGCCTCGGTCTTCGCGGAAGGCACCGACGGTCAGGTGGGCAGCACCGCATCCAGCGGTCACGTCATCCAACCGAACGACAATCTGGTGGCCCTGCCGGGGTGCACCGAATCGTCCTGTCCCTGGGTGCCGGTCGGAACCGGCACAGAGGGAACCTACGGACCGCAGACCGCCTGCACCGAGGATGATGGCCTCTGCTGGGTCGAGATCGTGAGCGACGAGACCGGCGAATGCACGGTCGCGCCGGTGCACGATCGGGGCCCGCTCTTCGTCCGCGACAACTGGTGGGCGCCGCAAAGCCAGCGGGAATACAACCTGGCCCAGGGTGAGCCTGCCGCCGAATACGCCGCCGATGGCGGGAATCTCGGATTCGGCGCCGGTATCAGCGATGCCGGCTTCGACATCCGCAATGTCTACACCTATGCGGCCGGTATCGATCTGGCCGGGGGCACCTGGACTGCCCTTGGACTGCCCACCTCGGCCGGAATCACCACCGTGACCGTCACAATGCTCTGGCAGGCCGGCATCACCCACGACCAAGCCTGCGGCAACGCCCCCGCCCCGAATCCGACGCAGCCTCCAACCAGCGGCGGCAACGCCACCGTGATCGATGGCGCGCTCAATCTGCGCTCCGGTTCCTCCTACTCGGCCGGGATCGTGACCGTCATGCCCGGGGACAGCCGAGTGACCGTGACCGGCGGCAGCCAGAACGGCTTCTACCCAATTACCTTCGGCAGCACCTCCGGCTGGGCATTCGGAGACTATCTCGATATCGACGCCGGCGAGGACCCTGGACCCGATGACGGCGGCAATCCATCTCCCAGCGAGACCGCGACCGTGATCGACGGTGAGCTTAATCTGCGCGCCTCGGCCAGCACGAGCGCCGCTGTGCTGCTGGTCATGCCGGACGGCGCCACGGTGACGCTCAACGGCCAGTCGAGCAACGGTTTCCTCTCCGTGACCTATCAGGGGACCAGCGGCTGGGCCTATGCCGTCTATCTCAGCACCGAGGACGATATCCCGACCGGCGACACCGCCACTGTGATCGACGGCGCACTCAACCTGCGGGCGAGCGCCAGCACATCGGCCGCTGTGGTGACCGTCATGCCCGATGGCGCGGTGGTTTCCCTGCTGGGGCAATCGAGCAACGGTTTCAGCAAGGTCAGTTACAACGGTTCCACCGGCTGGGCCTATTCGATTTATCTGAGCAGCGGCGGCGATTCCGGCAACGGCACCTTCGCCATGGTCTTCGATGGTGCGCTGAATCTCCGCTCCGGTGCGGGCACCGGTTATAACGTGCTGCTGGTCATGCCGGATGGCGCCCAGATGGAGCTGACCGGCTCCTCGAGCAACGGATTCTCACAGGTGATCTACCAGGGCACGACCGGTTGGGCATCCAGCCAGTGGTTGACGACCGGGGGATCCTCCGGTTCGACCGCGACGGTCTTCGACGGCGCGCTCAATCTGCGCGCCAGCGCCTCGATCAGCTCGGCGGTCCTGACCGTCATGCCCGACGGCGCGACGGTGACCCTCCTCGGTGAATCCTCGAATGGCTTCAGCAAAGTCCGCTTCGATGGCGCCGAGGGTTGGGCCTACAGCGCTTATCTGAAATAGTCCGATTCCACAGCGGATTTCCGCCCGCGCTCATCGCCGTTGATCTACGGGGTGGACACATTGTCCAGCCCGTACCCGCTCCAGCGCTGAGCCAATCTGCCTCCCAGGCATCGCTCGTTCGCGCCGCGTCCCAGAGTGCCAGCCCCATCATGATTGGCATTCTGCATCGCGCCGCGCCTGCTTTTGCCATCTCCCCACCTCGATTTACCTAAATTCCGCCGTCATGTATTGCCAAATTGTCACTGTACGGCTAATGTGTACGTACACATCGGACGAACATAGCGCTCGTCCGACCTCAACCGAACACGCTCGCCTCGAGGGAAAGGGGAAAGGCAGTGGTCGACAGGATGGCTGGACTGGCAGAGAAGCCGTATCGGTGGGTGACCGGCGCAATCGCGATTCTTTGTCTTTTCCTTGCGATGCCTTTTGGAGCGTTCGCTGCTCCAGGTTCATCACCGGCGACCGTATCCAACCAGGCAATAGCGCTGGGGGATGGCTCGTTCGCCGTGCTCGCCTCGGTCTACGCCGAAGGCACTGACGGGCAAGTCGGCACTCTCGCCTCCAGCGGTCATGAGATCCTGGCGGACGACAATCTGGTCGCCTTACCAGCGTGCACCGAATCGTCGTGCCCGTGGGTGCCGGCCGGCACCGGGACGGACGGCCGCTTTGGCCCGCAAACCGATTGCGCCGAAGCCGACGGTCTCTGCTGGGTGCAGATCGTCAGTGACGAAACTGGCGCATGTACGGTTGCGCCCGTCCAGGACCGCGGTCCGCTCTTCGTGCGCGACAACTGGTGGGCGCCGCTGGAGCAGCGGCAATACGATGTGCCGCAGGGAATTCCGGCGGCCGAGTATGCGGCTGACGGCACCGATTTCGGTTTCGGCGCCGGGATCAGCGATGCCGGGTACGACGTCAAGAATGTCTACGACTATGCCGCGGGGATCGATCTGGCCGCCGGAACCTGGAAAGCGCTGGGGCTGCCCGTTGCGGCCGGGATCTCCGCGGTCACGGTCACCATGCTCTGGCAGGCCGGCGTCACCCACGATCAAGCCTGCAGCGGCGCTCCCGCCCCGGCCCCGAATCCAGTCGAACCATCTTCGGAGCCAACGCAACCAGCCGCCAATCCGACCCAACCTGCATCGGAACCAACCCAGCCCTCGCCGGAACCGACCCAACCTGCTTCAGCACCAACTCAGCCGGGCGCCATCTCCGGAGACGCAACAGTGATCGGCGGGGAGCTCAATCTTCGCGCAGCGGCCAGCGTCGACGGCGCCGTGCTCGGTTTATTACCGGATGGGGCGACGGTAACGCTGACCGGTCGATCGGTTGCCGGGTTCCTGTCGATTTCGTATCAGGGCACGGCTGGCTGGGCATCGGCGGACTTTCTCGATATCAGTGGTCCCGCCGCCGCGGCCGGGGTGCGGGTCAAGGTCATCGATGGGGCCTTGAATCTTCGGGCCAACAGTTCGACCGATGCCCAGGTGTTGCAGGTGCTCGACGATGGAGCCGAATTGACCCTTACCGGTGACGCCAGCGGTGGTTATCTGGCCGTCACCGTCGACGGAACCAATGGATGGGCATTTGCCTCCTATCTCGAAGCCGTCAATAGCGCATTCGCGAAAACCGCAACCGTCCTCGACGGCGCGCTCAATCTGCGCGCCGAAGCCAACCAATCAGCCGAGGTACTGACGGTCATTCCCGATGGCGCCACGGTGTCGCTGCTTGGGCGAACCGAGAATGGCTTCAGCGAGATCAGCTATAACGGCGCCGATGGCTGGGCCGCTTCGATGTATCTAAGCAGTGAAGAAACGGGAAACGTAGCTCCGGCCGGAAATGGCGCGCCTGACAGTGGGGATGGAGCAAGAGTCGCACCCAGCAGCGGTGCGAGCGAACCGGTCGCGCCCAGTGCTGGTGGTCCCGATGATGCCGTCACCGCGACGGTCAGCGGTGGCGATCTGAATCTCCGTTCTGGGGCATCCACCGGCGATGCGGTGCTGACCGTCATCCCGGACGGCGCCACCGTCACCCTGCTCGGCGAAACCGCGAACGGGTTTGCCAACGTGCAGTTCGATGGCGCCGAAGGTTGGGCCTGGGCAAGCTGTCTCGACTGAGCCAGGGCGCAAACTGCGCGAGCCGAACAGCGGGGGCGGTGTTGCCGCCCCCGCTGTTGCGTGGATCGATTGGTCATGCGCAGTAGGAGTTGTTGTCGGGATCGGTAACGCAGCTCTGGCCCGGCGTGCAGCAATCGCCAACGCAACAGACGGCGTCCCCTGGGCAATCGTAATCGTCCGAGCACGACGTGGATGCTTCGCACTCGAGATCGGTGCAGGTGCCCCCGCAGCAAAATTGCCCGGCGAGACAGCTCTCCACCGTGCAGCACTCTCCCTCGGCATTCTGGTCGTAGCACCACACGAAGACATTGTCGATCGTGCAACAATCGAGGCCGGCATCGGAACAGATCCGGTCGCATTCGCACGGCGCCGCGGTGCAATACGCAGCCCCGCCTTTGACGCCGGGGCAGCAGTGCTGCCCCTCAGTGCATCCCGCGCCGCCCGGACAGCACACGCCGGACACAAGCGACCCGTCACAACAGACGAATGCGGCTGGGTCGTAGCATTGCCCGTTGCAGCACTGCCAACCATTGCCACAGCACTCGGTTCCGCAGCAGGGGGCATCGCAACATTCGTTGTTGCAGCAATTGCCCCCGGAGCTGCAATCCTCGGCCGCGCAGCAGTTGCCGAGCACCGGTGTGTTGTTGCAGCAGACATAGGTTGGGACATAAAGGAGCCCGGCACAGCAGACGAACGCCTCCGGATCAAAGCAGACGCCACCGCAGCATCCCTGCCCATCGGCACAGCACTGAGGGCCAACCGGCCCATCGCAGAGGTAGTGGGTCGGTTGCCCGCCTCCGCTCGTCTGGTTGGTCGGGCAGCAGAGCTCTTCGCCGTAGCAGGTGCCGTCACAGCAGGCGCCGTCGCAGCATTCGGTATGCCCCGGCTGGGGGGACGGAATGCTCTTGCCGGTGCAGCAGGCGGGCCCGCAGTTCTCCAATCCGGCGGGACAGCAGCATCCGGTGTCACAGGGAACCTGCTGGCCCGGACAGGACGTCGGTGTGGGCGTGGGGCCCGATCGCCGCGCGGCCTGGGCGTCGTCGTTCAGGAGCGGTCCGCCCGCCAGGGAAAGCCCCGCGAAACCGAGCACCCCCTTGAGCAGCGCGCGGCGATTGGTTCCCGCGGCAACCGCTTTGGCGAGTGCATCGAATCGTCGGTCTTCCATGATCGGTTCCCCCGGAGCTGCAACGAGCGCAGTAGAAATGAGTCTGAGTCATTGTATGTTGCGCAAGTATTACAAATTCTTTGGGGGCCGGCCGGCCGATTCCGGCCGGTACGTCCGGGGAAGACGCCACGCGGTGACCGAGCGGTCGCGGCGCCTCCCCCCTACTCCCACTCGATGGTGGAGGGCGGCTTGGACGAGATGTCGTAGACCACGCGGTTGATGCCGCGGACCTCGTTGACGATGCGGTTGCTCATGCGGGCGAGCACGTCATAGGGGATGCGAGCCCAGTCGGCGGTCATGGCGTCCTGGCTGGCGACCGCGCGGATGGCGCAGACGCGGGCGTAGGTGCGGAAATCGCCCATGACGCCAACGGAATTGACCGGCAGGAGCACCGCGAAGTATTGCCAGATGTCCTGGGCGAGCCCGGCCGCTTCGATCTCCTCGCGCACGATGGCGTCGGCGTGGCGGAGAACATCGAGCCACGGTTCGGTGACTTCGCCCAGCATGCGCACCGAGAGGCCGGGACCGGGGAAGGGTTGCCGCCAGACGATCTCGTCCGGCAGTCCCAGCGCCTGGCCGACCTTGCGCACCTCATCCTTGAAGAGGAATTTCAACGGCTCGAGCAGCTGGAAGTCCATATCGGCCGGGAGACCGCCGACATTGTGGTGGGTTTTGATCTTGGCGGCGGCTTTGGTGTCGGCGGTGGTGCTCTCGATCACATCGGGATAGAGGGTGCCCTGGGCCAGGAAATCGAACGGACCGGCTTTTTTGGCTTCCCGCTCGAAGACGCGCACGAACTCATCGCCGACGATCTTGCGTTTCTCCTCCGGGTCGGTGACGCCTTCCAGCCGGTCGAGGAACCTATCGCTGGCATCGACATAGACCAGTGGCATGCCGAAATGGCGGGCGAAGACCTCCTGCACCAGCTCGGCCTCGCCGAGACGGAGGAGACCGTTGTTGACGAAGACGGGGGTGAGCTGATCGCCGATCGCTTTGTAGATGAGGGCGGCCGCGACCGAGGAATCGACCCCGCCGCTGAGTCCAAGCAGCACCCGCTTGTCGCCGACTTTGGCGCGGATTTCCTGCACGGCGCTGTCGACGAAGGAAGCGCTACTCCAGTCGAGCGGCAAGGCGCACATGTTGGTCAGGAAGTTGACGATGACCTGCTGCCCGAGCGGGGTATGCACCACCTCGGGATGGAACTGGATACCGGCGATACTTCCCTTGACCATCGCGCCGAAGGGAAGCTTGCCGCTTTCGCCGATGACGTCGAATCCGGGCGGAATCGCCTCGACATGGTCGCCATGGCTCATCCAGACATCGATCTGCTGGGGCATTCCCGCGAAGAGGGGGGATTCGGTATCGACCTCGATGGTGGCCGGACCGTATTCCCGCTTGTCCGCGCCGATGACCTTGCCACCCAAATCCTGCGCGATCAGCTGCATGCCGTAGCAGATGCCCAGCACGGGCAGATCGGCATCCCAGATCCAGCTCGGGAGCTGGGGCGCGCCTTGTTCGTAGACGCTGGCCGGACCGCCGGAGAGGATGATGCCGGCCGGATCGAGCGTTTCCACTTGACTCCAGGAGGCATCGAACGGGACCAGCTCGCTGTAGACGCCGGCTTCGCGCACGCGGCGAGTGATGAGCTGGCTGTATTGCGATCCGAAATCGAGCACGACGACGGTTTTGTGGTGGGTGGGGTCGGTTGCGTCTTCGATCTGCTCGGTCGATTCGATCGGCTGGGTGGTCAAGGGTTCTCCTCGGTGGGCATAGAGAGGAAGGCCGCCTAGGGAATAGTAATCGGAGGAGGCAGATGGCTGGCCGCATTCACGGCGTACGTTCGATTGTTGTGCCGGCGTGCCAAACCGTGTATGGTGAGACTATCCCCCACGAACCTGTCGTGGTCGGAAGCCCGATCCATCAACCAGCACCGCTCCGGTGCGGCCCACTGGGATCCGACACGAAAGGAATACCATGCATCCCCACCGGCCGGGTTGGGTGTGCGCTTCCGCCGAAGCTCCGGCGCCGGCCACCATGCCGAGCACGCCAGAGCCGCAACGCGCCACCAAACTCCCAAAACCGCCCAAACCTCGCAAGGTCGAGAAGCGGCGCAAAGGCCGTAAGGGATAACCAACCCAGCTGCCGCGCGATTGGCGCGCGACGGACAGATCACCATTCGAAAGGTCTCACACATCATGGCAACAGGCACCATCAAAACGCTGATCCCCGCCAAGGGTTTCGGTTTCATTTCGACCGACGGCTCGAGCAAGGAGCTGTTCTTCCACAGCTCGTCGGTGCTGAGCGGCGAGTTCGACTCGCTGCAGCTCGGCCAGGCGGTCTCGTTCGAGCAAGAGCCGGATCCGCGAGATCCCAGCCGCTCGCGCGCCAAGAATGTGCGCCTGAGCGACAACGACGCGTAATCAACCACCGGAGGGGAGGCGCAGGCGCTTCCCCTCCGGCGTACCGATCGCATTCGTCGCGGTTGTGGCCCAGCGCTCATCGTGCGCTTCCCTGCCCGATCGCACAAGCGAGGTGCTTCTTCTCTTATGCCGACGAAAACGAAAGCTGTCCAGAAGCCTCGCCCGGTCGACCCCATTGCCGCCCTGGAGCAGCGCTTTGCGTACCGAATCCAGATGTACCTGGCCAACAGCCGCAATATCGACCTCGAGTTCACGCTGCCGGGTTTGCGCGGATGGATGCTATGCCAGACGTGGCCCCAGCCACCTGCCTCGGCAACACTGGAATGCCTAGCGGTATTGAGCTGGACGGCAGTTTGCCGAATGGAACGCCAGCCCGCCGACGAGGACGATATCCGCGGCGAGCTGGCGCATCAGTTCGACTACCTGACCGGGCACCAGTCCCGGAAACCGGCCGCGCTGGACGCGCTCATGTCGGCCCGCGGCCGGCGAGCCGCCTATGCGAGCTTGTGTGAAGCGGCTACGCCGGGGTCGTCCAGCCGGGTAT
>DASTFJ010000191.1:0-8228 GCA_035708745.1 Thermomicrobiales bacterium | reverse complement strand
ACCTGGGCCGATGCCACCATTACCGATTCGAGCGGCGAGCACTCCTGGGCGCGCTTCGAATATCAATGGGACGCCAAACCGGGCCCCACCGGTCTGCTCACCCGCGCGACGGACGATCGCGGCACCTCCCAACCCGGCGTCGCCCAATGGAACCAGCTCGGCTACCAATACAACGCCGTCCAGCGCGTCATGATCGACGTCTCCGCTTGACGAGACGCGGACACGAGACACAGCCCGGCCGGGACGCAATCCAGCGTCCCGGCCCGTTGTCATCCTGGCCGCACCCCCTGTCATTCTGAGCGAAGCGAAGAATCTCTCCCGTCGGCGTCTGCTCCACGACCCGGTAGCAAAACGCCAACCGCTGCTCATGAGACGGTCCGCTCGACATCTGTGGATTTCTGCTCCGTTGGCCCCAAATGGTCATGCTCATAGGTGTTGCCTTCATCAAAAGGAGCACACCATGACGCAACATCCCAACAAAGACCAAACACCACGTTCCCTCGAACGCGTCGTCACCATCGCGATTGACCCAACGGCCCTCCACGGCGACCTGACCATCCCGCCCACAGCCACCGGCGTCGTCCTCTTCGCCCACGGCAGCGGCAGCAGCCGCTTCAGCTCGCGCAACCGCTCCGTGGCCGGCGTGCTGCAACAAGGCGGATTCGCCACCCTGCTGCTCGACCTGCTGACCGAGCAGGAAGAAGCAATCGATCAACGCACCCGTCAGTTGCGCTTCGACATCCCCCTGCTGGCCGCACGGCTCACCGCCGCGGTCGACTGGCTCCGCGCCGACCCCAGCACCCATGCCCTGCCGATCGGACTCTTCGGGGCAAGCACCGGCGCCGGCGCCGCCCTCATCACCGCGGCCGACCGTCCCGACACCGTACGCGCCATCGTCTCCCGCGGCGGCCGCCCCGATCTGGCCGGCAGCGCCCTCCCCCGCCTCCAGGCCCCAACCCTTCTCATCGTCGGCAGCCGCGATGAGCAGGTCATCGAGCTAAACCAGCAGGCGAGGACACAAATGCGGGCGCACACGGAACTGTCGATCGTTCCGGGCGCAACGCACCTGTTCGAGGAACCCGGCACCCTGGAAATTGTGGCGAAACGTGCGTTGGAGTGGTTCGCGAGCTATTTGGCAGACGACACGGTTCGGTCGTCCAGTCGATCGACGTCTTGAGGCGCCACCTCACCCATTCCGGCGGTATCGGCAATGACCCAAGACCGTTGGGAGCCTTCGCGAAAACCCCGCTTGCCCGCCCCCGAATTCCCTGCTAGATTCGACCCATTCGACCACCCCGGCGCACCTGCGCTGATCGAGTCAGAGCCAAAAGGAGTCGCAGCGCATCGTGTCTTTCGCCGTTTCCAGGAATCCTCATGTTCTCGGGTACCACAATGCACGCGCGCGCCGTCTCCCTCGCCTCACCCTCCTACTCGCTCTCCTGCTCTCCACCCTCCTGCCCGGGCTTGCCATCGCGCACGTCACCGCGCAGGATGACGCCCCTGCCGCCGTCCCCATGTTCCGCGCCGATCCCGCCCGCACCGGCGAAATGCCCGGTCCCGGTCCGGATCCAGCCAAGCCAATCGTGACCCGCTGGTCCTTCGAAACCGAAAAGTTCATCTCCTCCTCCCCGGCGATTGCCGAAGGCAAGGTCTACGTCGGCAGTCGGGACGGCACGCTCTATGCCGTCGACGCCGAGAACGGCAAGCCACGGTGGACCTTCGAGCTCGGATATACCGATTCATCCCCGGCGGTGATCGACGGCGTCGTCTATGCCGGCAACTCGGACAACAGCCTCTATGCCATCGACGCCGCCACCGGGAAGCAAATCTGGGCGCTCGAGATCGGTGGGGACATCACCGATGAGATCGTCTCCTCCCCAGCCGTGGTCGATGGCATGGTTTATGCCGGCAGCACCGATGGCCATGTCTATGCGGTCGATGCCGCCACTGGGCAGGAACTGTGGAGCGCCGAGCTGGGAGATATCGCCGCCTCCCCGGCAGTAGTCGATGGCGTGGTCTATGTTTCCACGCGGTCCCTCGTGCTCTATGCCCTCGACGCCAAGTCCGGCGACGAAAAGTGGGTCCATGAAAACGGCGACCTGATCTTCAGCTATCGCACCTCTCCGGCCGTGGCCGATGGCATGGTCTACCTCTTCAGCAATTACGACAACGATCTGCACGCCATCGACACCGAGACCGGCACGGAAGCATGGGACTTCGATATCGAAGACAACGACGGCGCTTCGATCCAAACCTCTCCCGCCGTGGCCGGTGGTGTGGTCTATGCCGGCGGGACCGATCGACTCTACGCCATCGACGCCGCCACCGGGCAGCAAATCTGGAATTTCCCCACCGAGGGGAGGATCAACGACTCATCCCCCGTGGTGGCCGACGGCGTGGTCTACGTCGCCACCTCGAATGGCAACATCTATGCCATCGATGCTCCCACCGGCCGGCAGGTATGGTCCCGCTCGTTCGACGCCGATATCGTGTCCTCCCCGGCAGTGGCCGGCGGCATGGTCTACATCGGCATCGGCGGCACGCTCTATGCGTTCGCCAATCTGTCCCCCGAATTGCAAACCGCCACCGTGGTCGCCCAGATAACGGCCACCGCCCAGGCAAACCTCGATGCGACCGCCACCGCCGTCCAGGCGGACATCGACGCAACCTCCATCGCCGTAGCCCAGGCCACTGCCACCAGCGAAGCGCAAGCCATGGCGACGCAAGAAGCGATCCAGGCCGAGTGGAATACGTATTTCTGGACCGATGTCCGCGACGCCCTCGCCAGCGAAGTTGCCGAATATCCTGGCGTGTCCATCGGCAGCTTCGAATCGCTCGGACCCGGCTCAGGCGGCGAATTCATTCCCAGCGGCTTTTCACGAAGTGCCATGTATCCAATCATCATCGCCGGCGGGTCGGCGTCCGCGACGGTCACGCTGGCAATATATCCCTCGAAGGATGATGCCGATTCCGCCATGGAATCCATGAGCGGTGGTCTCATCCGCTCCGGCTGGGAATCGCAAGACGGTAAGGGCCTCGATCACAACCACGCCTGCCTCACCATTCGATACACCGAGCGGAGCGAAGCCCTGTGCTACATGACCCGCGACGATGTCCTCATCGTCAGCTATTCCAGCATCGGGTTGCCGAACCCTGATGCCGCCCTGCTCAACGCCGTCGATCTGGCCAACGCCATGAACGACGCATACGACGAGGTGGACCGGCCGGATTAGGTGCGCTCGGGGGCTGGGGAATCGCCGAATCATGCGCTAATCCTCGGTTCGCTCTCGAATCGGGGATTCGGCTCACCCGCCGAACGTCCCGATTCGGCATACTCCCCCATCTCACATCGCCAGCGCCGCCAATACCGGTGCCGTTTCTGTATAAGAAAGGAAGCGCGCGTGAAAATCACCTCGGTGCGCACCGCCGTCATCGATGGCAACTTCCCCTGGGTCCTCGTCCGGGTCGAAACCGACGAAGGCATCACCGGTCTCGGCGAAGCCTATTGGGGCGTCGGCGTCGCCGAGCTGGTGCACAAAGCCGCGCCACTCCTCATTGGCGAAAACCCCTTCAACATCGGCAAGCTGGTCGATCTCATGATCCGCTGCCTCTCCGGCGAAGGCTCCACCGGCGGCGCTACCGTCACCGCCATCAGCGGCATCGAGATCGCGCTCTGGGATCTCATGGGCCGTGCCCTGAACACCCCCATCTACAACCTCTTCGGCGGCAAATACCGCGACAAGATCCGCGTCTATGCCGATTGCCACGCCGGCGCCACCCCCGATCCGCTCTCCTACGGCGAGCGCGGCAAAGCCGTGGCCGATGCCGGCTTCACCGCCATCAAATTCGACCTCGACACTACGAATCCCTACACCCGCGACATCTCCGGCGATCCCCACCCCCGCCGCCAGTGGTGCGAACCCTGGAACCGCACCATCGGCACCGCAGAGCGCAACTGGATGGTCGATGTCGCCGCCGCGGTGCGCGAGGCCGTCGGTCCGGACCTTATGGTCGCGCTCGATGCCCACTGGAAATTCTCGGTCAACGACGCCATCCTCCTCGCCCAGGCGCTGGAGCCGTTCGATCTCCTCTGGTTGGAAGATCCGATTCCACCGGAAAACATCGAAGCTCAGCGCTTCGTCACCCACAGCACCCGCACCCCCATCTGCACCGGCGAGAACCTCTATCGCAAGCACGGTTTCCGCGAGCTGATCGAAAAACAAGCCGCCCGCATCATCGCCCCCGACATCCCCAAGATGGGCGGTCTTATGGAAGCCAAAAAAGTCGCGGACTGGGCCGACTCCTACTACATCCCCATCGCCCCGCACAATGTCGCCAGCCCGATCGGCACCGTCGCCGGCGCCCACGTCTGCGCTGCCATCAACAATTTCCTGGTCATCGAATTCCACGCCCACGATGTCGAATGGTGGAAGGACCTCGTCGATGGCGCCCCACCCATCGTCGACGGTTTCATCGAAATGACCGATCGTCCCGGCCACGGTCTCACCCTCAACGAAGACGTGGCCCGCGCCAATCTCAAAAAAGGCTCGTCCTTCTTCGGCGAATTTCCTTACGAATGCTGAGCTGACCGGACCGGGGTCTGGCGCAGTTGGAGCGCTGGACCCCGGTCAGCCGATCAGCTCGGCCGCATCAATCTCACGCCCCTCGCCCCAAAGCTCTTGAAACCGCTCCGTCCCCAATCCCTCGCCGGCGATTCGCACCGTCGTCTCGTACCGCTCCCGGTGCGCGGGCGGAACTGACGTGCCGCTCTCCTCTCGCTCGACCTCCGCCCGTCCGAGCAGCTGGGTCGCCTCGTCCAATCGTCCTTCCCCCGCCCGCACTCGCGCCAGCACCTCCAGAATTTCGGAAATCCGCCGCCGGTCGCCAATCTCATGAGAAACCGCGAACGCCTCGCGCAGCCGCGCTTCGGCGCCCTCCCAGTCCTCCAGAAACGTCGCGTTCACCCCGAGCCCATAGAGCGCCAGCGCCCGCAGACTGACATCGCCCAACGTCTCCGCATCGACAAGCGCCTGTTCCAATGTCGCCTGGGCGCCGGTATAGTCGCCAGCCAGTTGCTCCGCCCGCCCGCGGGTTGCTTCGGCCACCACCCGCGCATAGTCGTCCTGCAAGGTTCGCAGCAGCGCGATGCTCTCCCGAATATGCGCCAGCGAGTCGGCCGCATCACCGTTGAGCAGCTCGGCCGACGCCAGATCGATGAGCGCGATGGCGATCAATTGCGTATCGGCCAGCATTCGATAGGTCGAAATTGCCCCCGAAATCGAGCGGATAGCCTCCGGAAACTCCCCTTCGATGAACGTCAACCGCCCCAGATCGTGCTCGATCTGGGCCAGCGCACGCACATCGTCGGGCGGCAAGAGCAACCGCCGCTGATCCAGATGCTCTCGCGCTCCGGCATAATCGGCGGTGAATTCCGCCACCAGCGCCAGGTCGGTATGGGTCTCCGCCTGATGCGGCACATCGCCAACGGCCTCGTAGATCTCCAGCGCCCGGCGGTAGAGCGTGCGCGCCTCCCCGAAATCCCCGCGCGCCGCGGCTAGCCACGCCAGCGCGCTCGCCACTTGCCCAAGTTCGACCCGCGGTGTATCGCCACCCGCCGCCAGCGCGCCCGCCAGTTCCTCATACGCTTCGGCAAACGGCCCGGCGGTCCGCCAGTAATGGAACAGCGCGCTGGTCAGTCGTAGGCGGGCCGCCCCGGTATCGTGTCCATCGACCCATGCCAATGCCGCCCGCAAATTCCCCAGCTCGGCCCGAACCGCCCGAATGGCGCCCCCGTCGCGTCGGGCCCTCAGTTCGGGCGTCAGCGACTCGATCCAATCGAGATACCACTGCAGATGCGCCGCATGGACGCTGTCCGACTCTCCATGCTGCTCGAGCTGCTCCTCCGCGTATTCACGCAACGTCTCGAGCATGCGCAGCGCCGTCGCGCCGTCGTCGCGTGTTTCGGTCACCAGCAGACTCTGGTCGATCAAGTGCTCGAGCAGGTCGAGCGCCGGTTGCGTCTCTCCCGCAATCTCGCTCACGACTGCTTCCGCCGCCTCCACCGGCGTCCCTCCGGCAAAAACCGCACACGTGCGAAACGCACGTTGCGCTTCAGAATCAAGCAAGTCGTACGACCAGGCGATCGTATCCCGCAGCGTCTGCTGCCGCGCATTGGCCGCGCTACCCCGCGTGAGCAGATTCAGACGGCTGCCCAATCGCGTGAGGATCGCCGCCGGGGGCAGCATCCGCGTGCGCGCCGCGGCAATCTCGATCGCCAGCGGCAACCCATCGAGCCGGTGGCAAATCTCCGCCACCGCCCGCGCATTGCCATCGATCAACTGAAAATCGGACCGTGCCAGCGTGGCGCGATCGACGAAGAGTCGCACCGCCGGGTTCTCGATCAACGTTGCCGGCGCTGGCAGATTGCTCAGATCGGGCAGCGCCAACTGCGGAACGGCATACACCCACCCTCCCGGAAGCTGCATCGACGCCCGGCTCGTCATCAGCAACGACAGCCCTGGCGCGGCCGCTTGCAGCGCCGCCAAATCCCCGGCCACCTCCGGAATCTGCTCCAGGTTGTCGAGCACGACCAGCGTCGATCGGCTGCCGAGATGAGTCGCCAGGATCTCGATCGGCGACGCCCCGGGTGGGACGTCGAGCTCGAGCATCGCTGCGGTAGTTGGCGCCACCAGCTCGGCCGACCGTACCGCGGAAAGGTCGAGAAACCAGGCGCCCCCCTCATACCCCGGACCAACTCGCCGCCCCACCTCCAGCGCCAGCCGGGTCTTTCCCGTTCCCCCCGGTCCGGTCAACGTGATCGTCCGCCCGTTGCGCAGCAGAGCGATGACCTCCTCGATCTCGCGGTCCCGGCCCAGAATCGGCGGCAGCCTCGCCGGCAGATTGCCGGCCTGCACGAATGCCGGCGTCGCGGCCGGGGCCGCGGGAGTATCCGGCACAGTCGCAAACCCGTGTCGCGCGAGCGCCTGCCACAGCTTCGGCACCCACGCCTCCGGCGCTCGGTCGAACACTTCGATCCACTGCGCGCCTTCGAGCCAGTAGGCAACATCGTCCGGAAAAACCAGCGGATGCAGAATCAGCGGAATGATCGGCCGGTCGTAACGCCAGGCCAGCATGATCTCCTGCCGCACATTCTTCGAAGCCAGCGAGGCATCCGAGGCAATCAGCACCACCGCCGCCGCATCCCGCAGCGCATTGGCGATCTCCGTGCCGTACTGCGTGCCCCCCGCAATCCCGGCCAGATCGATCCACACCTCGACCCCGCGAGACCGGATGGCCTCCACGATCTCCAACGTCCGTTCCCGATCGATGCTTGCGTAACTGACAAAAAGCTGAGACATCGACCATAGACCTTTATGTAACACCGCTATATATGTATGATGATGCCCAACAATCTTCCACGCAATCGACCACGCTACTCGCGGATGCATTCATTTCCGCTGGTCGCGGGGTGAAGAGGGCACCGATATGGACGGGAATCGGTTCGACGATATCACCCGGCGCCTCGCGGCCGACACGTCCAGACGGTCCGTTCTCAAACGGTCGGTTGCCGCGGCTGCGGCCCTGGCCGGCATCGGCGCGGCCGGCAGCGCTGATGCCGCCAGACGTTCGACGCCAACCCCCGAGCCCGTAACGTGCCCCGGTCGCCAAACATGGGACGGAAGCGCCTGCGTCTGTCCATCGGGCGACATATGCGGTTCGGAATGCTGCGAGACCGGTTCCATCTGCTGCGACGGCGCCTGCTGCTACGGCACATGCTTTGGCGAAGAGCGCTGCTGCCCCACCGGGCAGATCGTCTGCGAAGGCCGCTGCCTCGATCCCGGTCAGTGCTGCGCCGACGGCGATTGCCCACCCGGATGGGCCTGCGGCATCGTCACTCCCAACATCTGTACCTGCGTGCCCACGGTCACCTGCGCCTCGATCGGCCAGAACTGCGGACCCCTGACCGACGATTGCGGCAATCCGCTCGATTGTGGAATCTGCCAGACGCCGAATACCTGCGGCGGCGGCGGTACGCCCGGCGTCTGCGGGTGCACCGTCAGCACCACGTGCGACGGCAAGTGTGGCGAGCTCCCCACCAACTGCGGCTCGACCCTGCAATGCCCCGGTTGTCAGGGAGCCGACACCTGCGGCGGTGGAGGGACCCCCAATGTCTGCGGATGCACCGTCACCACGACCTGCGACGGCCAATGCGGTGAGATCGTCACCAA
>DASTFJ010000190.1:0-7071 GCA_035708745.1 Thermomicrobiales bacterium | reverse complement strand
GTGCAGGCAAAGCTCACGCCGGGCAGGCCGCGATTCGGCCACGCCAGTGTTCGAATCTGGTTGTCGAAGAACAGGAAGCGGGTGGACGAATTCGTTCTAGCCGCCGGAGTCCTCGGCGGCCGCTTCGATCTGCTCGTAGTCGAGCTGGAATTTCTGGACTCGACCCGTCGCCCAGTCGGTGACGAAGATGTGCCCGTCCCCATCGAGGGCGACTCCAGCCGGGCCGTCGAATTCACCCAGCCCGGCGCCGAACTCGCCTACCCGACCAACCGGCTTGCCATTGGCGTCATAGATCCAGAATGCGCCTTCTATAAGGTCGATCTGGGCGACGAACAGGTAGCCCTCAGCGTCGGCCCCTATGCCGTTGATACGAAAGTCGCGCCGCGACAACGAGAAAACAGTCCAGGTTCCATCAGGTTCGAGCCGGTCGATCTGTTGCGGCTCGTCGTCAGCAACAAGAAGCCGGCCCTCCCGGTCCATTGCGATTCCATCGATGCCGAAAAAGGTTCCGGGAGCCAGCGGATCGTCGGTGACAGGCTTCCCAATGGTCTCGATGTACTTCCCGTTCGAGTCGAATCGTTGGACATCCATTCGATGTCGGTCGCCTACGAAGATATCGCCGTTGGGGGCGATCACCACATCGCTGGCGAACAGGAATTGTCCTGGGCCGGTTCCCTCCGATCCCACGATCAGATCGGGCTCAGCCGCGCTGGACGGATACGGCTGCGGCGTACCGTTCTCCTGGATCGTGCAGCAGGAATGAATCATCCAAACAAGCGCGCTGGCAGGGAATCGTTGCACCCGCTGGTTGGCGGTGTCGGCCACATAGAGCGCGCCACTGGCATCGAACGCGAGACTGCAATGGTGGCCCAGCGGCGCATAGCCATCCAGCTCAGCGGTTTCTTCGCCAAAGTCGAACTCGCCCGGCGCCGATCCGTGCGATCCGAACTCGCGCAGGAAGCTGCCATTGGTATCGAAGACTTGCAAGCGGTCGTTGGCGGTATCGCATACCCAGATCTCGCCGGTTGGAGCGACCGCGATGCCCGTCGGATTCTGCAAGGGATGCGGACCACCGAAGCTTTGCCAGAGGGCGCGTGCTGAACTACCGGCGACTGCCACCGTGCCGATGGAGGGGGCATTCAGAATCGCCGGTCCGTCAGTGCCGATGGCAGCAATCGAGCCGGCCCTGGTGGAGAGGTAGAGACGATCGTTCGTCACCGCGGGCGCGACTTGCGGTACTTCGTCGAGCGACAGGCTCCATTGCACGCTGCCGGTGGCGCGGTCGAGCGCGATCAGCTCGCGATCGGAGGTGGGGAGATAAATGCTGCTGGAACCCATGGTCACACCGCCGGTTAGTCCGGTCAGCAGCTGATTGCTCCATCGAACGTCCAGGCTGTCGCGATCGTATGCCACCACCCTGACGTCGGTGCTTGCCACCAGTTGATCTCCAGCCAGGGCGAGAGCCGGAATTCCCTCGAAGGGGAGCGCGTTCTTCAGACCTGGCGCTCCGGTGGCGCCATCGATCCGCGCAACACCACCCTGGATCGGAATGCCGACCCAATCCCCATCGATCAGCGGCGTTCCCAGCGGTCCGAGACCCGGATCGACCTGCCAAAGTTGAGCGCCATCCTCGGTAGAAATGCCCCACACGATTCCGGCTTCCGTTGTCGCGATCAGGCGATGATCGTGCTCATCGATGGCAAAGGCGGGCGCGGTCGCAGAGGGATCCGAACTCCAGCGATCCTCCCCGGTTTCGAGCGCAAGAGCACGAATCCGGAATGTGACATCGACGACGAAGACCGTATCGTCGACGATGGTGGGTGCTCCCTGGGGGATCAGGTCTTCACGTTGCCAGACTGTTTGTCCAGTCTCGATGTCGAGTCCATACAAGCTCGTGGACGTCCCCGCCACCACGATGCCGTTCGCGGCCGCAACCGTGCTCGCCACCGGCTTGCGCACATTTGCTTCCCAGAGCTGCAGGCCAGTATCGGCATCGAGCGCAACCACGGCATGTTCCTGGTTGCCGACGAAAATCACACCATCGGCCGCTACTGGCGCCCCGTCGATGCGCCCATTGGTTTCGGTGCGCCATTGCATCGTCGGATCGGCGATGGGCGAGCCAGCGGGATTGGCATTGGTCTTGCCGGGGTTACCGCCGGTCATCGACCAGGGCTGCCCGGCCGGAGCTGGGCCACTCTGCTGCCGGTCGGTGACCAACAGCGCGCCGACGGCGGCAACGGCCAGGAGCGCGGCGATAGCCGCCGCCAGCTTGCCCCACCGCTGGAAGTGGGAGCGGGTGTCCCACGCGGGACGAACTGGTCGTGGCGCGATCGCAACAACCGGCGCCGGTTCGACGGGAAGGATCGGCTCGACGGCATCGGGTTCCATGAGCTGGGCCCAGAGATCGTCCAGAAAGCCCGCCCGCGGAGGCGGTGCTGCCTCCAGGCGCGCAAGCCGGGCCGCCACGGCAGTTTCCGCCGACTCGGGCAGCGGCGAATCGCCGGCAACGAGTGCATTCCAGAAGATATCGAGCTCGTGGTCCAGCTGCTGGGTCGTCCGCTCAGTCATCGCGGGCCCCTTCCTGATCCGGAGCGACCTGCAAGGTGGTTTGCAATTGCAACACCGCGCGGCGTTGATTGGTGCGCACCCATTCCGGTGAGCGATCGAGGATGCGGGCGATCTCGGGACTGCTCAGACCAGCCAGACGCAGCTCGATGACCTGGCGCCGCAGATCGGGCAACGCGGCAATGGCCGATTCCAGGCGAGCGGCTTCGTCCAACTGGATCGCCTGATCGTCCGGACCGGGCGCCCGATCTGCGAGCTCCTCGGCAAGGTCGATGGTCGTCGTCGGTTTGGCGGCGCGATGGTGATCGACGATGACGCGCTGGGCGATGCGGAAGAGCCAGGCCGGCACCGAGCCGCCGTGAAACCCCGCCCGGCCGCGAAACGCTTGCTGGAAGATCTGGCTGGTGGCATCCTCGGCGTTTTCGACATTCCCCAGCCTCCGGTAGCAATAGCGGTAAAGCGGGGGCGCCCAAGCGCGGTAGACGGCGTCGAAGGTGTCGACCTCGACGATCGAGACCGCCTCGCGGATCGCGTCGGTTGCGTGCCGTTCCTCAACCATGCGAGTTTCGCCTGAAACCACGACGGACCCTGCAAATGCTTGCGGTCATTCTTCTAGAGGATTCAAACGTGGGAATCTGGCCATTGTGACAGCACGGGGCGCAGGACGACCTCCCCTGCTCACTTTCGACGCTTTGCGCGACCGGTCGTAGCATTGAATCGAGACGCGTGAATGCGTTTCGAAAGGAGCACTGTCAACATGGCAACCATCGAAAAACGCAAGGACGTCAATCCGGAGCGGGGCGAGCACGAATACGGCGACGTCAAATTCGCCGATCCGACCAACAACAAATACCCGATCGACACCGAGGAGCATGTCCGCGCCGCTTGGAGCTATATCCACCAAAAAGATAATGCGGCCGAGTACAGCGCCAAGGATCTCGAAACGATCAAGAACCGGATCAAGAAGGCCGGCGAGAAATACGGCATCGACTTCGAGGCCAAATAACTGGCCACGTCCCACAGACAATAGCGACCGGGCGCGCTGCTCCAGCGCGCCCGGTCGTTTTGGCTATGCCCTACCGGAATCATTCAAGAGGCGACGCTGGCTTTCTCGATTCCGTAGTTGCAGCCCTCCGTGGCTGCTTGCATGAGCCCAACCCCAACCACGGGGGGTGCAATAACGTTGGCGTGAGCGCGGTCTGGGGAACCGGCAGCTACGATATCGTCATCAGCTCATCGACCGAAACTCCGTCGAACGAGCGGTGTGGATAGGCGTCAGCGGGATTGCGCTTCTTCCAAGCGTATGCCGGGGCAGCCTGTCCCCAACCGGGGCCATCGAGATCGATGAAACCGGCCGCATCGGTATAGTGGAATCGCTGCTGATTCACCGATTTCGTGCAGACGATCCGGTAGTCGTACGGTTCGACCCCGACCGAGCGATAGACCGTGGCTTCGGTGGACATGACCGGCACCGAGGTCACCACCACCGTCAGATATCCGCCGATCCTCACAACAGCGGTCGGTCCCATCGAGCGATTGCTGACTTCGAGATGACCGGGCATTGGCTCCCGGCTCTTTAGAATCGTTCCATCTGACAAGGTGGCGATACGGGCGTCCACCTGCACCGGCTGGTACTGCGTTCCGCCCCAGGTTCCGCCAAGCGGACTTGAGATCGTGGCGCCGATACCTGCCTGCATGGCGCGTTCCACGAAGGCGGGATCGGTCAGGATATGGCAGGTCGGCTCGGTGACGCCCTGATCGAGCAATGCCTGGATCAAGGCTGGGCAATCTCCGGGGAATCCGCCGGTCACCGAATCGTTGGGATCGGCGATGACAACGGTTCCGGGCGGCATCGAGAGGGCTACATGCACCGCCTCCGGCAAGGGAGTCAACGGGCGACGCTCGGTCGTCACGCGGTCGCGCTGATTCCACGCGTCGCGCATCAATTGCTTGCCCAGCGTCACCGCGGCGTCCCGATCGTTGTCGGTCACGATCACCGCGCTCAATATGCGGAAATCGGCCACGTCCAGATAGGGATGAGTCGGCATGATCGAGCAACAGAGCGCCTTGCCGTCCCGCTCGAGCTCGATGCCTTTGGCAATCAGCTCATCCATGAGCTGAAGCGAGCCAAGGCCCAGCGGAATCGAAACAGTCGCAACCACTGGCTCGATCTCACCGCGAGCCGCGGCGAGCGCAATCGACGCGGCTTGCTGCCCTCGTTCCACGAAGTCGTGGTGCGGATAGGTTTTGTAGGCGACCAGCGCGTTCGCGGCTTGCGTCATTTGCGCCGTGGGATTGCCGTGCATATCGAGGGTTGCGACGATCGGCACCGAAGGGCCAACAACCGCACGGATGTCGCTGAGGAGTTTTCCACAGCAGTCATCCTCGGCTTCGGCCAGGGTGGCCCCATGTAGCGAGATCACGACGGCATCGACGGAAAGCTGCCGTTTCAGCAGCTCGATCATGCGGTCATGAAGCTCGTGCCAGACATCCGCTTCGATGGGCGCCGCGCAGGACGCCTGGGCCGCCAGCAGGGGAACGACTTCGACCTCGGGCGCACGATCGAGGACGTCGAAGATTCCGCCGAGCTCGGTCCGTGTGCCCCGGCCGAGTAGGAAGACATCGTCCCCTTCGACGAGCGCGCCGGCCTCGAACATAGGCCGGTTGGCGGGCAGGGGAGACATCGAGCTCGATTCGGTCCAGAAGCGTCCGACGGCGATCCTAAGCTTTGGCTCATTCGCTGCGTCACGCCGCAGGTCACTGGCCATATTTGATCTCCTCGCGTTTTCGCTCGAGCGCTCCAGTCCGCGCCAGCTCGACGACCTCGGTCAGATCGCGGACGTATTGCTCCATGAATGGCGCGTGCCCGGGCGAAAGCATGAGGTGAATGGAGGGGGGTACGCGTTCCAGATAGACGAACCAGCCGCGCTCCTGCATGGCATCGCCGATCGCCACCATGTCGAGTGAGTCCGAGGCAAAGGCAACCAGACTCATATCCGGTTCGCCGACGACATAGAGCTCGGGGATCGCCTCGATGCTTTCCATGAGATCTTCGACGAATTCCATCGTCGTTTTCGTGCGGCTGAGATAGCCGTCCTCGCCCAGATAATTCATCACCGCCCAGGCCGCCGCGATCGCGCCACCTGGGCGGGTGCCGGTCAGCGTTGGGGTGCGATAGGAGCCGCCCGGCCAATCGGCGAAATGGAAGCCCATATAGCTGCCGATCTCCTCATCCCGGCAGGTGAGGGTCGATGCGCCCTTGGCGGTATACCCAAACTTGTGCAGATCGGCTGAGATGGTGGTGACCCCGGGATTGCGGAAATCCCATGGGATCCGGCGATACCCGAGCTTTTCGACGAACGGCAGGAAAAACCCACCCACGCAGGCATCCACATGAAAGCTGATAGCGCGGGCGTGGGCGAGCTCCGAGAGCTCGGGAATTGGGTCGATCATCGTATAGACGTAATTTGGGGCCGACCCGACGCAGAGAATGGTGTCGTCGGTGATGGCCGCCGCGTAGCGATCGACATCGACGCGAAACCCCTCGCCGGTGGGTACCCGGAGCGGTTCGATACCGAAGTAGAACCCGGCCTTGTTGAAGGCGGGGTGGGCCGTTTCCGGGAGCACCATGGTCGGCGCGGTGATGTGCGGCTGATGCTTGCGAGCGCGTTCGCGGGCGATGAGCACCGCCAGCAGAATGCTCTCGGTTCCACCGGAGGTGATCGCGCCCACCGCGCCCTGAGCGTGCAGCAAGCCAGAGACCATGTCGATCACATCGGCTTCGTATTGGCGCAGGCTGGGGAAGGCGGTTGGCGCGAGTCCATTGGTGGAGAACCCACTGAGATAGGCCTCCTTGGCAACCTGGGTGACATCCTCACCCGCCAGATAGACGAGCGCCGCCACCCGGCCGTGTTCCCAGTCGACATCGCCCGCTGATGCGCAGTCCATCAGGCCGGCTATCTGATCCGCGGGCATGCCTCCCTTCGGCAATGTACGTCTTGATCCTGGTGATTCCCGATCTGACATGCGTTCCCTCCTCACGACTCGTGAGGCATCTTGCCAAATCGTGAGGTATCCCGGTGCGGGACAATTGCTGTAGCCCTCCGAGGCATCGCAAATCGCACAGAAACGATTTCCATCGTGATCGGGCTCAATATGCTGAGTGAGGCATTGCGGGCGGCGCTCAGTCCGCGCCACCGGTGAACGTTCGAGTAATCATGCTGGAGGCCAGCGTCATCGCCGCATGCAACGCCCCCAGCGGTCGTAGCGGAGGGCGTCTCTGCCCTCTCGTGCCGAGGACTTTTGCCCGCAGACGTGTCAGTAGCAAAGGGATTGGATCGTGCAGCACATCGAGGCGTACCGGCAGAGCAGGCAACGTGGGGTGGACTGGCTGATCGAGCAGATCAACCCCGATGGTTCGATCGGACCGGTCGAGGTTGGGTTCAACTACTACCGTCTGCCCTGGACGTTCACGATCACTGGTGAGACGAGCCACGCGCTGCGGCT
>DASTFJ010000189.1:0-8582 GCA_035708745.1 Thermomicrobiales bacterium | reverse complement strand
GATGACCAGAGCGGCTTCGGGATGGCCGGCGAGGGCGGTGGCGAGCGAGGCGGCGGAACGCACGGTTTGGGGGGCGTAGCCGAGGGTGCGCAGGGTGTTCGCGATGGTGACGCCGAAGAAGAGGTCCTTATTGAAGACCAGGATGGGCGGGGCGATATGCGTAGATTCGGGGGTAGAAGGGGGTTGTATTTGCATGGGACCTGTCATAGGATAACGTCGTTAGGACGTGCTGAACGCTGTTCATTTAGTTTGAATCGAATTTGGAGGGCTGGCAATGCTTATACCATCGACTTCGAAACTCTCCGCTATCAGCGCCAGGCATCCGTGGCGCACGCTCGGTATCTGGGTTGTGCTGCTCGTGCTGGGCGCCATGGCCGCCGGAATGTTTCTCTCGGATGGTTTGACAACCAAGATCGAGATGCTGAACAACCCGGAATCGACACAGGGCACGGATTTGCTCGATGCGCGTATGGGAGACACGTCGCCGCTGACGGAGACGATCGTGCTCACCTCCGGTAGTCTGACGGTGGACGAGCCGGAGTTCAAGCAAGTCGCGGATGGGGTCTTCGCCGAACTGGCGAAGATGCCCGAGCTCGTGGATCAGGATCCGGCCAAAACAGTCAACTATTACCTGGCGGCTGAGGCGCCGGATCCGGCGGTGCAGAATCAGTCGAAAGCGCTGGTTTCCGAGGATGGGTCGACGCTGCTGATTCCGGTGACGTTGATCGGCGATGAGGACGAAACCTCCGATCGGGCCCAAGCCTATATCGACGCGATCGACGGACAGTCGACCGATGCGGTCAAGGTGAGCAGCATCGGCGATATGACGACGGGCCACGAGTTCAGCACGATCTCCGAAGAGGACCTCGTGCGGGCCGAGATCGTGGGGGTGCCTATCGCGCTGATCGTCCTGATGATCGTCTTCGGGGCCGTGGTGGCCGCCCTCGTACCTATCGGTATGGCACTGGCGGCGGTGGCGATCGCGACCGGCATCGCGGCGCTGATCGGCACCCAGTTCGAGCTTTCCTTCTTCATCACCAATATGATCTCGGTGATCGGGCTTGCGGTCGGGATCGACTACGCGCTGTTCGTGATCGAGCGCTATCGCGAAGAGCGGCGGCATGGACGCAGCAAACCCGAGGCGATCGAAGTCGCGGGCGGCACCGCAACCAAGGCCGTGGTGTTCTCCGGGCTGACCGTGGTTTTTGCGCTGATCGGGCTCTTCCTGATGCCGACCTCGATCTTCCGGAGTTTGGGACTCGGCGCGATTCTGGCGGTGCTGGTGTCGGTGGGGGCGATCATGACCCTGATTCCGGCCATGATCGGCCTGCTGGGCGACCGGATCGACTGGCCACGCCGGCGCAATTACGACGCGATGAATCACGAAAAGGTCATCGCGAGCGAGATGTCCGAGCAGCAGCATGGATTCTGGGGGCGGGCGGCGCATCTGGTGATGGCGCGGCCGTGGCCGGCGCTGGTGATTGGCGCCGGGATTCTGCTCCTGCTGGCGTATCCCTTCTTTAGTATGAAGACCGGCTTCGCCGGGGCGGAGTCGTTGCCGGAGGGCGATGTCAAGGATGCGTTCGTGGTCCTGCAGGACAAGTTCACCACCGGCCGACTGGCCCCGGTGGAGATCGTGATCGATGGCAATCAAGCGAATGCCGCCGATGCGACCGCGTCATTGGCGGAGTCGCTGGCGAACGATCCGGCGATCTCCTCGGTAGAGCCGGTGCAGTGGAATGAGGCAGGCGATCTGGGATTGATCCGGGCGACGTTGACGACCTCGCCGAACGACGAAGCGTCGTTTACCGAGATTCGGCGATTGCGCAGCGATGTGATCCCGAATGCCTTCCCCGAGGAAGCCGGGCGGGTACTAGTAACCGGGCAGTCGGCAGGGAATGTCGACTTTATCGACCTGACCGATACGTGGACGCCGCGGGTTTTCCTCTTCGTACTTGGGTTGAGCTTCCTGTTGCTGATGGTGGCGTTCCGCTCGATCGTGGTGCCGGCGACGGCGATCGTGATGAATCTGCTTTCCGTGGGCGCGGCCTATGGGGTGCTGGTGCTGGTTTTCCAGCGCGGGCATCTGACCGGTTTGCTGGGATTCGACCGGACGCCGGTGATCGAGGCATGGATTCCGATCTTCCTCTTCTGCGTGCTCTTCGGGTTGTCGATGGACTACCAGGTCTTCCTGCTGAGCCGGATCCGCGAGTTCTACGATGCGACCGGGAATAACCGGGAATCGGTGGCGCACGGCGTGGAATCGACGGCGCGGATCATCACGGGCGCGGCGTTGATCATGGTGGTGGTGTTCCTCGGCTTCAGCACCGGCCGGCTGGTGTTCCTGCAGCAGGTCGGGTTCGGTCTGGCAGTGGCGATTCTGCTCGACGCGACGATCGTGCGGACCATTCTGGTGCCGGCGGTGATGCGATTGCTGGGCGACTGGAACTGGTATCTGCCGAAGTGGCTGGAGTGGTTGCCCGATCTGCGGATCGAGGGGACGCCGCGTCCGGCAACTGGTACGAGCGGTCAGCCGGCAGGAGTCGAAGGTCAGCCCGCGGGTGCGGGTGACTAGGCCGGCGAGGCTTACCCTCATCATCCCCCAACCCCCTTCTTCTCCCAATGCTGGGAGAAGAAGGGGGCTTTTTGGTCTTGGGTTTTTGGGTTGCGGGGTTGGAGTGGGTTTTGGGCTGCGGGATCGCCTCACCCCCAACCCCTCTCCCCAGAGGGAGAGGGGAGATCGGATCGCGCGGGGATAGAATGACGAGACGTTCATTCGTTTGTGGAGGGAGTGGGTGATGCAGCTGATCGATCAGGAGACGACGCCGGTTATCTATCGGGATTTGCAGCGAGGATTTCCCACCATCGTGCGGGGTGAGGGGATCTATCTGTGGGATTCGGCGGGGAAGCGGTATATCGATGGGGCGGCGGGCTCGTCGGCGGTGACGAATATCGGGCATGGGGTGCCCGAGGTGATCGACGCGATGGTGGAGCAGGCGCGGAAGATTGCCTATGTGCCGACGCATGCGTTTTCCAGTGAGCCGATCGAGGCGTGCGCGGAGACGGTGGTGCGGGAGTTCGCGCCGCCGGGCTTGGAAAAGGTGTGGTTCGTGTCCGGCGGTTCGGAGGCGACCGAGAATGCGGTGAAGATCGCGCTGCAATACCAGCGGGACCGGGGCAGGGGGACGAAGCAGCTGGTGATCGGGCGATGGCAGAGCTTCCACGGGGCAACGCTGGCGTCGCTGGGCTACGGCGGTAACTCGGGACGGCGGAAGAAGTATCAGGGGATGCTGCCGGCGGGTTATCACATCGGACCTTGTTTTCCGTATCGGCATGCGACCGGCGACGAGATCGAGTACGGGCTGGCGCAGGCGGATCAGCTCGACTATGTGATTCAGCAGGTTGGCGCGGAGAATGTGGCCGCGTTCATCGCCGAACCGGTGGTGGGGGCAACGACGGGGGCGGTGCCGGCGACGATCGGCTATTTCGAGCGGATCCGGGAGATTTGCGATCGGCACGATGTGCTGTTCATCGCCGATGAGGTGATGAGCGGATTCGGGCGAACGGGGAAGAAATTCGGCATCGACCACTGGGACGCACCGCCCGATCTGATCGCCTGCGCCAAAGGGATTTCGGGCGGGTATACGCCGCTCGGAGCGGTGCTGGTGCGGCCGGAGATCGTGGGGCAGGTGCGCGGAACGGGCGGGTCGTTCGTGATCGGGCACACCGCTGGTGGGAATCCGCTTTCGACTGCGATCGGCAAAGCGGTGCTGGATTACACGGTGAAGCACAAGCTGATCGACAACGCGGAGATCGTGGGGGCGTATTACAAAGAGAAGCTGGTCGAGCTGATGGCGGTGCATCCGATCATCGGCGATGTGCGCGGACTTGGGTTGATGCTGGGGGTCGAGCTGGTGGCCGATCGGGAGAGCAAGCGGCCATTCCCGGTGGAGACGCGGGCGAGTCACCGGGTGGGGGATGCCACGCTCGAGCGTGGTTTGGTGTCGTATCCGGGACAAGGGACGGTCGATGGGGTGGTGGGAGACCATCTGCTTTGCACGCCGCCGCTGGTGATCACCAAACCGCAGATCGATGAGCTGATCGAGATTCTGGACGCGTCGTTGCATTCGGTGGAACGGGATTTGGGGGTGGTGTAAGTCGTCATTCCGAGCCGGGTCGAGGAACCTCGTGTTTCCCCGCACGCATCTATCCGAAGGGAAAATCGTCTGGGGTCGGCAACGAGAGAGGTCCCCATTCGACTTCGCTCAGGGCAGGCTCTCCACTCCGCTTCGCTCCGGTCGGGATGACGGAAGGTAGGATGAACATGAACGAGTTCGATTTCGAGGTGGCGCCGCGGTTCGTGTTTTTGGGAGAGTCGATCGTTTCCGATTGGCGGAATCCACTGGCGACGACGGCGCGGGCGGTGATGCGGGCGCTGGGAGAACTGGGATTCGAGGCGACGTTTTTGGAGCCGCGAAGGAATCGGGCGACAGTGGGGTTGCTGAATCAGCGCGGAGCGGGTCCGGTGCGGGCGTTCAATGCGATGTGGACAGATCTGCAGTATCGGACGATCGATTTGCCGGCGCGGCATGAAGTTGGTCCGTGGAGTGGTCAGTTTGCGGCGACGAGCGGCGTGGTCGCGGTGCTCGAGGGGATACCCGAGATGGTCGAGCGCGGGTTGGGCGAGTTCGACGGCGAGGGGGTCGATATTCTGATCGAGCGGCCCGAGCTGGAAGGCGACTGGGGACGTACGGTGCTGCATCGGGTCGGACGGCCGGAGGAAGCGATCGGATTCCGGCCGGCGGTATTGCCGCAGGTGTGGGACGGTCCGCGGTCGGGCGAACTGCTGGTGGCGTATGACGACGCCGAGCTGGCGCGGGAGGTGGCGGAGCAGGTTCCGGACGCGCGACGGATCGTAAGCGGAAGTGCCGATCTGCCGGATTGGGAGTACGTGCCGGAGATCGAGCTGCCGCCGGTCTATGGCGCGGCCGAGCGGGTGCTGGTGGTGGACGATGGGGAGCGGTCGATCGCGCCGGCGCGGGTGTGGTTGCCGCGGGCGAACGGCGCGGCGGCGTGGGGTGTGGCGCCGGCGGGCGAGGTGGACGCTACGGTTGCGATCGGCCTGGATGAGCTGGGGAGCGTGTGGGAGCAGGAGGTTCCGGAGCTGCCAGAGCGGTTGGATGCGCGGTGGGTGGCGCGGGGATTGGTGGATTTGTATCGGTTTCGGAGTACAGAGAACGGGTAGACCGGTCTGTGCTTTCTGTGAGAATCATCCGGGCGGGTTGGCAACGGTCGGTATCGGGTATCGGTCGCCCGTCACGATCCCACCGTTGAAACGCTGGGCTAACACCCCTTGGTGCTCATCCTGATCCTATATCACTGGGCTGGGTCGTCCGGGAACACGGACGGGCACAGGGACCCGCCCCTCCCAATGCGGGGCGGTGTAGTCATGGGAGGCTGTCCCCGGGTGACAAAGTTAGCCCTTAAGGGCGCCGGCGGTGAGGCCGGCTTCGAGGCGGCGTTGGAAGACGATGTAGACGACCAGGATGGGGATCATGGTGATGGTCAGGGCGGCGAAGAGGGCGCTGTAGTCGTTTTGGTAGCCCTGCTGGATGGCAAGGAAGGCGAGGCCCTGGGTGATGAGGTAGTTGTTGGGATCGGGATTGAGCACGAGCGGCAAGATGAACTGATTCCATTGCCCGAGGACGTTGAAGATGCCGATTGCCAGGAGGCCGGGTTTGGCGAGCGGGAGCATGATTCCAAAGAAGACGCGGTAGTGGGAGGCGCCGTCGAGGATGGCGGCTTCGGCGAGCTCACTGGGGAGGGTCTTGAAAAAGCTGGTCAGGAAGAAGATGGAAAACGGCAGGGAGTAGGCGACATAAACGAGGATGAGGCCGCGATAGGTGCTGAGCATATGGAGATCGTTGACGACGAAGAAGAGGGGCACCAGCGCCAGGAAGACCGGGAACATCAGACCGAGCATGAAGAGATAGAAGATGATGCGGTTGCCGCGAAACTCGAAGCGGGCGAGGACATAGGCGGCCATCGACGAGAAGAGCAGGGTCAGAAAGACCGAACCGCTGACGACGATGATGGTGTTCTTGAAATAGGTGCCGATGTGGGCTTGATTCCAGGCGCGCTCGAAGTTGTTCCATTGCAGCGACGCGGGAAGCTTCCAGGGACTGAAGATAATTTCCGGATCGGTTTTGAACGACGTCATCACCATCCAGAGGAAGGGGAAGATGACGAGAATCGCCCAGACGATCAAGAGCACCTGAGAGAGACCGCCGAATGCGTTTTCGCCGGTGAGCCGGGACGAGCGCTTGGCTGGGGCAACTGTCTCAGCCGCCTGGGCCGTGACATCGCCTGTCGTTTCCTGGATGCTCACCCGACGGTCCTTTCGTATCGCGCGACGCCGGCCACGGCGTTAGAACTCGAGCCGCTCGCGGCGTGAGAAGAAGAGCAGGATGATCGAGAGACCCAGGGTCAGCAGCAAGAGCACGACGCCGATGGCCGAGGCGTACCCGAACTGGCTGTTGGTGAACGCTTGCTCGTACATGTAGCGCGCGACGACATCGGAGGAGCGCTGCGGTTTGCCCTCGGTCATGACTTGCACGATGGTGAAGAGATCGAGCGCGGCGATGGCGATGTAGACGATGGCGACTCTGATGTTTTCCCAGAGCAGGGGCAAGGTGACGTCCTTGAACTGGGCGAACCGGCTGGCTCCGTCGAGCCGCGCGGCTTCGTAGTAGTCGATCGGTATCGACTGCATGCCGGCCACGAAGAGCACCATATAGAAACCGACCGCCTGCCAGACGATGACCGCGGCGACCGCCCACAGCGCGGTGCTGGTGTCGCCCAGCCATGCGCGTTTCAGGCTGTCGAGTCCGACCGCGTCGAGAAAGCCATTCACCAGGCCGCTGTTCGGGTTGTAGATGTATTGCCAGAGGACGCCGACGATGACGAGCGACATCACCTGGGGGAAAAAGAAGACGATGCGGTAGAAATTGGCGCCGCGCACGCCGCGGCCGCCTTGCACGAAGAGGGTGGCAAAGAGCATCGCCAGGCCAATGGTGAAAATCGGCAGAACGATGAGTAGCTGGGCGTTATGCGTCAGGGCGTTCCAGAAATTCTCGTCGTCCACCAGCTTGCGGTAGTTGCCGAGACCGATGTACTTCTTGTTGGCGCTGACTCCCCGCCATTGATGAAGCGAAATCCAGAAAGCCTGGACATAGGGATAGAGAACGAAGACCGCGTAGAGCAAGAGAGCTGGCGCCAGGAACGGGATGATCAGGCGGTATTTGCCGTGGTTCATCTGCGGCCTCGCGGTTCAAACTGGCGATCGGAGCACGGCGGGTCACCGGCACAGGCCAAATGCGCCGGAGACGGTTCGAGGGTCGGGGAGCGTGAGCCAGGGGAGGCGGGTCCGCTCGGGACCTGCCTCCCCTGGGTTATTACGCCTCGCGGGTGTACTTGGGAATCGAATCGTCCTCGGCAACGGCGTCGGCTGCCTCTTGCATGTTTGCCATGAACTCATCGACCGTCACCTTCTTGGTCATGAGCGCGCCGAACTGGTTTTGAGTCTCGGTATTGAGGGTCGGGTACCACGAGGTGTACTGCGAAACGATTCGGTTGTCGCCGGCATTGGTGAGCGCGGTCTGGGCCGAGGCGAAGGCGGCGCCGAGGTCGAGCCCGTCGGCCGAGCCGTTGACCACGGTGAGTCCCTTGGTGTCTTCGGAGAAGAAGCGGGCCCCCTCCTTGGAGAAAAGTAGACGCAACCACTCCTTGCCGCCCTGGACATTTTTGCCCTGTTCGGAGACGTGGAAGTTCTCACCGGCCCAGGCGCCGATGGCGGAGTAGGGCAACACGTCGTCTGCTTGCGAGGGGGAGGGGTCGACCACCATTTCGAATCCCTCGGGAATGAGGCCCTTCATCTCGTTTTCGAGCCAGGTGCCACAGGGAATGAAGGCGGCTTTGCCTTCGAGCCAGGCCGCCTGGGCTTCGGTGTGGGTGAGGGCCGCGGTCCCTTCCATGATGTAGTCGTTGTCCGCCAGCATCGCCAGGGAGGTGAGCGTATCGGCAACGGCCGGTTGACTCCAGGCGTCGGGCTCGAGGTTGTCCAGGTTGAAGAGCGATTCCATACCGCCATGCTTGGCGACCATGGCGTCGAAGAGGATGCGGATGTACTGGGGATGCTGTCCCTGATAGGTCCAGGGAGCGATACCGGCGCCCTTGATCTCTTCGCAGAGGGCCATCATATCGTCCCAGGTTTCCGGGTAGGTCCATCCTTTTTCATCGAAGAGCGCCTGATTGTGCCAGGGGCCGTAGACGGTCACGGCGTACAGCAGGACATTTTGCACGCCGTTGTATACGCCGGTGTCCTGCGAGCCCGGGGCCAGGGTGTCCGCGAAGGTGGAGCCCTCGGTGTCGTAGGAGGGGGCGGCCATCAGGTCGGCGAGGTCTGCGAGCTGGCCCTCGGCGACGAGGGTCGCGATCGGCAGGTTGTCGGCGCCTGAGTTGTCCATCACGTCCGGAGGATTACCGGCCACGAACCGTGGCTGGAATTGCGGGCCGAGCTTCTG
>DASTFJ010000188.1:0-6786 GCA_035708745.1 Thermomicrobiales bacterium | reverse complement strand
TCCTCAGGTTTCGCTGTACAGCAGGACGGAGACAGCGATCGGTTGATCGGTGATGGAACCGTCGGCCCGCCAGCAGCCGTGCTGCCATTCGCGGTCGGCATCGAGATCGAGATTGCTCGAATCCTGAACGTCGAGTGCGATCTGGTTCCAGACGAAAAGGCTTTGGTCGGCCGCGGATGTCACCCCGACCTGCGGCACGCGGGAGAGCACCGCGGCGGGGGTGGCGTCAAAGGGAAACGCGATATTGAAACAGGCAGGCTGCTCGACCGCCGTCGCCGGAAAGAGATGGAACCGTGCATCGTCATCCGGCAGCAGAGGAAATGAACCCGGTTCCGTGCTCGGCACCGTCAGGAACTGGCTGTAGCGTTTGCGATTCAGCAATCCGGTCGGATAGATGAGCCCATACAACGCCAGAAAATCGTTCGCTTTCTGAAAGCCTTCCCAGGTCAGGGACTGCAAGTTATAGAGATCGCCGATGAGCTGAACGATCTGGTCGACCTGGGCAATGTTGGCGGCATCGTCCGCGGTCAACGCCTGCCCGCTGCTCGAGCTGAACTCGACCGACCCCTGCGCGCCATCGGGGAATGCCTGTTCCCAGTTTTGCGTGATGTCGTCCCAAAGTTGGCAGCGATCCTTGTCTGCCCAGCGGATGACGCATGCGAACCAGCCACCCAGGAGAAAGAGAATCGACCAGCCGAGCGCTTCCCAGAATGCCCCGCATTTCACCTCGGTCGAATCGGGTTCTTCCGGCGGTCCTGATGGGTCGCCATTGCCGAAACTCTGGGGAACGATCGAACCGGGATTGCTGCCCGGCTGCGCATTGGGATCGCCCGCTTCGGTCAGCCCGGTGCCTTCAGGCATCGAGGGTGTATAGGTCGTGGCCGGATCGCCGAAAAGCGTGCTGAGAAACGGTTCCTGCGGCAGCGCCGGCATCTCCGGAAATTCGAATGCATCGAGCAAGCGCAGATGCCGGATCAGGCGCTGATAGCCAAGCTGCAAATCCGGCGCGGGTGGCACTTGCCCCGGATCGAAGGTCGCGCCCATTGCGTTCAGCATCAGATCTTCGATCTCCGAAGGGAGACTGTTCCCGAATGTGGCTTCGAATTGATCGGCCAACTGGGTCAGTGTGGGAAAGAACGCATCGTTCTCCGCCACCCAGGCTCCTATCGTATTGCGCGCCAGCCGGTTACGGAAACGATGCGACCGGCGCGGTCCTCCGACCACTAGCGTGGCGAACGCATTGCCAACGGCATTCGCGCCATAACTGGAAAGCACCCCGGTCGCGAATGCGCTCGTCGCCTCGGACGAGACCTGACGTCTCGTTTCACGGGCAAACGCTTCAGTGCGGCGGGCGACGAAAATATCGCTCCAGCCCCATTCGATGAGGGCCTGATCGCGTTGCCGGGGATGCGGTTGCAGGTGCTCGAAGCGCACCACGTCCTGGCGCAGCGCCTGCACCCTGGCATCCAGATCGAGCGCGGAATGGGCGAGTGGTTGGATTTTCACCGCGGCCGCGTTGAGCCCCGCAAGCGCCGCGTCATCCGCCGGGTTTGCCATCAGCGTTTCGAGCTGGGTTCGGAATTCCCCGAGCGTCTGGTAAAGCTCCAACCCGGCTTTCCAGAGATCGGCGGCACGCTGGAGCAGGTCGATCTCGAAGCCGTCGCTGGATGCGTGCCAAAGCAGCAGATCGACGATCGACCCGAGATTGGCGAACGCGGGAGCCAGATCGGCTTCGGTGACATGTTGATCGCGCAGCGCTTCGACGGTTGGGTCGCCGAACGCGGTGAGGGCCAGTTGTTCGCGAAAGGAGTCGAGTGCAGCGACATGGATGCGGTAGTCGATCATGCTGATCACTCCTGAACCTGTTCGATTGTGCGGATGTCCCGGTCGAATCTGCTCCTGTATTCGGCGAGGCAGAGATGGCCCCTCGGAAATCGCTTCTCAGCAGCGTACCATCGCAAGACAATATGTCAATATTCGTGGAAAAATCCGATGTTCAGCCACTCCGCCTATCCTTGGCGCCGTACCTCCAATTGACGGCGTTTCCCTGCGAACGTACGATACCGACTGAAAGAAACCGGGTGAACGGCGGGAAAGGACGAGGCGGAATGAGATGCGGACGACGGGCGGTGCGCGCGCTGGCGGCGATCGTCATGATTGTGAGCGCGGTCTCCTTTGCGCTCCCGGCCGCCGCGCAAGATGACAGCCTCACGGTCGTGGCGCGCGGGCTGACCACCCCCGGCGGCTTTACCTGGAATGCCAATGACGTCCTCTTCATCGCCCTGACCGGCAGCGGCGGCAGCGAGACCGTGCAACCCGAAGCGCCCGCGCCGCTGGGACCGTTGACCGCCGGCGAAACCGGCGCGGTGGTCGCGATCGACGATGGCTGCCCAACCGCGCTCGCGACCGGCATCGTCTCCACGCGCACCGCGCAGGGCCGCATCTTCGGCGCCGAATCGGTGGCCGAGCTGAACGGCCAGCTGTATGTGCTGATCTCCAATGCCGGCGACCAGATTGGCGACCATGAGCGAGCGCCAGGAGTGTACCGGCTGGGTGGCGACGGTTCGCTGAGCCTGATCGCCGATCATGCCGCCTTCTTGCAGGACAATCCGCCCGCGGTCGCCCCAGCGGAGGGATTTCCGAATCCCGGCAACCCGGTGGCGATGGCATCGGGCGATGGCGCGCTCTGGATCGCCGATGCGCTCAACGGCTTGATCACGAAAGTCGAACCGGGCGAGGACGAAACGCTGGTGGCCGATCTCTCCGCGCAAGGGTTCGCCCCGAGCGATCTGGCGCTGGGGGCGGACGGCTCGCTCTACGCCAGCTCGGTCGGCCGCGCGCCCTTCGAGACCGGCAGCGGCAGCGTCGTGAATATCGACGCCGGTGGCGCCGTGCAAATCGTCTGGAGCGGCCTCACCATGGCCAGCGGAATCGCCATCGGCAACGACGGCGCACTCTATGCCACCGAGCTTGCCACCGGCGTAAGCGATACCGCCCCGAATGGCATACCCGGCACCGGGCGCCTGGTGCGCCAGAGCGGAGACGGTCTGGAGGTCGTGGCGGACGGACTCGATTTCCCCGCCGGTCTCGGCACCGGACCGGATGGCGCCGTCTACTTCGTCACCGGCGCGATGGGCAGCGCCGCTGGCGCCGGTGCGATGGTCCGCTATGCGCCCGACGGCTCCGCCGCCGAAGCCGCTCCGGCCGATTGCGAGCCGATCGCGGAAACCCTGGGCGGGTCGGATGATTTGCCGGCCGCTGTCCAGACCGCGGACGAGACCCCGCAAGCCACCGAGGCAGCCGAGACTCCGGCGCCCGCGGAAACGCCCACCCCCGTTCCCACCCCGAGCCCGACGGTTCCCTGGACGCCGGATAGTGCCGCGCCCACTGGCGAGGTGGTCGAAGTCGGCCTCTCCGAATATGTCATCGATATGCCCAGCAAGCTCGCCGCCGGACCGGTCACCTTCCTGGTTACGAACTACGGCGCACTCACCCATAGCTTTGCCATCGAGGGACCGGGGATCGACGAGCAGCTCACCCACGAGCTCGAACCCGGTCAATCCGGCGCATTCACGGTCGACCTGCCACCCGGAACCTATTCGGTCACCAGCCCCACCCCAGGTGATCGTGACAATGGGATGAGCCTGGTGCTGACCGTCGCGTAGACCAAAACAATCCCGGCACGACCGATTGAAGTCTGGATAGAACACCTCCAGGCTTCTGGGGGTGGACCCAGCGGAAGAGGCTGGCGTGCATGCTCCAGGGGTCATTCGGCGCCTCGGCCGGCATTTCGGGGGCCGGCAAACGTGTGGAAAGGCGGGTGCGAGAATATAGTCGCGTGAATTCGAGAGTTCTCGATAAATAAATACCAATAGAAAACTGCGCGAAAATCTGAGTTTGTTGGCGTGATCGTGAGAATTTGCAGATTATTGCCTAGTTTTTTTTACATTGGGGCACTTTCCCAGCTAAAATAGAAGAAAGGCGCCCAGATGCCTCCCGTGCAGGAGGCGGCAATTTCGTTTCCCAGGGGGCCGCCAGAAAAGGGGAAAGGGTCCATGGACGATCGACGATTCGATGCCCTGACCCGGGCGTTCGCGGGGAATTCCTCGCGACGCACGGCGATCAAGGGTTTATTTGGGGGCCTGGTTGGCGGCGTTGCTGTTGCCACACGGCTCGATCGGGCGGGTGCGCAAACGCCCTGCGGCGAGTGTCCGGCCGAGCGGCCGATTTGCTGCGGGGATATCGAAGGTGGCACCTGCACCACTACTTGCTGCTCCGACGCGGATTGCGGTGGCGATTTCTGCCTCTTCATCGGTGGCGATCCTCATAACTCGATCTGTGTGGAGTGCATCGCGAACGATGACTGCGGCCAGCCCGATGCCTGCACGCTTCCGGCGTGTATCGATAACGTCTGCAGCGAAGTCAGCGATTGCCCGGCCGGAACGACCTGCTGTGATGTCGATGGCGTCGGTATCGACTGTGTCGACCTGAGCGGCGGCGGAATGTATTGCGGCGCATGCGGGGTTACCTGCTCTGCCTGCGAAACCTGCGTCGATGGTATCTGCGTTTCGACCTGCATCCAGCCAGACGCTTGCACCGTTGTCGATTGTGTCGGCGGGGTTTGCGAAATCGTCGAGGGCGGTTGCCCGCCAGGCGAAACGTGCTGTGATGTCGATGGCGTCGGTATCGACTGCGTGGATCTCGATGCGCCGGACGATCAGTATTGCGGCGCCTGCGGTGTCGTTTGCGATACCTGCGAGACCTGCGTCAATGGTGTCTGCACCGATGCCTGCCCTGATTGCTCGTATTGCTCCGAGGGCACCTGCTATGGCGAATGCAGCCAGAGCCAGGAATGCTGTCACGACGAATGCGTCGCCATCGGCACCTGCGATTGCATTCCTCCGGCGGGCGTCTGCGCCGATCAGGAGCTGAGCTGCTGCGATGACTTGCTGTGCTGCCGATCAGGTGACAGCAGCTACTGCGCCGCGTGCTGCGACGATAGCGACTGCGGCGACTGCGAGATCTGCGATTCGGGCGTCTGCGCGCCAGTGACCGATTGCTGCAAGGACATGGGAGACTACTGTGGTCTCCTGGAAATTACCGCGGCCGGTGGCGACAGCAGCCCCCAGCTCGATTGTTGCGACGGGCTCGTCTGCTGTGAGAACTGGAATTCCCAGGGAAACACCTGCGCCCAGTGCTGCAATGATTGGGATTGCGGCAAGGATGGCACCTGCAACGAGGGTGTCTGCGAGTATCCCCTCCTGTGTATCGACGACAAAGGCTGCCCGGAGCACACCTGCTGCTGCGATGACGGTTCGTGCTCGTGGCACTGCTGCGACCACCACCACCACCATCACCACCATCCGAAGCCACCCAAGCCGGCTCCAGTGACGACGCTGCCGGCGACGGGTTCGGGTCAGGATGATCGTTCGAGCAGCCTCCTTGGGACGGCCGCGCTTGGCGCCGCCGCGGCCCTCTACGCCGCGAAGAAGCTGCGCGAAACGCCGGACACCCAGACCGAGGAGTAGACAACTCCCACGTCATCCGAACTCAGAACGACGGCCGCCAATCTGGCGGCCGTCGTTGCATGTGCGAACCGCGCATATTTTTGGATGGCGCGGTTTACGCGCGCGCCATTTCCCGCTACGATTCGCGCAGGTTTTCAGGGATTTCCACAAAACGCAGCTCTCCGGCGGCAGAGCCGCCGCGGCTGCCTGTGCGCGATTGGGATGTAGGGAGAGGGCAATCATCCATGGACGATCAGCGTTTCGACGCCCTGACACGCGCCTTGGCGCGGGGGAGCTCACGCCGCACGGCGCTCAAAGGACTGTTTGGCGGTCTGGTGGGGGGTGTGGCGGTTGCAACCCGGCTCGACCGAGCCGGAGCGCAATGTGACTGCGTGGCTGTCCCCTGCAAGTCCCTGACCTGCGATGGTGAAGAGTGCATCTACGAGGATCTCTGCCAGGATGCCTGCACCGTCTGCAACCCGGTTACGGGCGCCTGCGATCCAAAGGTCTGCGATCCGTGCTACGTCTGCAGCCGGGGCGTGTGCATCGGCGGCTGCGAAGACGGTCGCTGTTGTGGGGACCATTGCGCGCCCCAATGCTGCGTCGACAGCGATTGCCCGAACGAGCGCGAAGACGAATGCGGCGAAGCGTTCTGCGACGGCGATGGCTTTTGCAATGCGCGTACCACCTGCCTGGACGGGCAGCGGTGTTGCAACTCGGGTACCCCGGACCACTACTGCGCGACCTGCTGTGACAATTCCGATTGCCTGTTCTGCCAATCCTGCATCGGCGGAACCTGCCAGGACGACGAGTGTTGTGGCGATTCCGATTGTTACGGCCAATGCGCTTCCTGTATCGACGGCACGTGCATCAGCAATTGCGAGTCGGGCGAATATTGCTGCGCCTACACCAATGCCTGCGAGGCGGAAGGCAAGTGCTGCACCGATGACGACTGCGCGTGTGGCGTTTGCTTCCAGGGAACCTGCAACTACCAATGCACGGACCAGCAGGAATGCTGTGACGATACCTGCTCTCCCATCGGCACCTGCTGCCGGGAGATCGGCGAAACCTGTGACGACTCCGAGATGTCGTGCTGTCCCGATCTGACCTGCTGCGAGACCCCCGGCGGGAGCTGGTGTGGCGAATGCTGCACGAATGCCGACTGCCCGGGCGACTGCGAAATTTGCACACAGGGCGCGTGTGTCGGCACCTGCACCGAGGGTGAGGAATGCTGCCAGGACGCATGCGTGGCCGAAGGAACCTGTTGCCGCGATTCGGG
>DASTFJ010000187.1:0-10509 GCA_035708745.1 Thermomicrobiales bacterium | reverse complement strand
AGCTCCTCATGCTCGCGCGCGATGTCTTTGGATGCGAGCTGGCTCGAGACTACCTTCCGCTGGTCGATGAGCGCGAAGCTCCCGGCAACCAGGCAGTCGCGCTGGCGCTGCTGAAGTCGACGCTGGACATTCCACGCCGCGAGGCCGTAGCCGGCGAGCTCTATTCCTTTGCCGCCAGCTGCGTTGGGGCGGCAGTGCGTATGTCCGTCATCGATCATCGCAATGCGCAGCGGATACTGCTCTTGCTTCATCCCGTGATCGAGGCCGCGACCGATGATGCGCTCGCGCGACCGCTCGCGGAAATGGGCGGTTCTGTCCCCTTGGCGGAGCTCATGTCGATGCGGCACGAGGTGGCCGAGCTCCGACTTTTTTCCAGCTGATCCAGGTGATCGTCGATCGAAAGGGAAGCCCAGATCATGGTATCGAATCCGAAACGAAGTGTATTCAAGGTCGGCGTTGGCGGTCCGGTCGGTTCGGGTAAGACCGCGCTGATCGAGGCTTTGGTGCCCATGGCGATTGGCCGTGGCTTCAGCCCAGTGGTCGTCACTAACGACATCTACACCCAACTCGATGCCGAACACGTACGGTCTGCCCTATCTGGCATTCTTTCGGCCGACCGTGTCATCGGAGTCGAAACAGGCTCGTGTCCGCATACCGCGGTGCGCGATGACCCAACTGCGAACATCGCCGCCATGGATGAGATGCTGGCCCGGTTTCCCGATGCGAATCTCGTTTTCCTTGAAAGCGGTGGTGACAATCTCACGTTGACGTTCAGCCCCACCCTGGTCGACGCCTATATCTTCGTCATCGATGTGGCCGAAGGTGACGATATTCCCCGAAAGAAGGGACCTGGCATCACCCATTCCGATCTCCTGGTTATCAACAAGGTCGATTTGGCCCCGTATGTGCGGGTGAATCTGGATGTCATGCGAGCGGGCGCCCGGGACGCGCGGCCGGACGGCGCTCCGTGGGTGATGACCAACAGTTTGACCGGCGATGGACTCGAACAAGTCATGGAATTCATTGCCACGGCCAGCATAACTGGACGGTCGAACGAGATCGTCCAACTCCTCGAAGCGCTTCCGGCTCATGACCACAACCACGACCATGCGCATTCGCATTGACGTCGGAATGCGGCCGGTTTTGCCGATTGGTTGGGCATATCGATGATCGAACGCGTTAGCACCATCGAGCGGGACGATCCGGCGCGCATCCTGCCTGTCGCATTGCCGCGTGAATTCTCCCGCTACGAAACGCCAGTGCCGTTGTTGGGCGCAGGACGCCCCGGCAAACTCGGACTGATGGAGTTGTCATTCGCGCGGCAAGGTGATCGCACCCGCATGGTGCAACACTACTATCGATCGCCGCTGCAAATGTTCCAACCGATGTACTACGACCCGGTGCGTCCGGATATGCCGATCGTCGTCCTGCTGCAAAACGGTGGCGGCATGTTGCAAGGAGATCGTTATCGGATCGACATCGAATGCGGTGTCGACGCCGCTGCCCATATCACCACCCAGTCGGCGGGTAAGCTCTACAAATGCGAGGAGAATTACATCACCCAGGTAATCGAAATCGTTGCCCGCGCGGGAAGTCTGGTCGAGTTTCTCCCGGATATGACGATTCCGTACCGGGGTTCGCGTTTCTTCCAGCACATCGCGCTGCGAATCGATCCGACTGCGACGATCATTCTTGGCGATGTGCTGGCGCCCGGACGCACCGCCTACGGCGAGCGTCACGCCTATTCACTCGTTCACACGCAACTGGAAGCCACCGGTCCGGAGGGGAATCTGCTCGTCGCTGATCGTATCGCCCTGGAACCAGAACGGTTTTCCCTGACGAGTCCGGCAATGCTCGGAGATTTCGATGCATTGGGTGTGCTCTATGTTTTTTCACGCATCCGGCCGGCTTCGGATTTGGCGACGTTGGTACGGTCCGCACTCGAAGGAGACATCCAAACCATCTGCGGGGTCAGCGAATTGCCCAACGATTGCGGGATATCGGTGCGCATATTGGGAACGTCCGCGAGGCATGTCGATCGGATGCGGACCGCCGCATGGAATGCGGCCCGAATCGCGCTTGTCGGGGCTCCCGCTCCCAATTTGCGAAAAGCGTGAGCGATACGAGCTGACATCAACGCGACGCAAGGAAGCGAGGTCTCGTGGACCCAGTTCGGTTCGTTGCCGCTATCGTTGGATTTGGACTCGTCGCCTATTCGTTCTACTGGACGGCGCAGGTGATGATGGTTCGAGGCGCCGAGGCGCCATACGTCGCACGAATCGTGCTTCGGGGAGCACGCAATGCGCTGTTGCTCGCGGGAAGCATCCGACCAAATGCCGAGCGCCAGCGTACCCTTTGGACCCTGTATGTACCATTTAGCTTGATCGCCCTGGTGACATTCTCGCTGTCGTTCTCCTGCTTTGGTTTCGCCTGCTTTCTGTACGGTATCACCGAAAACAGCCCTCGCGTCGCGCTCGAAAACAGCATATCGGCCATGTCCGTATTGGGCTTCGCCGGACTGCCTCCAACGCTGCGGGAGACGATCACTGCCGGATTCGAGGCATTCACTGGTCCGATCTTCGTGGCGTTGCTGATTGGATATATCGTCAATATTTACGCGGCCTATTCCCAGCAAGTGGAGCGAGTCAGCGCCACGGACGCACAGCTGACGGGAATTGGCAGTGGCGCCGAGCTCGTCGAGCATGCAGCTCAGGGACGGGGATTGGATTCGTTGACCGCCATCTGGAAATCATGGGCCGACGAATTCGCCGCCATCGAGCTCACCTACCGCACCGTCGATGGCTACCTGCTGCTCTTCGCGCCGGTGATGACCAAGCACTGGTCAGTGGATGCGGTGATGGTGTTCGATGCTGCCAATATGAGAAACACGCTGATCGACCTCCCGCCGGATGAAGAAGCCGCTCGTTGTCTGGATAGAGGTTCGGCGGCAATCGACCATATCGCGGACCACTATGGACATCGCATTTATTCGATACAGCCGCCACCAAAACCCTCGAGCATGACGTGGCAGGAATTCGACCAGTGTGCGGAACGACTTCGCAGATCGGGAATTCCGGTCGTCGCGGATCTCGAATCGGCCTGGGACCAGTTCAGCCGCGTGCGGGAAAGCTATGCGTCCGCCACACTCAGGCTGCAGCGACTGCAATCGAGCGCCATGATGGCCTGAACGAACAAGCGAGCTGGGCGGGCCCACGGCCGGACACACAAAACCCACAGACCAATTGGTCCGTGGGTTTGCCCGGGGTAGCGCGTACGGGATTCGAACCCGTGATCTCCGCCTTGAGAGGGCGGTGTCCTGGGCCGCTAGACGAACGCGCCTCGAACCCAAATTGAGCGAAGCAAATGGTACCAAGCCGAGGTCAGCGAGTCAATGCGGAACTCGATGGGCTTCATCTCCGCGCGAACGCTCGGCCGATCCACGCTGCCCAAATTCCAAAACAGCGTGCTGGTTTTCCAAGCATAGGCTTGACAATCGACGCAGTCCCTGCAATAAATAGGTCTGTAAGCGCTTTCACATCATGTTGCCAAATGCCGAGTGCGGGCCGAGGGTTTTCCTTCGGTTCTCTGATACCGCTCTCACATTGGCGGACCGGCCATCAGCAGTCGAATCGAGGACATACGTCGTGGCGACGGTGCGAACCGAGAAGCGAATAACGATCGACGATGTTGCCCGGGAAGCCGAGGTGTCGGCCGCCAGCGTGTCGCGTGTGGTCAGCGGCAAAGGGTACGTCAGCGAGGAAACGCGCAAACGCGTCACAGCCGCGCTGGTTCGCACCGGCTATGTGGTCAATCGCCAGGCCCGCGGTCTGGCCGGCGGTCGATCGCAGGTGATCGGGCTGGTGGTACCCGATCTCGATACCAGCTATATCGGCGCGATCGTGCGTGGCATCGACGAGGAGCTCTCGCTCGATTCGTACGACCTGATGCTCTACACCACCCATCACCGCAAGCATCGAGAGTCGGCCTTTGCCTCGACGTTGACTTCGGGATTGGCCGACGGTCTCCTGCTGGTCTTGCCGAGCGATCCCGCGGCCTATCTCGATTCCTTCGTCCGGCGAGGCTTTCCGTTCGTACTCATCGATCAGGGCGGCTTCTACGATCGAGGTCCCTCGGTCGGCGCAACGAACTTCCAGGGCGCCTATGACGGCACCAGCTATTTGCTCGATCTTGGGCACACGCGCATCGGGTTCGTCACCGGAACGCTCAATATGGGATGCGCCGTCGAGCGCCGTCGCGGATATCGGAAGGCCCTCGAAGACCACAGCGTGGCGATCGACGACGCGCTCATTCGCATTGGGGATTTCCATCAGCCGTTGGGATATGAGCGGGCTGCCGAGCTCCTTGCGCTCGATGATCCCCCGACCGCCATCTTCGCCTCCAACGACGATTCTGCCTTTGGGGTCATGGACGCCGTGCGTGATCGCGGTTTGCGCGTTGGAGACGACATTTCCGTCGTCGGCTTCGACGATGTCATGACTGCCTCGATGGTCCATCCCCGCCTTACGACGGTGCGCCAACCCCTGCACGAGATGGGCCGGCGCGCCACCCGCATGCTGTTGAACATGATCGAATCGCCCGAGTCGCCGCGCGAGCGCATCGACCTGGCGACCGAGCTTGTTATTCGCGAGTCCTGCCGCCGCCCGACAGGACCCTAGCGCCGGTGGCGACCGTGAGGCGCGTTGCCGGCCGGGCCCCCGGCGGCGAGCTTCCCGGTCGTGAGCCGGCGAAGAAGCTTCTCTGCTCGTTGCCCTCGATGGCAAGCAAATCGTTCGACGAAGGAGTTTGAACTCATGCGAGCAACACGACGTGAACTGATGATCGGCGGCTCCGCCGCCGCCGCTGCTCTGGCGATCGGCGCCTCGGCCCAAACCGAGGTGCAGGCGCAGGACAAGGTGAAGATCACCTGGTGGCATATCAGCACCATCGAATCGGAAAAGGCCGCCTTCCAGAAGCTGGCCGATGACTATGTGGCCGCGAATCCCAATGTCGAGATCGAGATCACCGTCCTCGAGAACGAGGCCTTCAAACAGAAGATCGCCACGGCCATGCAGTCCGGCGAACCGCCGGACATCTTCCAGAGCTGGGGCGGCGGCGTCCTCTTCGAGTATGCCGATGCCGGCCTGGTGAAAGACATCTCGAGCGATTTGGCTGTCGACGGCTGGGGTGAGAGCTTTCTCCCGGCCGCGCTTGGGCTCTTTACCCGCGACGGTGCGACCTACGGGGCGCCCTGGCGGATCGGCATGGTCTGCTTCTGGTACAACAAGGATCTCTTCACGCAGGCGGGCATCGAGGCGCCTCCCACCACCTGGGACGAGCTGTTGACGACCGCTCAGACGCTCAAGGATGCCGGGATCACCCCCATCACCGTAGGCGAAGGCGATAAGTGGCCCGGACACTTCTACTGGGTCTATCTGGCCATCCGCACCGGCGGCAAGGCCGCGTTCGATGCCGCCTATACCGGCACTGGCAGTTTCACCGACCCACCGTTCGTCGAAGCCGGCACGCTGCTGAAGGAACTGGTCGATGCCGAGCCATTTCAGGACGGATTCCTCGGCGCGACGTACAACGAGGCTGCCGCGGTCATCGCCAACGGGGAAGCCGCGATGGAGCTCATGGGCCAATGGGCGCCGAACACCCAGAAAGACGAATCGGAGAGTGGCGAGGGACTCGGCGACAAGCTGGGTATCTTCACCTTCCCGGCCGTCGCCGACGGAGCAGGAGCGCCATCAGATGTGCTCGGCGGCGGAGACGGCTACGGCATCGGCAAGAACGCCTCCCCCGAGGCTATCGACTTCGTTCGGTATCTGACGAGCGTCGAAAACCAGACCGCGTTGTGCGCCGCGGGTATCGCGGTTCCACCGGCCGTCGAGGCAGCCGCGTCGGCAATCGCCGACCCCCTGTTGCAGCAAGTGGCGCAGATGGCGGCCGATGCCGAATATCTGCAGCTGTACTACGACCAGTACCTCCCACCAGCGGTGGGCGGTGCGGTGGTCGACAACGTGCAGGGCATCTTCGCTGGCAGCGAATCGCCCGAGGAGGTCGCCCAGGCGATCCAGGATTCGTTCGTAGCCGAAATGGGCGCCTAGCCAGGCATTCATACCGGGGTCGCCCAATGCCGCGGCGGCCCCGGTCCGAAGGGTCACCGAGATGCACTCGGTCGCATCGCGCGCCGACGCCGCCCAACCGCTCGCCGTTTCCCGCCGGAAGCGGATCGATCGCGGCTATGCGCTCACCGCTGCCGCCTTTCTGCTCCCGTCGGCCATCGTCTATGGGTTGTTCGTTTTTTTCCCGCTCTTCCAGGCGTTCTATTACGGTCTCTATGACTGGAACGGACTGGGACCGCTGGAGGATTATGTCGGGCTACAAAACTACCGCGATGTGCTCAGCGACGAGATCTTCCGGAATGCGCTGAAGCACAACATCATTATTCTGATCCTCTCGCTGCTGATCCAGTTGCCGCTGGCGCTCGGGTTGGCGCTGGTGGTCGGTCGCAAGATGCCCGGCAGGGCGTTCTTCCGTACGGTCTTTTTCCTGCCCTATGTTCTTTCCGAAGTCGTGACCGGCGTGCTCTGGAGCTTCCTGTATCACCCGCGCTCCGGGTTGAACGAGCTGATTGGCAAGATCGTTCCGAATCACGAGTCGATCGGCTGGCTTTCCGATCCCAGGATCGTGCTCTATTCCCTTTTCGTCGCGATCACCTGGAAGTTCGTCGGGTTCCATTTCATTTTGTATCTGGCCGGCCTGCAGAGCATTCCCGCGGAGCTGGAGGAATCGGCGAAACTCGATGGCGCCTCGAATCTGCGCGTCATCCGCGATATCACCATTCCGCTGCTCGGCCCCACGGTTCGGCTGACCGTCTTTCTCTCGGCCATCGGTTCGTTGCAATTCTTCGACCTGATCTGGGTCATGACCGAAGGCGGTCCGATCGATTCGAGCCAGACCATGGCCACCTACATGTACAAGTTCAGCTTCCAGCGGTTCGCGCTCGGGTACGGCGCGGCGGCTTCGCTGATCATCTTTCTCATCTGCTTCGTCTTTGCATTGCTCTATATGCGCTTCTTCATGAATCGAGACTACGCCGGCGCCTGACGCGGCGCGAAAGCGAGCGAATGAGATGGCAACGCACGTCGAACAACCAAAGCCGCGGTCCGTGGTCCCCATCGGTGGCTTCGGGCGACTGTTGGTTTGTTTGGTGGCCGCATTCGTCGTACTGGCGCCCCTCGGCGTGGCCGTGATGAATGGTTTGAAGTCGAAGGGGCAGGTAGTGAACCGCCCCTTCTCACTACCCGATCCGGTGCTCTGGTCGAACTACACCGACATTCTGCGCTCGCACGCATTCTGGCGGCAGCTCGGCAACAGCGCGCTGGTCATGCTGGCGACGACGTTTCTGATCCTCGCGTTCGCCAGCGCCGCGGCGTTTGTCTTCGCGCGGATGCCGTTTCGCGGCAGAGAGTTTCTCTTTACCTTCTATGTGCTCGGTTTGCTCTTTCCACTCGCGGTAGCCATCCTGCCCGTCTACTTACTGATCCGCGAGCTGGGTCTGGTCGACACCCTCTGGGGCATCATCCTGCCGCAGGTTGCCTTCCTGATGCCGCTGAGCGTCCTTATCCTGCGCAACTTCTTCCTGGGTGTTCCCAATGAATTGGAAGACGCGGCGTACGTCGACGGTGCCACCGCATTCCAATTCTTTACCCGCATCCTGCTGCCGCTCGCGCGTCCAGGGTTGGCCGCGGTAGCCGTGCTCACCATGGTCTATAGCTGGAACAACTTCTTTCTGCCGCTCGTCGTCCTCAATAGCGAAAAGCACTGGACCCTCCCCCTGGGGGTCATGCAGTACAGCGGGCAGTACAGCTCCGATTGGGGCGCGATCCTCGCGTTCGTGACCCTGGCCATGCTGCCGGCAATCATCTTCTATCTCTTCGCGGAACGTCAGATCATCGCCGGACTCACGGCCGGTTCGCTCAAAGGCTGATATCGATGTATTGCACAGAGAGGGGGCGACTGTGCCGGTCGCGCTGACCAATCATGGCCTAAACATCGACGGCCGCCCCGTGCCGGTCTATTCCGGCACGGTCCACTACTGGCGGCTGGAGCGCGATCGCTGGCCGTACATCCTGGACCAAGTCAAGGCGCTCGGCTTCGAGATGGTCGAAACGTACGTCCCTTGGGCGATCCATGAAACCGCCGCAGGCGTGTATGACTGGGGAACGATCGACGACCGTAAAGATGTCGACGCCTTCATGCGGCTCTGCGAGGAGAAAGGGCTTTGGCTGATCGTGCGGCCCGGCCCACTCATCAACGCCGAGCTGACCGACTTCGGATTCCCGGAATGGGTGCTACTGGATCCCGATGTGCAGGCCAAAACCGCCAGTGGCTCGATTCACTTCGACGCCGCCTGGGGGCTCCATCCGCCGCGGCCGTTTCCGGTGCCATCGTATGCCAGCGAGAAGTTCTACGAACTGGTCGGTGGTTGGTTCGATGCGATCTGCCCGGTCATCGCCCGTCACCTCGCACCCAACGGCTGCGTTGTCACCGTACAGAGCGATAACGAAACCTGCTATCTCTTCCACGATCAGCCGTACGCGACCGACTACAGCGATGCATCCCTGAGGCTCTACCGTTCATTCCTGCGGGAAAAATACGGGTCGATCGATGCGCTCTCCGAGATGTACGGCGAGCGATTCACCTCATTCGGTCAGATCGAGCCACCCAGAGACTGCGGGGTCGAGGGAGCCCGCGAATTGCCGCTGCATCTGGACTGGCTTGCATACAAGGAATATCAAATCCGCCACAGTATCGCGCGCATCGCCCGCATGTTGCGCGAGCGTGGCATCACCGGCGTGCCCCTCTTTCACGACATCGCCTGGCAGATGGTGACTCCGCTCGACGTCAGCCGCATGGAGAGCGACCCGGAGATCGACTGGGTGGGCATGAATCTCTATTGCAATAAAGAGGAGTACGCCACTGTCGCGCGCCGTATGCGCTTCCTCGCCGGCGCCACCAGGCTGCCATTCGTGCCCGAATTCGGATGCGGACTCTGGAGTCATCACAGGAAGACGTTCATGCCCGCAGAACACGAGTTCGTCACGCTCAGCGCCTACATGAACGGCGTGAAGGCGGTGAACTTTTACATGCTCGTCGAGCGCGAGCGCTGGCAGGGATCGCCGATCACCCGCCACGGCGACTACCGGCCGGAATACGTCGACTTCTATCGCGAATTCGCGGCGTTTCTCGAGCGCTATCCACTCTGGGAATTCGAGCGCGAGCGCGGCGCGCTGCTGATGTTCGCGTACGATCTTGGCAGGCACACCAGGATGCTCACCACGCTCAACGTCGGTCATGCCGATCTGCTCGGTCTGCCGAAGGAAGCCTTCGAGATCGAGGTCGATTTCGGGCTGCGCGCCGATATTCGACGTGAGGCCAGCTTCGACCGCACCGATTCCTGGCTCCGTCGCGCCGCCGGCGAGCTGACGGCTGGTGGAACCGCTTTCGACATGGCGGATACCCATATCGACCCGGCTCGGCTCGACCGCTATCCCACGATCTACCTGCAATCGGTGGATTTCATGGATCCGGGCGACCAGGCGAATCTGCTCAATTATGTCGAGGACGGCGGTCGTCTGGTGGTCGGACCGGAGATGCCGCGCCTCGATCCGCTCATGCGGCAATCCGAAGTCTTTGCCCGATTTCTGGACGAGCCAGGGCGAACGGAGATCGGTATTGGCCAGCTGATCTGGAGTGACGGCAGCGATCTCGCAGCCATCGCCTCCGAGCTGTCACTGCCACCGGAATACCGGCTGGCCTCCGGTCCGGCCGAGCTGGCCGTCTTGCGTCGCGGCGACCAAACCTTGCTGTTCCTGGCAAATCCCACCGAACTTCCTGTCGACGCTGCGGTCCTCTTCGAGGGAGCACGCGCATTCCGGTCCGTTTGGCGTTCGACCGAATCCACCAGGGCGAGCGATCGATTACCGGTCGAGATCGCTCCTTATTCAGTTCGCGTTTTCGAGGTCGAATGCGCGGGAGCGGTGCAGGCATGATCGATCCCAACTGGCAGCTGGTCGATCTCGACCCGTACACCTGGCGGGCAATTGGCAAATTCATCGACCCCGGCATGTACATCCGCGCCGGCTCGGCGGAGGAACATGGCCTCTATGTCATTCACGACCGCGGGACGGTGCTCTCCGTCGTGGAGTCTTCCGGAACGCGTCGGGCCGATCTCGGACTCGACCATATCGAGCGCCCGGACTTGACCGCGCAAGGCCTTTTCGACCGGGGAGAGTGGGATCGAGTCCATGTGATCGACCGGATGCACCTCCAATCGGTCTCGACCAGCGCGCAACAGCTCGCGAACCGGGATCTGGAGCTGGATGCCTACTATCGTCACGTTTTCCAGCTCGTTTGGGGCAACGAAGCCGGCTATGTGGTCATCCCAAAGCATCCGGGAAGCTGGCACGGCTGGACCTACCAGCAGATCGTCGATGTCGTGTA
>DASTFJ010000186.1:0-9223 GCA_035708745.1 Thermomicrobiales bacterium | reverse complement strand
CCATCCAGCACTCCGACCAAAACCGCCGTGCCTCCGACCAGCACCCCCACGCCCACACCGGGACCGCAACGGGCCTACGTGGAGCCGGCCCCGGGCTTGGGCGACTGCATGTACTGGATGGTGATCGAGAATTCTCGCCCGTTGTGGTCCTATGGCTTCACGGTGCAGTCCGGCATGTGGACACCGTGTTTCGATTAAGACACGGTTTCCACAGATGAGGCCGGCAACGGACGAGGTAGCTTCCGGATGGATTGCAGGGAATTTTCTATGACGGCGAGGATCGACATGCAAGGGGGCCAACGGGACATGTACTGTCAAAGACAGCGGCTGGATTGCAATTCCTGGACATGCCGGGCTTGGTGACCCGCCAGCGTCGGTGATGGGCTGGTTGGCGGGGTTTCGCTCAGGCAGCCGGTCGTGTTTGGCTCTGGACACTCGATCGTCCTCCCAGGGCTCAGAATTCCATCCAGCAGCATCGTCTCCAACAATCTGAATCGCACTCGCTCTGATCGAACCGCTTGACCTCAACATTACTTCAGGTTGTATCGTGGTGACGTCATCCGCCGTGGGTGGCGCGCAACGATATTGCCGAGTGATGTTCGATGAGTGCTGTTCCGACGACCAACGCCGAGGTTATTTCCCTCTTTCGACGCAATAACGGTCTCGTACCCTCTCCCTATGAAGATGATCCACCCCCCATGATCATCATGCACACCATCGGCGCGCGGAGCGGCAAGGAGCACTTGGCGCCGTTGCGCGCCATCCCCGCGGGGGACGATCTGATCGTGTTCGGATCGGCCCACGGCAAGACGACGCATCCGGACTGGTACTACAACATGAAGGCGCATCCGGATTTCACCATCGAGATCGGGGCGGAAACGCGCACGGTGCATGCGGTGGAGGTGACTGGGGAGGAGCGCGACCGGCTCTTCGCCGTGCACAAAGCCCGGTATCCGATCTTTGCCGAGTACGAGCAACGGTTGGAACGGACGATTCCGGTGATGCGGCTGGAACGAGTGCGGGGGGCCTGAGCCCCGCGACGCTTTTGAGCAGTCAGCCCCGGACACGGCTTGGCGCGGAGTCCATGCCCTACGATCGGCTCAGGGCTCATCTGTCATTCGACTCCTCTCCGCGTTGTAGCAATGACGTTCGCACGCAGCGGGGAGAGATGGGGATGGCGCAGAGTACGCGGGAGCGGTTGATGGCGACGATGACGCGCAATTGGGATGCGCTGCTGGCGTCGTTCGATGGGTTGAACGAGGACGAGATGGTGCAGCCGGGCGTGGTGGAGCGATGGTCGGTGAAGGACATCCTGGCGCATATCACGACCTGGGAAGAAGAAGGATTGCACCATCTGCCCACGGTGGCAGCGGGGAAGAAACCCCCGACCTATGCGTCCCAGTACGGCAGTCTCGATGGGTTCAATGCGCTGAAATACGAGGAGAACCGCAACCGCTCGCTGGCGGAGGTGACGGGCCGGTTGCATGACGTTCATCAGCAGGTGCTGGACTATCTGGACACCGTGCCGGACGAGCTGCTGCACAGTAAGGAACGGTTTCGCAATCGGCTCAAATGGGATAGCTACAGTCACTACGCCATGCACGCGAAGCACATTCGGGAATGGCGGGAACGAACCGCGCCTGGGCGTTGATTCCAGGCGCGGTTCCTAACGAGCTCAAACCACCTGGCAGGTTCCTTGCTGGCACGCTTCCCCGGGAGGGCAGCAACTTCCGCTGCAGCAGGTGGTGATCTGCATCTCGTCGCACCAGGAGAAGTCGGGCAAGGGAGTCCAATCGAACTTGTTCGAATTGGCGTGGCAAATCTCGCAGCCGTTGGCCGGGTTGCGGTCCTCGGGGAAATAGAGCACTCCGCCGATCGCGCAGGTTTCGCAGGAATCGAAATCACAGGCTTCGGTGCTCAGATTGCAACAGGCGCCCAGGTCGCAGCATACGCCGCCGCAACAGAACTGGTCGCCGTTTGCACCGCATTGACCGAACTGAGCGGTCCAGGCTGTCGCGCTGCTGCTGACCTGGCAGAACTGGCAGGGGTTATCCGGGTTCACCGTGCCGTCCTCATACTGGGCGCCGTCGATCACGCATCCTTCGGGGGTGCATGCATCGAACCCACAGACGCCGCCGTCGTTGCAGCAGGCTCCCGCCTCACAGCAGACGCCCTGGCAGCACACCTGACTGCCATCCCCGCAGAAGAGATCGGTCGATGGCGACCAGTCGTCTCCACCGCGGCAGATCTGGCAATTGTTGTCCGGGTTCGGCGTGCCGTAGCGAACCAGCTCGCCGCCAATCAAACAGGCCGGCGGACAATCTCCACCCTGGCTCGGTGACCATCGATCCGGGAAGCGCGGGTCGCAGTATTCGCAGAAGTTGCCCGGTTTCCGTTGGAACTCGTCATAGTGCACCCCGTCGATCAGGCAACCGGGTTCGCACGGGCCGCATTTCCCGGCGCAGCAGGTTTCGTCGAGATTCGGTCCGCAAATATCGCCGTCGGCGATGACCGTCCAGCCAGTGCTGTTCACGGCGGGGCTGCAGACTTCGCAGTCGTTGACCGGGTTGCGATCTTTTGCCTGGAACTCGCCGACCCCCTCAATGGTGCAGACGCAGGCGCCGCAGGAGCCATCGGAGCGGCAGCAGTCGTGCTCTTCGCAACACGTACCCTGGCAACAGAATCGGTTCACGGTCGCCAACGGGTCACTGCAGACCGAGTCGTCTGGTCCGAAGGTCCAGCCAGTGGTGCTGCTGGCAGGATTGCAGAAAAGGCAGAGATTGGTGGGGTGGAATTCCTGCGGCTGGAAGGTCGCGCCCTCGATGATGCACTGGCACGGTTCGCAGGTGTCGTCCAGATTGCAGCAGTTGCCGATCGGGCAGCAGGCGCCGTTGCAGCAGATCTGCGTGCCGTCGCCGCAATTGCTGGTCTCGGTGCTGGGTGACCAGCCGCCGGGGAAGAGACCCACGTCGCACGTCTGACATTCGACGAGTGGGTTGGGTGTGCCGTCCGCGATGACTTCGCCCTCGATGAGACAACTGCAGAACTGGCATTCCCCACCGGTGCAGCATTGCGCGCCGGTTTCGTCGCAGAGGGCTCCCTCATCGAGCGTGGACCAGCCGAGGGGATCGCGCGCGGGATCGCATTTCTGGCAGGGGTTGTTTGGATTGGGAGTGTCGATAGCGACCGGATTGCCCTCGATGGTGCAACCGCAGGGCTGGCAAGAACCGTCGATGCAACACATTCCAGGATCGCAACAGGTGCCGCCACAGCATTGTTGCGTGCCGTCACCACAGGCGGTGCGGTCGGATGAGGTCGACCAGCCGAAGGGGTCGGCCTGGGGATTGCATTCCTGGCAGTCGACGGTCGGATTGGGATCTTTGGGGGCATAGATCTCGTTTTCGATCGAGCAGAGGCAGTCGCCGCAGGCATCGAGCAGACAGCAGAGATCGGTGGAGCAGCAATCGCGGCCGCAGCAGGTGCTGCCCTGGGCATCGCAGCTCGTTCCGCTGGCGACCGCCGACCAGTCGAAGCGGTTCAAGGCCGGTTTGCAGATTTCGCAGGGATTGGCTTCGTTGATCGTGTCTGGCGGAATGGAATCGGCGCCGATCTTGCAATCGCAGAGACCGCATGCGCCGTTGCGGCAACATTGGCCGGAGGAGCAGCACTCGCCGTTGCAGCATTCGCTGTTGTCGTTCGTGCCGCAGGCTTCGCCATCGCGCACGGGAGTCCAGTCGTGCCCATCACGGCTGGCATCGCACATCTGGCAGGTGTTGTTCTGATCGACATCGCCGTCATTGGGGCGCAGGGAGCCGATCCGGCAGCATGGTTCGCAACCGTCCAGGTTGCAGCATTGGTTGGCGGGGCAGCACTTGCCATCGCAACATTCGCGATCGTCATCGCACGGCGCCCGGTTCGCACTGTTCGACCAGTCGTCTGGATCGGTGAAGTAGAGGCATCGCTCGCAGTCGTTGTTGGGATTGACCTCTCCGTCCGGGACCGGATCGCCATCGATGATGCAGGAGCATGCTCCGCAAGCACCGTCGGTGCAGCAGCTTCCTCCTCCCTCATTGCACAAGGCGCCGTTGTTCGCCGGAGACCAGGTGTCGAACGCGAGATCGGGATTGCAGACCTCGCACTCTTTGGCCGGATTGGCGACGCCGGCATCGATGTCCTGACCGCCGATGTGGCAATGGGGTCCGCATTCCTCGCAGGAAATGCCGGTGCAGCATTCGGTAGGGGAGCAGCATGCGCCGTTGCAGCAGACCCGGCCGGGCACACCGCCGCAGATCGATTGGTCGAGGACCGGAGACCAGGCCGAGGTGCTTTGGGCGGGATCGCAGACCAGGCACCCCTGCGGCGTGGCGAAGGTTCCGTCCGCAATGAGTGTGCCTTCGATTTCGCAGCGGCAGGGAGTGCAGGTTTCGTCCAGGCTGCAGCAGTGGGTGGTGGGACAGCATTCGCCGTTGCAGCAGACCTGGGTTCCGTCGCCGCAGAATGCTCCGGCGTTGGGCGACCAGTCGTTGCGGTCGAGCCCGGGATCGCAGATATGACAGGGATTTCCCGGTTCGATGGTGTTGGCGGCAACGGTCGTGCCGGCGATGGTGCAGACCGACGGATCGAACGGATCGAACGGTCCAGGGAATCCGCGGCGGGCGGCGCTGCCGTGTTCGAGCGAGCTGGAGAGGCCGGCGAGCGCACCCCAGAGCGCCAGCGTAATGGCCTTGCGCCGGGAGGTGGCGAACGTTCTGGTCAGCGTATCGAATTGCGATTCGTCCATGTATGCCCTCTCTCGTCCGGGCCTGGATGTGTCATTTCGAGCAAAGCGTTCGGGCGTCCGCGCAGACCAGGTCCGGTGCGTCTCCGCGGTACGTTCGTCATCATGCGAGCCGCCCCGCACTCAGGTATCGGCAAAGCTGCCTATTTCGTTACTATCGCGTCATAAGCAGACAGAACAACCGGGTCCTGAGTGCGGTTCTGTGGTGACCTGGAATTGGCGCAGCGAGGATTTCCGTCGTAGCGATTGAGATGCCGTGCCGAGGATAGAGGTGAGCTCCGCCGCGGTTGCTGGCATACCGATCCTTCCTGTCACGTTATGAATGCCAGGGCGAGGATCGGACAGTTCGCTGCCGAACTACCAGCCGAAGGGATGTCGAATTTGTGCCGAACTCGAACCTCCAGGATCTAGACAGAAGCCATGGCGTTTGCTCGAAAATGTCGAGGGCCGCAGCCCTTTTGCTCTGTGCTCTCACACAAGCAAACGCACGAATTCGACATCACCGCAACCGCAGAAATCCTGCGATCTGTGCAGACCCCACCGCTTGCGTACCTACTCGAATCGGGATCACTCGAAGGATGAACGACGCTTGCAGGCGCTCTTAGAGCGTCCGGCAATAGGGAACCTCCCACCACCTACGCACTCGAATCAGCCCGCCCACATCCTATTGCCGGGCGCTCCTAGGCCGCTCCTTCGATGTTTGCGGATACCCCGGTAAACGCCGGACGACGCCATACTGAAAAGCCATCGATCGACGAGCCGACGGTCACCGTGCGGAGGTCCGGTGGGGTTCGGATCGATGAGTTCGAGGAGATGACATGAAGGCTCGGCTGGCGACGTGGTGGTTCGATCTTCGAGATACGCTCTGGCCGATACCGGCCGCAATGGCTGCCGCGGCCATCGCGCTGGCGTTGCTGCTCGTCCAGGTCGATCAGGCGCTGCTGGCGCAGCAGGGCGAGCATCGTTGGTGGATGTTCTCAGGTGGGGCGGCGGGCGCCCGGGGCGTGTTGGCCGCCATTGCGGCCACCTCCATGACCGTTGCCACCATGGCGTTTTCCATCACGATCGTGGCGTTGCAGCTCGGATCGAATCAGTACTCCCCGCGGATTCTGCGCAGTTTCACCGGGGATCGCGGCAATCAGGTCGTGCTCGGCATCTTCGTGGCCACGTTTGTCTATGCCCTGGTCGTCCTGCGCGTGATCCGCGCCAATTCGGACGATACCCGCACCTTCGTGCCGGGCATCGCGGTGACGATGGGCATCGTGCTGGCGTTCGTGATGATCGGCGCCCTGATCTACTTTTTCCACCATGCGACCCACAACATTCAGGCCGGCGTTATCCTCGATCGTGCCACCAGTGACACCCGCCAACTGATCGAGGGCGAGCAGGACCGCCGCGCGGGCATGACGCTCGTGCGCCGCTCGCTGCCAGACCTCGCCGGGGCAGATCGCCGCGTCGAGGCGGACTCGGCCGGATATCTCCAGAACATCGATGTACCGCTGCTGGTGCGCGCGGCAACGCAATGGGGTGGGATCGTGCGCGTCTCACGCACCGAAGGCCAGTTTCTTCTCGCCGGCGCCACCCTGGCGACACTCTGGCCCTCCGATCCCGCATCGAGCGCGGAGAATCCGGATCCGGCCGATTCCCTGCTGGACACGGTCCGCTCCGCGTTCATCGTCGGGATGGAGCGCACGCTGGAGCGGGATATCAAGTTCGGCTACCGGCAAATCAGCGACATCGCGCTCAAGGCGCTCGCGGACTTCAACGACCCGACGACCTCGACCTTTTGCATCGATCGCCTGGGCGAGCTGCTTCATCTGTCTATGGATTTGCGTAGCGGAACGTACGAAATTCGGGATGACGATGACGTGGTGCGGGTGCGTATCGATCTGGAGGGCTTCGAGACGTACCTCGGTATCGCCTTCGATCAGATCCGCCATCATGGGGCCGCTGATATGACGGTGATGCTGCATCTGCTCGAAATGCTGCATACGCTCGCGGAACGGACCGAGGATCCGGCAATCCGGCAACATATCGAGCGCATGGCTCAGTTGACGGTCGAGGAGATCGGCTTCCAATCGCTGCCCGAAGCCGACCAACTTCGAATGCTGGCGGCGGCCGTTTGGGCTGTGCCAGCGCCATTCTGATCCGCGCAGTGCGATGCATCGCCGGGGGCGGGGAATGGATGAGCACGATCCATCTGGATCGCCCTCTTATATGAGAGGCGGTATTGCCAGCCGTATCCGGCCCCGCGTATAATCTTATGCAAAGCAACCGCGAAACAACCGAATTTGCATAGGAAGGAGCGACCCATGACCGAGCCAGCATCCGCACAATGGTCGATTTCCGGTGAGTATTTCGAGAACTGCAATTGCACTATTGCCTGCCCTTGCATTTTCTCGGGGAATGCGCCATTCAGCTCGCAGCCAACCGAAGGGGCCTGTGAGGTGGCGTTCGCGTTTCATATCGATCGAGGCTCGTTCGGCGATTTGACGCTGGATGGCCTGAATCTGGGTATGGTGGCGCGTACGCCCGGACCGATGATCGAAGGCGACTGGAAAGTAGCCCTGTATGTCGACGAACGCGCCGATGACGCGCAAAGTCAGGCGCTGCAAGCCATCTTTTCCGGCGCTGCCGGTGGAACGATGGGAGCGTTTGCCCCGCTCGTCGGCGAGGTTCTGGGCGCCCGCAGTGTCCCGATCCGCTATACCGTCGAGGGGAAACGACGCGCGGTCGAGATTCCCGACATCATGACGATGGCCGTGCGCCCGGTGCCGAGCGCCATGGGCGAAGACGCGGAAATGATCGCCGTGAACGCCCATCCATTTGCACCGGACGGAGTGGTGATGGCCATCGGCGAGGACGGAAATAGCTGGTCCGACTACGGGATGCATTGGGACAATTCCGGCCGGAATGGGCACTACGCGCCGATTCGCTGGTCGAACGCCTGACCGAATCGCGATGGCTGCCGTGCGCACACGATGGCCGGCCAACCCCATCCAGCGCGGGCAACTGCTCTTGCTCGTTTTGCTGGCAGTCCTGACCGCGGGCGCGTGGGTGTTGACGCTGCACCAGGCGCGCACCATGGATATGTCCATGGGGGTGGTGGCTCGGAGCGGTGTCGATTCCGCGTCGGAATTACCCGCTGCCGAGGCAACGTCCAGCGGCATGGCGGACATGGACGACATGGCGTCGATGCCCGGGATGGCGACCGAGGAGACATCCGGACGTGACTCCGCCCTAGTCGCCAGTTCCGGTATGGCGGGCATGGGGTCGAATGGCTGGGCATGGGATGAGTTGGCAACCTTCATGATCGCCTGGGCTGTCATGATGGCGGCGATGATGTTTCCGGCCGCGGCGCCGATGCTGTTGATGTACCGGTCCGTGGCGGCGGGACGTCGTGCCCGGGGCGGGGCGTTCGTGCCGACCTGGGTGTTCGCGGCCGGCTATCTGCTGGTCTGGATCGGCGCGGGCGCGGTGACCTGGATGCTCGTGCAAGCCGGGAGCGACCTGGCCGGTCGAGTCGTGGAGACAGACCGGCAACATTGGGCGCCGATCGCGCTTGGGATCGTGCTCATTGGGGCCGGGCTCTACCAATTCACCGCGCTCAAAGGGATCTGCCTGCGCCACTGCCAGTCACCGGTGGGTTTCGTCATGACCCACTGGCGAGACGGCTACCGCGGCGCTTTGCAGATGGGACTCGTGCACGGGCTGTTCTGCCTGGGTTGCTGCTGGGCGCTCTTTGCGGTGCTGGTGGCAGCTGGTGTCATGAGCGTGGCGTGGATGCTGCTGCTGACGCTGGTGGTTTTTCTGGAAAAGGTGGTTCCGCGGGCCGCCTGGGGCCCGCGGGCGATCGGATTCGGGTTCGTGGCTTTTGGCATTGTCGTCATGGTTGGTGCGATCGATATGCCGTGGGTAGCGTGAGGCGATCTTGATAACCACAACGCGATTCGAGACCCCGCGAGCGCGTTCAGGAAACGCCCGGGTCAAGCATTTCTGAGCTTGGGCAGCACATCGCTGGCGATTTGGGCGAACGTGTCTTCCTGATTCGGAAGAAACGGATAGTAGAGACCGAAATCGGTGATGCCGAGGGCGAGCAGGGGTTCGATCTGGGCGAGGAAGGCATCGGGAGATTGGTAGTAGGAGAGGGCGCCGCCGTTGTGGCGGGCTTGCGGATCGAACATGGTGTAGGAGCGTTGCAAGGTGGCGGGATCGCGGTCGAGCTCGGCGCAGAGACGGTCGATGGCGGCGGTGCGCTCGCGGGTTTCGACGAGCTGTTGATCGAACGAATGCTGGAACGAGAGACTGTTCCAGATGTCCGCGTGGCGAACCGCGTGGCGCATCATCTTCGGGCCGAGCGCGGCGACCGTGATGGGTGGGCGTGGTTGCTGGATCGGACGCGGATTCATGACCGCGCCATCGGCCTGGTAGTAGCGGCCGTCGAAC
>DASTFJ010000185.1:0-27990 GCA_035708745.1 Thermomicrobiales bacterium | reverse complement strand
CGATGCGACCGTGGTCGCCATCGGCGCGATGGTCGACAAATCGGTGCAGGCTGCCGAGATCCTTTCCGGTGAAGGTGTCGAGATCGAGGTCATCGACCTGCGTTCCATCGCGCCGATGGACGAGGAAACCATCCTCGCGTCTTTGGCCAAAACGGGCCGCCTGCTGATCGTGGACGAGGACTTCCAGCCGTGCGGGATGGGCGCGGAGATTTCGGCGGTGATCATGGAGAAGGCATTCGACGAGCTCGACGCGCCGGTGCAGCGCCTGAACGGCATCTTCACGCCAGTGCCCTATTCGCCGGTGCTGGAAAACGCGGTCACGCTCTCCCGCGATCAGATTTTGCAGGCGATGCGGGATTTGCTGGCGGAGTAGTAATTCGGACCGGCCGAGTTCCCAGGTTGAACCCAGGGGCTCACAGAGCAAAGCCTCTCCGAGGCTGAGGACGACGCCACCCAAATGTCATTCTGAACGACGAGAGAGATTCTTCGCTGACGCTCAGAATAACAATCTGGGACGGCAGTTTTAGAACACTAGACAGGGTTGCGGGGAACAAGAGATCCCTCGACAAGCTCGGGATGACGAAGAGCAGGAGCAAACGGTGCCCAATGAAATCGTGATGCCGCGTCTCGGCTGGACCATGGAAGTCGGCACCGTGGTCGAATGGCTGAAGGCGAGCGGCGACCCCGTGGAAGCCGGAGAGCATATCTTCGCGGTCGAGAGCGACAAGGCCATCACCGAGGTCGAATCGCTCGATTCCGGGGTGCTCTATATCCCGGATGCGACGCCGATCGGGGTGGAAGTCCCGGTGGGCGCGGCTCTGGCGTTCATCCTCGCTCCGGGAGAAACCCCACCGGCGTATACCTTCGGTGGTGGTGCGCCAGAACCGCGGGATCTCGGTTCGCCGGTCGACGACGACATTCCCACCGATACGCTGCCGGTGGCCGCCTCGAACGGCAGCCATGGCGGGGTCATGCCGGTCAGCCCGCGGGCGCGGCGAGTGGCAGCAGAGCTGGGCGTCGATCTGGATAGGGTCACCGGCACCGGCAAAGGCGGACGCATCCGCGAGCAGGACGTCCGTGCAGCGGCCGCAGCTGTACCGGCTCCGGCGGCTGAGCCACGCGCCACCCCGAGTGTGCGCAAGCTGGCCGAAGAAATCGGCGTCGATCTGCGCTCCGTGCCCAGCAGCCGTCCAAGCGGGCGCATCACCCGCGCCGATCTGACCCGGGGAGCAGCGCCCACCGGCGCCAGCGAAGGCACAACCTCCCCCATCTCCCCGATTCGGCGCAGCATTCGCGACCGCATGAGCGAAACCGCCCGCACGGTCGCCCCGGTGACGCTCACCACCGAAGCCGATGCCACCGAACTCTGGAACTTCCGCGAACGCCTGAAGGACGACCTCATCTCAGGCCCCAGGACTCAGACCTCCGCAGAGCCCGGAGTCCCTGCACTACGGACCCCCTCCATCACCGACCTGCTGGTGCGCATCTCCGCGCTGGCGCTGGTCGACCAGCCGGAGCTCAATGTACGGCTCGATGGCGACACGATTACCCAATTCGACGCGGCGCATATCGGGATCGCGGTCGATACCGAACGCGGTTTGCTCGCGCCGGTTGTGCGCGATGCGGATCGCAAATCGATTCACGATATCGCCGCCGAGTCCGCCGAGCTGATCGAGCAGACCCGTAATGGCTCGATCGGCGGCGACCGGCTCAGAGGGAGCACCTTCACGGTCAGCAATCTGGGGATGTACGAGATCGACGCGTTCACGCCGATCCTCAATCTGCCGGAGGCAGCCATCCTCGGAGTCGGGCGGATCGTGCCGAAACCGGTGGTGATCGATGTCGCCGAGGAGACGATCGCCATCCGCCGCATGCTCTTCCTGAGCCTGACCTTCGACCATCGCGTGGTCGACGGCGCTCCGGCAGCCCGCTTCCTGCAACGCATCAAGCGGATGGTCGAGCATCCATTGGTGGCGCTGACGCGATAGAACGCTCAGACGGAGGTGAGCATGGGCGAGGCAGACCTGTCTCGCCCATTTTGCTTTCCAATGAGCGTGCAGGCTTGGCAACCTGGTACCTGTCCCACAACAGAGCCGGCTGATGAGACTCGCTGCGGCGAGGAGATCCTTCCTTCGTCAGGATGACAGGGAGAGTCAGGTTGACAATGGGGAAGGCGCGTCTTCTTGCCGAACCTCCTGCACGACCGCGGGCGCGAGCCGGGGAATGTGCCGCAAGGTGGGAATGCAGAGCATGATCAGCGGCAGCGCCAGATTGAGCGCGACGAAGATCGTCAGGGTTTGGTCCATCCCGATCCAGGAGATGAGGTAGCCGTAGACCACGATGCCGATCGGGGCGGTGACGACGAAGAGCGCGCTGCCCACACCATAGATGCGCGCTCGCATCCCGGCCGGCACTTGCTCCTGCAAAATCGACATTAGCATGGGATTGACCGGTTCGAGACCGACCGCGCCGATGAAAAGCGCCACGGCGATGACCCACCATTCGGGCATAAAGAGGAGCACGGCAAACGCCAATGCGCGAATACCGTACCCGCCGATCTGGATCACTCCGCGGGGCAACCGCGCCTCGATGCCCAGATAGAGGAAATTCCCCAGAATCGAGCCAGCGGCCAGGGCGGAATACATGAAGCCAAGCTTCGCCGCGCTGCCGAGCACCTCGTTCGCATAGACCGGCAGAATCACGGTATAGAGCGGTTCGGCGACCAGACTGCCGATCGAACCGGTCAGCACCATCCAGACGAGCAGGCGATTGGCCGCCAGATAGTGGAAGCCGTTCTGAATATCGCGCAGGTACTCGCGTACGCTCGATGGGGCTTCCTCGGCTCGGTGGACCGCGAGGTCGGGAATGGTGACAGCGACAATCAGCGCCGAGACCGCGAAGGTAGCCGCATTGAAAAAGAGCAAGTTGGTCGCGCCGGTGGCAGCAAGCACGATCCCGGCAGCCGGTGGGCCGAGCAGACCCGCGAAGCGCCGGATGAGCGAATAGGCCGTATTGGCGCGCTCGTGCGAGACATTCGCGAGCTGGGCGAGCTCGGGCAAGAGGGCCTGCCGTGCCGAGATGCCGGGGCTATCGAAGAACGCGCCGATGAACACCAGCAGCAACAGCTGCCAGAACTCCAACCCGCGCGTTACGTAGAGCACCGGGATCAGCAACGAGGAGACAAAGCTGAGCAGATCGGAAATCACGCTCGTACGTTTGTAGCCCATCCGGTCGACGATCGAACCGGCGAGGATGCCGACGATCACGAACGGCACCACCCCGGTCGCCACCGAGATACCGGTCTGGCTGGCGCTGCCGGTCGTTTCGAGCACGAACCAGGGAATGGCGATCAGGCTGAAGGTATTGCCGAATTGGGAGATCGCGTTCGCGGACAAGAGCCCAATGAGCGGTCGTTGGGTTTTGTTCGGCCAAGCGAAGTGCAAGCGATGGTCCCTTCCAGCCAATCCCCGGGCCGGGATCGCCCGTTAGCATACAGAGGGGGCGGTTCGCCCGCCGCTCCGGACCTCCCGATTCGTTGCTCCTGATACACTCGCGGGCTGCCAGGGAGGTGGACGATGAACGAAACAATCCAGGTGGCCGCGCTGCACGATGGATCGGAGCTCGCGGTAACCGTGTTGGGGAGCGGCCCGGCCGTACTGTTGCCCGCCCGCATCGAGCCGTACGATGACGCGACCGCGGAAACGATGCGGCAATGGGGCGCCGAACCGGACCTCGGCAGCACGCTGGCCACGGCGCTAGCCCGCAACTTCACCGTGGTCGCCGCCGACTACGAGGGTCACCGTATGGCGCACCCGGCGCCCGATACGCTGACGCCCGCTCATCTGGCCGCCGATCTACTGGCAATCGCCTCGGCGGCTAACGCCGAGCGCTTTGCCTATTACGGCTATTCCTGGCTTGGGCTTGCCGGACTCCAGCTTGCGTTGCGCACCGATCGGCTCTGGGCGCTGGCGCTGGGCGGCTTTCCGCCGCTGGACGGTCCGTATGCGGCCATGCTGGCGGTCACCCGCGCGGCACACAGAGCGGCTATCGAGCAACCATCGCCGGCAACGGACCTGGCCGAGATCGAACCTGGCGATTGGGAATCCGCCGGCATCAGCGCCAGCGGGGACCAGACCATGCAGTTCATGACCCTCTACGAAGCGCTGCAATCGTTCGACGATGCCAGCGCCCTACCGCAGCTGGCCTTGCCACGACTGGCGTTCGCGGGACGCGAGGACACGATCGTCTACGGCCCGCGTTGGGGCGATACGACGGTGGAAATCGCGCCACCGCTGGCGGCGAATCGCGACCGGTTGATCGACGCGGGCTGGCAGGTCGAACTGCTGCCTGGGCTGGACCATACCGGCGCGATGCGCAGCGAGCATGTTTTGCCGGTTCTGCAGCCGTGGCTCCTGGCGCACCGTCCCTGATTCCAATGGCGGCCGGTGCAGGAGCGGCGAAACGGGCGGGGCACGAGGCCCCGCCCGTTCGGTTGATGCTGGACTGGCCAGCCGGACATCAGCCGGCCGGGGTCGCTTCGATCGCCGGGGTGGCTTCCTCGACGGTCATCGGCGTCGAGGCCATGTCCGGCGTGGCGGCCATGCCGGTGGGCGATTCGGCCGGCGCCGAGAAGGCCACCAGCTGCAGCGAGCCGTCGTCCGAGCGGCCAATGGCAAGAATGTCGTAGACCTGTCCGGCTTCGAGGGTGAGATCCTGCACCCGGATGAGCACATCGTCACCCTGTTTCACCTGGATGTCATAGGTGCCGGCGTCGATCACCTGATAGTCGGTCGTGTCCTTGAATTCGACGCCGGTGAAGAGCTCGGGGCCGTCGGTCACGACCACATCGACCCCATCGACATCGGGCGCCGCATGCATGACGCGCACCCGCGCCTGCCCCTCGGGGATGGCGCTGAGATCGACGTTTTCGACGATCGCGTCGATATCGTCGGCCATCCCGACCGCGACCACGTCATATGCCTTGCCGGGACCGAGATCGACCGTGGTATCGAAGATCGCGTCATCGACCGAGCTGCCGGTCGGCACGATCTGGATCTCGCGATCATCCCCCGAGGGCAACGGCGCGAAATCGGTGCCGGCGCCGTAGGCGAGGTTTTCGACCACCTTGGAGCCGTTGACGTAGATATCGACCGCCGGCGCGTCCGGCGAGGCATGGATCACGCGGACGCAGGCGTCGCCGGGGGTGCCGCTGCCGAGCACAGTCGAGCAGGGAGTCGACACCGGCGTTGTCAGCGGTACGACGCTCAGGGTGTTATCGGCAGCGGCGCCGATCAATAGAAGATCGTAGGCGTTGCCGTCGCCCACTTCGAAACCGGGGATGCTCAGCGACGCCGTTTCCTGATCGTGCGGGCGCACCTCGAAGTCATAGCTACCGGTATCGAGATCGGTGTAGTCCGAGGCTGTGCCGAAATCGAGATCGTCGAAGAGCTCATCCCCGCCGGTCACATAGAAATCGACACTGGTGTCCTCGGGCGAGAGATTGATCAAGCGCAAGCGAGACTGGCCGGTATCCAGGTCGTCCTTGTGCACGTCGTAGACCTTGGCTTCGATGTCTTTGAGCAATCCCGAAACCGCCACGATGTAGGTCGTGCCGCTGTCGGGATCGAGCGTGGTATCGACGACGGCCGACGACGCGTCCTGACCGGTCGGAACGATCTGGAGCTGGTGCTCGTCCGGAGACACCGAAAGCGCATCGGTGGCTTGCCCGAAGGCGAGATCGGAGGCGACCACCGCGCCATCGACGATGACATCGACCGCCGGGGCATCGGGCGAGGCGTGCACGAAGCGTACGCTGGCGTCGGTTTCGGTCGGATTCTGCGCCAGCGAGAGCTGCGGTGTGACCGCGGCAAGCGCCAGCGAGAGCAAAAAGGCAAGCGCCACGGCGAGCCGGGGAACCGGCAACCTGCGACGGACGGATTTGGATTCGTACATAGAAAACTCCTCGGGGTCACTTCCACACGCCACCGGTTTCCCGCTTGGGGGAGCCGGCGGCAACATATCGAGCCGCAGTACGTTATCAGGGCCCTGATCGACGGCATCTCTGAAAGCAACCGTACCGAGGGAACGAAAACTCGACTGATTTCAGCAAGTTCGTTCGGAAAATTTCCACAGGTTTACCCAGAAGCTATATGAATTTCCCCAGTTTTGCCCATATTCGTCGCGATGCGCCACTTCGGCCGCGGTGAGGACGGGAGAGGTCTCTCCACTCCGGTCGAGACGACGGGGTGGACCGGCGTGACAAGAACGGGAATTTCAGGGATGCTATCCCCGTCCAAAGAAGAGAGGGAACCCGTGACGCGGCGCGGCTGCGAGGGTTCCAGCGCGCGGGGAACCGAACGCGGCGATGGGGCGTTCGATGAAGAGCGAACGAGTCGGAAAACAGTCTCGCATTCCAGACGGGGAGTACAGGATGAAGCGTGCATCGTGGTGGTCGCGGTTGGTCTGGGCGGCGGTGCTGCCGCTGGTGCTGCTGGGGGCAAGCTTCGTGCCGGCAGGCACGCCGGCGGTGGATGCGGTGGGCTGCGGCAATGCGCCGGAGCTGCCCGCGCCGGCCGCGCAAGCGCAAGAGCGCTGGCGTTATGTCTACGATGGCGGCGGCAGCTATCAGGTGGTCGGTTGGAGTCCGAGCGAGGTGACCTTGCTGGTCAATTCGCCCGGTTGCGCCATCTCGCGCATCGCGCTGGTGGGGCTCGATCTGATCAGCGGTCAGGAGCGCTGGCGGGTGACCTCCGACCAATGGGAGGGGGAGGCCAACGATGGCATCACCACCGGCAGCGGGCTGGTGATCCTGCCGACCTCGGATGCGGTCTATGCCTATGACGAAACCACCGGCCAGCAACTCTGGAGTGCGGCCAGCGGGTACGACTGGGCGCCCGCGATCGTGGCCGATGAGAACAATGCGATCGTGCTCTCCTACGAGAACGCGCTGATGGCTTTGAATGAGGGCACCGGGGCGCTGCTCTGGCAGCAGACGCTGCCGACCGGTTCGATCACCGATTGGCAGAACATCGAGGGCGGTCCGCTGGTGGGGATCGGACGTCCAGCCAATGCCGGCGAGGATGTGCTGGCGTTCGGGATCGACAAGGCGACCGGCACGATCCTCTGGCAGACCGTGGTGGGCAACACCGTCTCGTCCTTCGGCGGTGAGCTCGGGCTGGATGGCAACGGAACGGGTCTGGTGGTCGCCAAGGTGCAGACCGATGGCACGAGCGCGCTGGCAGCGCTGGACGGCGCAACCGGGACGATCCACTGGACCGCGCCGATCGCCAGCGATATCGCCTACGGCCGGGTGTATCTCACGAGGGGCGCGCAGCCAACGGTGATCTATGCCACGGGCGGGTCGCTGGAGGTGAAATCGGCCACCGGCTACGATGCGGCCAGCGGGGCGCAGCGCTGGCAAAACGAAAATATCGGCACCGACGCGATCCTGGCCGACGACACGCATCTGGTGGGGGCCGGTCCGACGCTGAGCTATCTGAACGCGCTGGTGTCGGTCGATGGCGAAACCGGCGAGATGGTCTGGGCGCAACCGTATGCGCTGGTCGATGGCGGCTTCCCGGGAACGGCGGCGATGTCGATCGACGAAGTGGTCTTTACGCCGTCGCTGCAGGAAGAACCCGCGCCGACCATCATGGCGGTCGATCTGGCCACCGGCAATGTGAACTGGTCGAACGCCTTTCCCGAGTTTATGGGGCTCTATCTCGACGGGGTCGCGGCGGACCTGCCGCTGGCGACTGGCGAAACCGCGGACGAAGCGGTCTTGATCGCTTTCGGGTCGTGAGGCAGCATCCCCAGGTCGAGACCAGTCCACAGGTCGAAACCAGGGGCTCACAGAGCGAAGCGTCTCCGAGGCTGAGGACAGGGAGTCGTTCCATGTAATCGATTCAAGTAGGGATTCTCATGTAGGCGGCGGGATCGACCGTGACGCTTCCGGAAGCCGGGATCCAGCACCGAGTGTGGATGACGGGTAACCAGCCCGAACAAGATCAACCGCTGCCCAGGCCCGCGCTCTTGTCGAACGTGCCGCTTGATTACAGTATAGAACGCATGTTCGTATTAGTCAAGCGGAAGAGGGTGGCACGGCGCGGCGTGGACGGAAATGCGTAGTGGCCGACTGCGAGAAGGTCGCGGCGGTGGGGTCGGTGGTCTGTGCCGACCACCGGACGACGGCGCCGGGAGTGTAGACGGACCGCGAGATCATCAAGCTGACCCAGCGGCTGGAGGCAATGGCACGGTATGAGAAGGGAGAAGCGGGAGGCGATGCGGGAGTTCCGGCGACAAGCGCCGCGCGGGAACTATGCGGCGTTGTTCTCGACGGAGCTGGGAGCGCTGCTCCCAGGTTGACTTGACGGGGCGAACCGGGTTCCTCATGATAGAAAAACAGCATGACGTCATGAGAAGGATGGGCCTGTGAGAGAACCGACCTCCGCTGAATCCGCTCATCCACAAACAGCGGAGTCTCACGCCGACGCGGAGTCGGACTGGGACGTCTTCATAAGCTATGCCAGCGTTGATCGCCACCGCGTCATGGGCATCGTGGAAGCACTGACGCATACCGGACTGCGCGTCTGGATAGATGGCTCAGGTCTCCCGGCGGGCGTCAACTACGGGCCGGAGATCGTAGCCGCCATCAAGCAGAGTCGAGCGGTGCTTCTGGCCTGCTCGGCAGCAGCCTTCTCCTCCCGCAACGTACGACAAGAGGTTGCCCTTGCCTGGAAGCACGAGTGCCCCATCGTGCCCCTCTTGCTGGAGCCCCTCCCGATTCCGGATGATCTGGCGTACTGGCTGGAGGGGACGCAATGGGTCGAAGTTCTTGACCGTCCGCGGGATGCATGGTTATGGGACCTGACACAAGGGTTGCACCAACTCGGTATCGCCGTCTTGGAACCCGTTAGCACCGCTTCCGAAAACGCCCGTTGGCGCTCGGGGCAATGGCTGCCAACACCGTTGACCGCAATTCTGGGTCGTGACGCCGAGGTGGCGGAGGTGGCTGCCCTCCTCTCGACGCACCGCCTGGTGACGTTGTCCGGGCCTGGCGGAGTGGGCAAAACTCGCCTGGCAATTGCTGCGGCGCATACGGCGGCTCCGGCGTTCCCGGATGGCGGTGCCTTCGTCGATTTGGCCCCGGTTCGCGACCCTGCTTTAGTGACTCCGACCGTCGCGTTGGCTCTTGGCGTTCGGGAAACGCCCGGTGCTCCCTTGGCCAAGGTTCTGAGTGCTGCAATCGGCGAGCGTCGGCTCCTGCTGGTGCTGGACAACTTCGAACAGGTGCTGGAGGCAGCCCCGGAGATTGCGGGACTGCTGACCACGTGCCCCCAGACCGTGGTCCTTGCGACTAGCCGCGCTCCGCTCGCGGTTCGCGGTGAGCGCGTCGTTTCAGTCGAACCGCTCCCGACTCCATCTCCCGCCGCGCCGCTCGCCGACCAGTTCGGGTCTCCCGGAGCACGCCTTTTCGCTGAACGCGCGGCCGAAACTCAACCTGACTTTGTCCTCACGGCGGACAACATCTCCGATGTAGCGGCGATCTGCGCTCGACTCGACGGCTTACCACTGGCGATCGAGTTGGCCGCTGCGCGTGTGAAATTGCTGGGGTTGGGCGGGCTGCTGGCTAAGTTGGAGAGCCGCCTTCCGCTGCTCACCAGCGGCCCACGCGACTTGCCTGCCCGCCAGCAGACGTTGGCGGACGCGATTGCCTGGAGCTACGAGCTATTGACCGCTGAGGAGCAGATGCTATTCCGCCGCCTAGCGGTCTTCGTTGGAGGATGGACTGTCGAGGCAGCGGAATCTGTCTGCGGCCCGGGCGGATCCCTTAACCTCTTTGAGGGCCTCGCGTCTTTAGTGGACAAGAGCATGGTACGCCAGGAAGGAGCATCGCTACTTGGGGCGCGCTTCGGCATGCTTGAGGCGATCCGCGAATACGGCGCGGAACGGCTCATGACGAGCGGGGAAGAGGAAGCTGTTCGCACGGCCCATGCAACTTTCTTCGCCAAGCTGGTCACCACAACTGCACCGCCCCCGCTGCGGTTTGGCTCGGCGGAGCAAACGGCGTGGATAAGCAACTTGACTCCGGAGCGCGCCAACGTTCGCGACGCCCTCGCTTGGCTCGTAGATCGGGGCGATGCGGCGCAGGCGGTGCCAATGGCCGCGATGCTGGGGTGGTTCTGGGGGCTACGCGGGGAACTCGCCCGGGGCCGCGCCGATCTCGATCAGGCGCTGAAGCTTGCGCGCGCGGGAGGGCAAAGTGACTGGGCTGCGGCCCTGCTCGTGGCAGCCTTCTTAGCCTGGGATGAAGGCGACACGGCGGCGGCAACGTGCCACGGCGAGGAAAGCCTGGCGCTCTTCCGAACACTGGGTGATCGGGGTAACGCTGCCATCGCCCTGCAGGTGCTCGGCACGGTGGCCCAGGACAGGGGAGACGCCGACCGGGCGGACGCACTTTTGCAGGAAGCCTTCGCATTGCACCTGGAGACCGGCCAGAGTGCCTTGGCCGGAGCCGCGCTCAGTGACCTGGCCGCCGCGCGTAGGGGGTACGGTGACCTAGAGACGGCGAAGACCATGTGCGAACAGGCCGTCGTCCTGGCAGACGGGGCTGGACAGCCGCTCGCTGCAGTCTACGCCTTATATCAGTTAGGGCAGATGGCGCTGACTCTCCAGGACCCGGCGGAAGCAGAGTCGCGGCTGCACGACGCACTTGAGCGATCTTGGGCGTTCAGGTATTTCCGCGGGATGGCTTTTGCCCTTGAAGGGATGGCGGCTTTGGCAGGCGCAAAGGGCCAACCAGAGCGCGCGGCGCAGCTGTTCGGGTCGGCGGAGGCGGCCTGGGAGGCCGCCGGCAAGCCACTCCCGCCGCTGGCCCGGCCCGACCACGACCAAGCTGTGGCAGCCGTGCAGGCGAGGCTCTCCAGCCAAGATTTTGCGGCTGCCTGGACGGTGGGTCGGAAGTTGTCACTGGACGAGGCTACAAAGGAGGCACTCCTTGCGACGCCATCGCAAACCTGATGCGCACCGTTACGACATTGGAACACAGTAGCACTCGCGGCTGAAGGACGGTTCAATGGTAGCTGGCTCGGGGTTTGGAAAGTGTGGGGGGCAGCAGCAGGTAACAGCCGTCATGGCTTTACCACCATCGCAGCTGGGCTTACCAAATGTCACTTGCAGATCGTATATTCTGCTACACACCCTCCGCATGGACGATGACGGGCTCCAGCAGGCAATGCGGCGACGGCTCGCCGCGGTTGGCTGGCCCTGCCATTTCCTCATTGCCGAGCGCAATCTAATTCAGAAGCGGCCGGACGGGTAGGCGCTATATCGGGACGGTCTGCCCGGTCGACCACACCAAAGCGTGGCAGGTCTTCTGGTATGCGGAGATCAGTCGCGGCTGGTTGTGGGGGATCCGGATGCTGCCGAGTGGGTGCTTGCCGCGGCGATTCGAGCCGCCGGACTAGATGTCCTTGAAACCCTCCGCCTTCAGTGTGCGGCGCCGGTTCTTGCCACTCAGCTGCATGAGCGCTTGGAGGGAATCCTGTAGCTTCACCAACATCGAGCCGTAGGGGGTGGCCACTAAGCCGGGTATCCCCGCGCCCCCGCTTCGATTCGATCGTCGCTCCACCGCAGACTGGCAGAAAGGTCTGCACGATCGAAGTCGCACTGCAGATAGATCGCCAGATCGACCAGGGCCTGACATAGAGCCGCCTGGCCAGATGGGTCTGGGCGGTTCCAGGCGGTGTATGAAACTCCGAGGTCAGCCATGCCCGCAGCTTCGCTGCCGAATCGTTGCCGCGGATACAGCAGTCGATCGACTTCCGCAGGATGCCGCACGCCTCATCTGCGGTGAACGGCGGTTCGGTCACGGGTCGCAGCGTTGCGATGAGGCGAGCAGGGTTTCGCGGCGGGGTGGGTTGTCCTGGCTGCCACGGGAGAGGTTCTTCGCTTTGCTCAGAATGACAGGGGATGGTGTGCGATCCGGAGGGTGGGTTTCGGACAACGAGAGGTCCCTCCATTTCGGTCAGGATGACGGGGAGGCTACCCCCCGAGCAGGCCGCTTGCGACCGCGGCGAGGCGGGCGATTTGGCCCATGACTGGTTCGGCGTCGTGGAGGACGGGGAAGCCGTCGGTGAAGACGGTGACGATCATGTCGCCGGAGGGGCCGCGGACGAAGCCGGCGTCGTGGGAGACGGCGCCGACGGTGCCGGTTTTGCTGCCCCAGGGGAGGGTGCCTTCCGGGAAGTAGCGGCCGATGCGGCGGGTGTTCTGCTGGAGGGTCAGCATTTCGATCATGCCGTCGCAGCTCTGGCGGGAGGCGGCCGTGCCGGTGAGGATGGCGTCGAGGGCGGCGCGGAAGTCGTTCGGGGTGGCCCAATTCTCGGGAGAGCCCTCGGGGGCGGGTACGCCGCGCATCTTGCGGCCGAGCGCGGAATCGGTCATCCCCAGGGAGGCGATGGTGGCATTGACCTTGTCCATGCCGGCCAGGTCGATGAGCATATTGGTGGCGGTGTTGTCGCTGATGCTCATCATCAGATAGACGATGTCGCGCAGGGTGAAGACGATTCCGGGATGGAGCTGCAGCATGACGCCGCTGCCGGGGCAGATGTCTGCTTTGGTCATGGGGAGCTGGTCGTCGAGGGCGCGTTCGCCGCGGTCGATCTGGCGGTAGATCTCGACCATGATGGGGATCTTGATGGTGCTGGCCGAGATGAAGCGCTCGCCGCCGCGCAGGGAAAACCGGTCGCCGTCCGGGGCTTGCACCGCCACGCCGATGCGGATCGGGCCGGTTTCCTGCCGATGGACATACTCGGCCAGCGCTTGCCAGCGGCTCGGAACGGGGTCGGTCATCGGGGGTGCTCCCTTGGGCTTCGCGCGGATCGATCGATGCGCGCATTGTCGCCCGGAGCCAGCCGGTCTTGCCGGGGGCTATGCGATGCCGAAGCGCTGGGACACCCACTCTTTGTCATTCTGACGAAAGGAAGATTTCCTCGCCGCGGCGAGTCTTACCAGACGACCCGGCAAAGGTTCATCGTTTGGGAGACGTTCGGGCTGGCCCTACGAGAGAGATTCATCACTTCGTTCAGAATGACAATTTCTCTGCGGGCAGCAGACCGCAGGCCACGCCGGCCAGCCGGCCGATCTCGGCGATGGGGGGTTCGGCCTCCTGCCAGGTGGGATAGCCGACGGTGCAGACCGCCAGGATCATCTCGCCCATCGGTCCGCGCACGAAGGCGACATCGTGCGAGTCGGCGTGGACGGTTCCCGTTTTGGACCCCCATTGGAATTGCTTGTCCATGTAATGAAAGCCGATGCGATCGACATTTTCCTGCCAGATCAGCATGTCGATCAGCTTTTCGGTACCGATGCGGGACGCCGCCTTGCCGTCCCGGATCGCTTCGAAGAGGATGCAGAGATCGTGGGGGGTGGTCCAATTGTTGGGCAGGCCCTCTTCCGGCAGCGCCTGGTAGCCGCGCAGGTGGCGACCGAGCTGGGAATGCCCCATCCCGAGCTCGACCATGGTGTCGTTGACCGGGTCGATGCCAGCCAGATCGATCAGGGTGTTGGTGGCGTTGTTGTCGCTCATGCAGATGGCGAAATACATGAGATCCCGCAGGGAGAGCTCGACCCCCTTGCTGAACTCGAGCTTGCCGCCGTGGCCGTCGCCCAGGTAGACATCCCGCCAGATGACGGTATGCATGGAATCGAGGGTGAGCTCGCCCCGGTCGACCCGGCGCAGCAGCGCGATCACGACCGGCACCTTGATGGTGCTGGCCGCCAGAAAGCGCTCGTCCGCCCGGTAGTCGAAGCGCTCGCCGTCCGGCGCCCGCAGGGCCACGCCGATGCGCACGCCAGCGGCTTCCTGCTGCCGGACATAGGCCGCTATCGACTGCCAGCGCGCGGGAAGAACGTGCTCCACGGCGTTTTACTCCAGGCGATTCGCTTGGATGTAGCCGATGATCTGCGTTCCAGGATCGAAGATGGGATACCACATCCCTTCGTCGTTTTCGATCGGTTCGGCCAGCACGCGCACCAGATGGTTGGGCGGCAGGAACGCGATCATGGGCGATTCGCTATCCGGACCGGCGAAGACCGGCGCGATCCCGGTGGTGACCGCATCGGCTCCCACCGCGAGCGTGCCCACCGCCACGGGCGTTGCCCCTGGGGTGGCGTCCGGCTGGGGAATCGCCGCGAGACCCGCGCTGGTGACCGGGAAGAGGCAATACCCGGTGAGGCTGCGCGCGACGAAGACCGTTCCGTCCGCCGCCCAGACCGGTCCGAGCCCGGCCAGAATCGGAACCGCGTCCGCCAGATCGGAGACCACCTCGGTCGATTCGCCCGAGGCCAGATCGGTGACCCAGAAATCCTGTGCGTCGATCGTGAGTCCCGCTGCCTGGAGCAGATAGTGCCCGTCCGGCGAGAAGGTGGCGATCCAGCTCGTGTCGTCGTTGCCATTCGGATCGGGCACGGGACTGAGCGCCCCGCTGGCCGGATCGACGAAGGTGAGCAATCCGTTCCGGGAGATGCCGTATTCCCCCGCCGCCAGGGGATACCAGCCCAGCAGCCGGTCGCCGGCCGGGGAGACCTCGAGCAGGGCCAGCGGACCGAGCTCCGGGTCGCCGCTGGCCAGCATGCGGGTATCGCCGGTAGCGGGGTCGTAGACCCAGATGCCATTGTCGGGATCGTCGGAATCCGTATGACTGACCGAGTAGTAGAACGCCGCGCCATCGGGCGACCAGCCGCCGCGGAAATAGAAAACGGCCGGCTCTTCCGCCGACACCGTCGCCAGGGTTTCCACGTCGCCGCCGTCCGCCGGGACTTGCGCGATGGTGTTGCCCTGGCTCTCGTCCCCGATGAAGGTGGTGCGGGAGAAGGTGATGCGCTGGCCGTCCGGCGACCAGGACGGGGCGACATCGCCGTAATAGGTCACGCCATCCTCTGCGCCGATCACGACCGGGCCGTCGTAACCGTCGTCGGTCAGATTGGTGAGGGCGCCGGTTTGGGCGTCCATCAACCAGAGGTCGCCGTCTTTGAAATAGCGGAAGACCTGCTCGGAGAATGCCAGGCGCGTGCTATCGGGCGACCAGACGATGTCCTCGGTGCGCATGCCGCCGGCGATGCCGGAAACATCGGCGCAGCTGATCTGTTCGACGGTTTCGGCGGCATAGACGCAGAGCGAGGTATTGGGCTCTACCGCCGCGACGTACGCCCCATCGGGCGAGAGGCTGACCGCGCGGCCGGTGGGAAGATCGAGATTCTGCACCGTTCCGCCGGCCGGCGTTCCCGCGGGGGCGCTTCCCGCCGCCGGGGTCGCCGCTTCCGGCGATGAAACCGGTGCCGCGACGGGGCTGCCCACTGCCGGGGATTGGCTCAGGCCAGCGCCCTCGATCGGGAAGAAATAGGCACCAACCACGTTGTAGGAGATGAAGACGACGCCGTTGGCTCCCCAGACCGGTCCGAGCGCATAGTCGATCGGTATGGCCTGTTCCAGCTCGCTCATGATCCTGGTCGATTCGTCCGTGGCGAGGTTGGTGACCCAGACATCGCGCGCTCCCGCATCGGCTCCGACCAGCTGCAGGAAATACTGACCGTCGGGCGAGAAGGTGGCGATCCAGCTGCCGGCGAAGAGCGGACTGTCCGCCGCCGCGGGGTCCGGCTCGGGAACCGGACTGAGTGCGCCGGTGGCTGGATCGACGAAGCGCAGCATCGACTTTTGGATACCGAGCATTTGCGTCAGCCCGGCCGGGTAATAGGCCAGCAACCGGTCGCCAGCAGGGGAGACCTGTTTCAGCGCCAGCGGCCCCGCTTCCGGATCGTCGGAGACGGCGAGCTGGCGCACCGTGCCGGTCGCCTTTTCATAGACCCAGATGCCGTTTTCCGGAGCGTCGAAGTCGGTATGGGTGACGGAGTAATAAAAGGACTCACCATCGGGCGACCATCCGGCGCCGAAATAGACGACGCCCGGCTCATCCGGGGTGACCCTCACCAGGGTTTGCACATCCTCACTGCCATCTGCCGGGACTTGAGCGATCACCGTCCCCTGCGGTTTGCCGCCGATGAACTGGCTGCTCGAGAAGGTGATGTATCGGCCATCCGGCGTCCATGCCGGGGAGACCTCGACCGTGGCGGTCCAATCGGCGTCGCTGTCGCCCAGAAACATGAGATCGCCGTCATAGCGATCGTCGGAAAGATTGGTGAGCGTGCCGGTGGCGGCATCCATTACCCAGAGATCGCCGTCTTTCAGGTTGACGAAACTGTTCTCGCCAAACGCCAACCGGGTGCTATCCGGCGACCAGACGATGCCGGTGACCCGGATGCCGGCATTCAACCCGGTCAGATCGGCGCAGCTGAGCTCGGTTTCGGTTGCGACCTCGTAGATGCACAGCGAGGTAGAGGGGGGCACCACCGCGGCCAGCTTCGTCCCATCGGGCGACATGCTGACCGCCCGTCCCTCGGGCAGCTCGAACAGGCGTACCTCACCGGCGGTCGGAGCCGGCTGCGCACCCACCCGCGGTACAGCGTTCCCGGTGAAGATCATCAGCGCGGCCATCGCCAGGGCCGCGAACACACGCACCTTCATCTCTTCTATTCCATTCCCTACAGCCGGGTGACCGGCTCGCTTCCCACTATCGATAGCTGCATTCGATTGCGCCCTCGTTGGACGCACCTCCGGCCAAGCCGCGAGTATGCTCCTATCCTGCGGGATCGCCCGCGGGTTGTCATCGGGCAACTTCGCTATTCACCGAAAAATCTATCGAATTGCGTAGGTGCGATCGGGCGGAAACGCTCTTCCCGCCGGCCGCACGGTATGGCGCGGAGTCCATGCGGTACGCTCGTCTCCGGACTACCCCGTAATACGGTCCGCGCGGACCACGATGCGCGATTCGTATTCGCCGCTGTCGTAATCGAAATCGCCCCCGCAGGTGATGAGGGTCAGGCTTTCGTTTTTGGTCGGCCCGATGATCTCCTGGATGGCGGTCGAATCGAGCTCGTCGAGCTTGTAGTCCTTCACCCAATCGACCTTATAGACGAAGACCGCGCCGTTCTTGCCGGTGACATCGATCTTGTCGCCCTGCTCCAGCTTCCAGACGTCGTAGAACACCGCGGGGCCCACATCCCAATAGTCGAGATGCCCGGCCAGCACCACATTGTTCCGCGTTTCGCCGAGCCGGCCGGTTTCCTTGTACCAGGCGACCACGAACGGACCGGAGGGGTTCTGCATCACCCCGTCCTCGATCTGCTGTTGCTCGATATCGGCATCGAGATCGATCGCCTCGATACTCAGCTCCACCGGCATGATGCCCGGCGCGCGCAACCCGGGTACGGCATTGACCGGACCCGGCCGGGCGCCGCCGCTGGTCGGTTGCTCACCCAGCTCGCGGGGCGACACCGATTCCTGCGCCAGCGGCATGACCAGACCAACCAGATACGAATTGGAAACCATCGAAACGAACCCCCCGTCCGGCAGCGCGCCGGTGCGAACCAGCGTCCAGTATAGGAGGAGAAGGCTTCTCGGCACTGGTGCATTTGGGTCCAGGGTCCAGAGTCAAGGGTCAAGAGAAACAATCGGTAACCCGCCACTGACCTCTAGACCCTGGACTCTTGACTCTTGACCCGTATCCCGTACCGATCGGTGTTCGAACAGGCACGACCTCCTGCTTGTCCATTCAGTCGTTTCTCAGGCAAACGCGTTATGTTTGGGGGTGCGGTGAAACCGCTGGCGTCGTTCGGTCGTTTCATGAGATAGCCGGACATGTTTGGCCCGGTTGGTGCGCATTGCGCCGGAGAACCGCGCAGAGCCGCATACGTACGCGTATACTTGCGTCGAAACGAACGTCTTTGCTTCCCGCCGAACGCGCACCCCGCAGCAGTCCATCCGAGTTTCCGCTGAACCATTCGTGGGGGCGGACCCGCCTCAGATCGAGCGCCCGGTGACCTATTCATCCTCATCCTCCTATCACCCATCTTCTCGAGGGCCGGCGCCGGGCGATCCGCGCCGCTGGCCGTATGTGCTGCTCGTCGTGCTGCTGGCGCTGGTGGCGCTGATCGGCGGTGTCGCACTGGGCCGCGGGGAATCGCCGCTGAGCTGGTTCGACGGTTTGCGCTCCAACGACTCCAACGGCGGCCAGATCGCGCAGAACGATCCGCCAGTCGATGAAGCGCCGGTGGTGATCGAATCGTCCACCGAAGCGCCCACCGCCATCTCCGAGCCAACCGAGGAGGCGCAGGGTCCCGATCCGAATGCGCCGGCAGTCTCGCTGGATCCGACCGAAACCCCGGTCCCGCAAGAGGACGCGACCGCGGTGGCCGACAGCAGCACCGATTCGCCCACCGATGTCGTGCATGCCTTCGCCCAGCTTTGGACCGATGGCGACTACGACGGGATGTACGACCTGCTCACTACCACCGCCCGGGCCAAGATCGACCGGCAGGAGTTCGTCGACCGCTATCAGGGCATCTCCGATGAGGCCGGCATCACCGGCGTGACGGTGACGATGGATGGGCACTCGAATCTCGATACCCAGGTGCCCATCCATGTGGTGCTCAGCTCGGGTTATGTGGGCGATATCGAGCAGGACAACACCGTCCAGACCCGGCAGGAAGACGATCGCTGGCTGGTCGAATGGTCGCCGTCGTTGATCGTGGCCGGACTGGGCGAAAACTGCATCGATTACACCGAGCTCGGGTCCAGCCGGGGCGCTATTCTCGACAAGAACGGCGAGAAGCTTGCCTATGAGGGCGTGGTCAACGAGGTCGGCATCATCCCCGGCCAGCTCACCAACGAAAACGCCGAGATCGATGCGCTCGCCAAGCTGATCGGCATGAAGGCGCAGGACATCAAGGACCGCTACAAGGACGGTGAAGCCGGTTGGTTCATGCCGATCACCCAGCTGCCCGATCCGCTCGACACCGATGTGCTCAATGGCATCTCCGAGCTGGACGGCGTGGCGGTGCGGCAGATCGAATCGCGCATCTATCCCTACGGTCCGGTGGCGGCGCATATCACCGGCTATGTGACCGCGGTGAATGCCGACGATATCGCGGCGAATCCCGATGGCGGGCTGGTGGCCGGGCAGCTGATCGGCCGGGCCGGCATCGAAGCCGCCGCCAATGAGCTGCTTTCCGGCACCCCGGGCGGGCGCCTGTCGGTCGTCGATTGCACGACGCGCACCGAACAATCGGTGATCTCCGAGCGCACGGCGGTGGAACCGAAAGATCTCGTGCTGACCATCGATATCGATTTCCAGAAACAGGTCGATGCCGCACTCGGCGATGTGCAGGGCAGCGCGGTGGTGCTCGATCCGCAAACGGGCGCGGTGATGGCGCTGGTGAGCCATCCCAGCTTCGATCCAAATATCTTCATCAAGGGATTGTCCGATGCGGACGCGGCCAAGGTGTTCGACGAAAAGAAGCTGCCGTTGCTGAACCGCGCCACCCAGCAGGGGTATCCGACCGGTTCGATCTTCAAGGTGATCACCATGTCGGCCGCCATGAAGGATCTGGGCTACGAGGGCGACAGTCCGATCGATTGTCCGACCGAATGGACCATTCCCGGCACCGACGAGGTCCGCCGCGACTGGACCTATGAATACCAAACCGGCGCGCAGGGGATGCTCGATCTGCATACCGCGCTGGTCAATTCCTGCAATACGGTTTTCTACGAGCTTGGCTACGAGCTGGACGACAAAGACCAGACCTTATTGCCCGCTATGGCGACCGCCTATGGTTTGGGCGCGCCTACGGGAATTCCGTACTTGCAGGAGATCGCCGGGGTGGTGCCGAGTCCGGAATGGAAGATCGGTAATATCGGCGATTACTGGGCGACCGGCGATGCGGTGAATCTCGCCATCGGCCAGGGATTCCTGTCGGCCACCCCATTGCAAATGGCGAACGTCTACAACGCGATCGCGAACGGTGGGGATCTCTTGCAGCCCTATATCGTGCAATCGGTGGTGAGCGGCGGAAAGACCGAGGAGGTCGGCAAGCGTACCGTGATCCGCCATCTGCCGCTGGAGGATTGGATGATCGCCGAGCTGCAGAGCGCGCTGCGCGATCAGACCAGCAATTCCTGGGGAGCCGGTTCGGTGACGGTGTTCGGCGATTTCGGCTGGCCGATCGCCGGCAAGACCGGCACCGCGCAAAACGAAGCGAATGTGGCCGGGAAGCCGCATTCGTGGTTCGCGGCGTTCGGTCCGTATGGGGATGGGTTGCATGCGGAGATCGCCAGTATCGTGATGGTGGAATCTTCCGGCGAAGGCGTCACCTACGCCGCGCCGATCACCAAAACGATTTTTACCGACTGGCTCGACGACGGTGGGGATACAGAGAACGCCGGGGACTCATCCGGATAGACGCGCCCTACCGTGAACGATAGGGCCACAAGAAGCCAAGGGTCTCTGACCCTGCGCCAACACTGTGACTTGCCATCAATGAGGACAACCGAAGAATGGAATGGACTTTCCAAGATGCAACAGAGCGATTCGAGGAGCTGATCGAACATGCGCTTACCGACGGTCCCCAGCGCCTGATATTCGACGGCGACGAACTGGAAATCGAGATCAGGATCGTCGAACGCGAAAAGTGGCGTTCCGCACGCTCGCTCAAGGAGATGATTCTCTACGGGCCGGATTTGAGCGGTCTCGATCTCAGCCGCGATCAGTCACCGATGCGTGAATTTGACTGGGAATGACTGCTTCGGGGTTCACTCCGCCGGTAACGCCAGCAGGACGAGCAACGCGCCGAATCTCCCTATGGTCAACCGCTGCCAGGAGATTTGGTATCACATGCCACGCGTGCAGGTGGATGAAAGCTGCGTGATGGGCTGATCAGAATACCGGCTCGATAAATTCGATACTGACCCAGCCATCCGAACCGTCATCCAGCAGCACATGCACCCAGAGCGGGTTCGCCGGATCGTCGACTTCGATGACCGTTGCCACGGTTCCGGCGGAAAGTAACAGCTGGATATCGAATGTGGTGTCGGGGCCACTGCGCACGTTGACCTCTGAAACCGCCACGATTTGCTGCCCTTGTTCGAAGGACCGAGGTTGGACTGAAGGCTCCGGCGTCCAAGTAGGCTCCGGGGTCCAGGTAGCCTCCCGGGTCCAGGTTGCGGTCTCCGTTGGCGTGGGCGTCGGTGTCTCGGTCGGGGTCGGCGTTCTTGTCGGCTCACCGCTGCCAGTCGGTTCTGATGTGGACGATGCGAAGGTCGATATGGCCGTATTAGTCGGTGTGTCAGTCTCGGTCGCATCGCCAATGGGCATTGCGGTTTCCGTTGCCATGTCCATCGGAGTGATCGTAGGGGTTGACGCGAATTGGTCGCTAGACGACACCGACTCTACCAGGTCGAGATAATTGCCGGCCATGTATCCATCGCCGTAGCCAGCAAAGGTGACCGGGTACCACGTGTATCGGCCTGCAACCGTGGGCGATCCGGTAATCGTGCCCAGAGCGCCCGAAGACACCACCGTGCTGGCGCTGAACCCGGTGCCTGGTCCTTCGCGCAGGTTCACCCGCACCGTGGTCTTCACACTTCTCCCAATCGGCAACGCGCCCGGCACACTGGTGGCAACTGGCGCGGATGTGGGAGTCCGAGTTGGTGTGGGAGCCGCCGCTCCCACCTGGTCGAGATATTCACCGGCCATATAGCCAGCGCCGTAGCCAGCAAAAGTGACTGAGTACCACGTGTATCGACCGGCAACCGTGGGCGGACCGGTAATCGTACCTAGAGCGCCCGAGGCCACGACTCCGCTGCTCCCGAAGCTGGTGCCCGGTCCTTCGCGCAGGTTCACTCGCGTCGTGGTCATTACGCTCGAGCCGATTGGAAGAGCACCCGGCACACTGGTGGTAACCGGCACAGTCGTCGGCGTTCGGGTCGGCGTCGGCGCCACTGGTTCGAGTTGGCTTAAATAGTTGCCCGCCATATATCCGCTACCGAAACCGGCGAATGTCACCGGATACCAGGTGTATCCGCCTGCGACGGTGGAGGATCCGGTGGTTGTGCCCATCGTGCCGGATGGCACTACCACCACTACCGAATAGTTCGTACCCGGTCCCTGCCGCAAGTTCACTCGCGTTGTAGTTTGCACCCGTGCAATGGGAGTACTCGTGGCGGCCTGCGTTGGCGTATTCGTCGCCGTATTGGACGGGGTGCTTGTGTTCGACGGAGTCGAGGTCGCGTTCGGCGTGCGCGCAATCGTCGGGGTGTTGGTCACCGTTGCCGTACGGGTACTTGTGGGCGCGTCCGTGGCCTTCGCGGTCGCCGTAGCCGCCGGGGGAACTGGCGTGGAAGTTGGCGGTTCGTTCTGGGCGAAATATCGGTCCGCCATATACCCACTACCAAGCCCGGCAAAGGTTACCGGATACCAGGTATAGCCACCAGCGATCGTAGGTGCACCGGTCACAACACCCACGCTCCCCGATGGAACCACCGTAATCACCGCGAAGTTCGTACCGGGGCCCTCACGCAAGTTCACCCGCGTGGTGGCGGTCACCATGATTGCCGGTATGCTGGTGGCAGTGCCGGTCATCGTGGGTGTGTTCGTAGCCGTTGCGGTCGCAGTTGGCGACGAGGTTGCTGTTGCCGTAGGCGTCGCCGTCGCTGTCGCGATCTCAGTCGTGGTTCCGGTTGGGGTCTGGGTCGAGATCTCCGTAGGCGTGGCCGTTTGTGTCGCTGTTGGCGTTCCCGTCGCGAGCGATCCGATGACCGTGACCGTGGAGCTGAGCTCGGTCACCGTTTCGTCTGGACGATAGATCTTTGCCGTCACGGTATGGACACCGTCTTGCGCGAACGTGCAAAAGGTTTCCATAGCAGTAGCGGGTGCGCCGAAGCCAGCGCCATCGCCGCAGTCGAAAGCGAACTCATAGCCTGCGAGATCGGCGGGATTGCCATTGCTCCCCTGCGCGGTCAGCGTGACAGGCTGTGCGGCTCCTGCCTGAATCTCATCCGGAGCGGACAAGCTGAAGACGATGCCATCTCCCGGGAGCGCATCACCGATCTGAACGACCGTTTCCCGGCCGGCCACGACCGTGACCGTTCGATAGGTGGATTTGTAGGTTCCCAGGATTCTCGTCTCGAGCACGTAGCTACCGGGTTTCAAACCGTCGAATCTGGAGAGACAGCCAGACACTGTCTCACCGAGCTGCCCCTCACCGGCATCGCGGTACAAAAAGCTGCAGCCAGAGGAGGGGAACCCGTTCGCATCCCGATAGCCTACTACGAGAGATCCAGCGCGAAGATGTTCGACGGTTATGGCCATCACACCGGGCGCGGATGGCACGGTTATATCAACGTCTTCCGCCTCAACATACCCAGGCAGTGGCCCATACTGCGACATCCAATATATCCCAGGCTGGACTCGCGGGAATGTAACGATGCCGTCTTTTGCACCGTCGTCCGCATCGCAGGCGCCAAAAGTCGTCCACCCATTCGGCCACAGACCGTAGCAAACCCCCGGGATCAGATTTCCCGCCTCGCCTTGACTTTGCACAATCAGCGTTGGGAATGGGGTGGCCAAGACCGTCAGGGAGGTCACGCCACCAGCGGAAATGGTGAACGGGACAGGATCGGTGATGTCGAAATACTCAGGAATGCTCCCGTAGACAAAACCACTGTGCACCAACCAGTACGAACCAGGCTCCAGGCTGTCGTATGTGACTGGCGCGTCAGGATCTTCCCACGGCGCGCCGGCGCACGCTGGCCACCATGAGAAATGCACCGATTCTCCCGGAGCGCCATTCACGTCTCTATGGACGCGAAAGCAGAGCCCCTCTGCTGGAGTGTTTTCCTCGGCATTCAGCGTGGTGAATGTGACCGATCCGCCAGGGGTGTAAACAAACGAGATCTCGATCGGATCGGGCGACAATCCGACAAGGACCTCTATCTCCGGCAAGCTGTACGAATTCGCAATCGGAGATTGCTGGGGGTAGACCGTATAGACTCGTTCGACGTTGAACACGGGCATCCGATAAAAGGTAACGACTCCATCGTTTGCGCCATCATCTTCATCGCATTTTCCGTTTCCATACCCCCCGTAGCATGCACCGGGAAGCAACTCGCCTTGCGCATTTTCGCTGTGCACGAAGATCGTAGGCCACGGGCTGTTGCGCACGGTAACCGGGGTGTCCTCCCCAGCCACGATCGTAAAGGGGATATGTTCGGTTACACGGAGTACCTTGTCCGCTTCATAGACCTGGGTTTGCCGCAGAACATATGCGCCAGCGGGCAGTCCCGCAATCCTGATGACATTGGCGTTGTTATCGCACACATACGCAAGCGAACTCTCGAAGGCGCCCTGCGCGTAGACGGCGTAACACGCGGAAATCGAGGCACTGGTTTCGTCATCCACGGTGGTGATGAGAACCGCGCCTCCGGCAACATGCTCGATGACGATCTCGATCGCATCGGGAGCCTCGGGTATCGTGATCTCCCGCTCGGCCGCGCGTGAATAACCAGTGGGAGCTTCTCGCTGGATGAGCGTATAGATCCCCGGCTCCACCCGAGGTATCGTGATGATGCCATCGTTTTCATCTTCGGCATCGCCATCGCATATCCAGACAAACTGGCTGTAACACGCGCCCGGGATCAGTTCGCCCGCCTCGTTTTCATGCCGGATGGTCAAGGTCGGCCAGGGTTCATTCTCGACCGTCACCAGTGTTTCGACACCGGCTGTCACACTAAATGGAATATCCGTCGTTGCGAGGAGCACCTTATCGACTGGGCGGACCCATATCTGTGACAGGAAATATTCTCCCGGGGCGAGATTGGCCGTGCGAGAGATATACAGAGAATCTATGAATTCGCCCGATCTGATATCCATGACCTTGTCGCCACGCGCGCCAGCGACGTTCTCGAAGACCTCGTATATGGCCTCGACCCCACGACCATCCCCAGCATCCAGAGTAGTTATTTTCAGCGCACCGGCGGCAAGGTGCGGCACATCGTGAACGATCTCCCCCGGAGAAACGGGAATGACGATCTCCTGGTCCGATACCTTCTGATACATCGCGGGCGCGGTTTGCTCGACAAGCGAGTACGGCCCAGGCGCGACCCTCTCGAACCTGACCTGTCCATCGTTGGCACCATCGTCACTGTCGCACCGCGTTTGCTCGTCCACACCGGGAACGGTGTTTCCAGCAGAAGGCATGAGCACATAGCATGCGCCCGGCAGGGACGATCCAGTGCTGTCCACTGAATGCGCGATCAAGGATCCTCTCATGAGGCTTACCATGGTCACAGAGGTCGTCGTCGCAGACTCGATCGTCACTGCCACCTTTGGAGCAGGCGTATACGGTCTGTCATACCCCCACTGGGTTTCGTACAACTGATACTGACCGGGAACGAGGTTATCGACGAGTGTGATGCCAACGCCCCGCGAATCGCAATGCGTCGTGGATGCGCCGGATGGGGGCTTGAGGACAAAGCAACCGTTGCCCAGCATCTCCCCATGCTCATTCATGTGGTGTATTTCGAGATTGCCTGTCAGGCGATTGCGAACCGAGAGCGTTGTCTGCTGGCCACCGACGATGGCAAATCCGAAATCGCCCGCCGCAACGTATCCATGAGGGGTTGTTGCCTGCACCAGCACGTACGATCCATACTGGATCGGATCCAGCGTGAGCACCCCGGAGGCGTCATCGCAGAGACGCGCCACGAACAGCCGGGGAGACTGATCCGTGTTGAAGATATCGAAGCAGGAGCCAAGTGGAAGAGAGTCGTCTTCACCGCTCAGCTCGATCACGAGGCTGCCATCGGCGGTATAAGAATTGACTACCGTGACGGTCTGCGGTATTTCTCGTTCGACGGTCACTACCTGGCCGTCGAACCCCGTATACAGGAACGGAACCCGCGTCTGCAAAAGAATGTAATCTCCAGAAGCCAGGTTCTCGAACGGCACCTGGCCATCTTCGGCACCATCCAAGTAATCGCAACTATAGTGAGTGTCACCCATGGTATACGGCGAGAGGCTGAAGCACGCGCCCTTTACGGGTTCTCCATCGTCATTTACGACGGAAACGGTGACTCCACTTCCTCGTTCCAACGCTATGGTGATCTCAGTCGTTTGGTTTCGATTCAGCTCGACACTGCGCTCAGCTGGTGAGGCATATCCCGTCGCAGCGCGAGTATTTCGAAGCACCGCCGACTCGACTGGTATCGCATAGATCGTCACCGATCCATCGGCAGACCCGTCGCTGCTGTCGCAGCTCGAGCCTAGCATCGGTGAAGACGATGAGGGGAGCTTCCGCAGGGAATAACAACCGCCGAGAGCTGGATTTCCCTGCCCATCGACCTGGTGAATCACCAGCTTGCTGAAATCGCTCGGAAGACTTTCGAAGGTAATCTCTGACGAAACGGACCATCCCGCCGATCCGAATTGCCAGAGCATCACGATGACATCGCTGAGTCCCGATGCGAGCGTTAGAATGCTGTCCACGGTCTCTCTGATAGCGACCTGGCCAGATTGCTTGAGGATCAGCTGTGCGCTTTTCAGGACAGCGGGCGAGGTAATACAATCGTACAAATCCCGCGTAATACCCCAGATGCCAGCGCCGGGAAATCCTCCGCCATCGATGCTGTCCTGCACTCTCGAACACGCCACCGTTGACAGGAATCCATCCAGAACCTCGTCGAACGAGTACTGGTTGAGCGATATCACCCGGTCCAGCGGCATAATGCCGAAGGAGAGGTATGTGAGCAAGTAATTCAGAACCGTGAAATAACCACCCCCGAGGCTGCCAGTGATCGGCACGGTCATCAGGGTGCCATTGACATGAAACTGAATACTCGAATCTGCTATGTCGCTGAACTGAACCTTATAGGTCGCTTCCTGGCCCGGAGCGATAACACCATGGTCGGCCCACACATTCGTTGCCTCGAGATGCTCGACATCCGATGCAAACCAAATATCGATACTGAGCCAATAGACGTTTGGGTTCGCAATGCTCACCTCGACGAATGGCCACTCACCCTCGTCCACGATCGTTGGGATCGCTACATATGCTCCCCCAGCGTCGCTGGTGTATGAGTGGACGATAGCTGGAATAAAGGCGGGCTGGACGTCATCGGACGCGGTTTGCTCTGTGCTCTGAAACGAATCGGTCGAGATTGCCGGTCCCGCTTGCTCTGGTAATGAACGAGCAGGTGGCGGTTGATCGGCATCGGCCGATTGCACGCCGGTCGATGCCGCAACTTGCGGCGATTCCGCCTGAGAAGCCATCGGGAACGCGAGGTTCCCGAGTAGCATGACCGCAATCAACATCGAGATAAGCGCGCGCCCGAGTTTCATTTCTCTCCTTTTCCACTGTAGAGCGTTCTTCTTGTTGTTCGTGTGGGAACACATGTATTGCGGGGTGGAGCCGCACCCGCGGCGAGTGGGCGTAATCCCTCACGTTCCGTTTCGGAGCCCTTCATCTTCGGAGAAGGCGTCATGGTGCGTTCCTATCGAAAGCGACGCGGTTCGTTCTCGCAAGATGAAGGCTCGCTCCACGTTTCGGACATCGGTTCGATACGGCGCGCCAGCTTCGAATCGGCAGCGCGGCTGTTGTATCCCGCCTGCCGTATGATCTGCTTTCCGGGCGCAAACCAACATTGAAAGAGTTCTTGCTAAACGGTCCGGATCTGGACTTTATTTCAGCCGCTGACCCGAGCGTTAACATTAGTTCTGTCTTCGAACCATTTTCTAGGGACGCGATGTTAGGAACAAGAGGGAAACTATTCGGATTTTCCGGATTTGACTATCGAGATTCCAATGGGTCGTCCGAATTCTCGTGTCCGTTCGAATCCGCTAGCCCATGCTCCACGGCCCAAGGGCCGATTTGCTGCCATTCTGACAATCCCGCACGTTCGCGGATTCGTTCCGCCAGCTCGTACGTCGCGCTCAGGCCGCGGCCCCGGTGCGCGGCCACGGTGGCGATGTCGTACCCCTGGGCCAGCTCGCGGACCACGGAGAGCTGGCGTCTCGTCAGCCGGGGGAGTGGCGCCGGTATTCG
>DASTFJ010000184.1:0-5855 GCA_035708745.1 Thermomicrobiales bacterium | reverse complement strand
GTGGCGTGGCGAATCTGCCATGCTTTCGCAACGTTTCGTCCGTTGCGAAAGAGGATCACATGCTCGTCGACATCACACCGATTGCGAAGATCGATTGGGAATCGAAGGGAGCCCGCGCCTACTCGGTTCCCTTCACCTCCGATGGCTATTGGGCGCGCAGCCGTATGCCGCTGTTCGTGGCGTCGTCCGGCAGACCGGGCAAGACGATCGTCGCCATCGGCGGCACCCACGGGGATGAATACGAGGGCCCAGTAGCGCTCAAGAATCTGATCAACACCTTCGATGCCAGCACGCTCGTGGCAGGCCGGCTCATCGTGATTCCGGTTTTCAGCGTCACCGCGTTCTATGCCGATCAGCGGGAAGCCGCTGCGGACGGCGTCAACATGAACCGTGCTTTTCCTGGCAACGCGGGTGGTTCACTCTCGTTCCGCATGGCGCGTTTTCTGACCGACGAAGTGCTCTCGCGGGCCGATGTGGTGATCGACATTCATTCCGGCGGTCGCGGATTCCAGATCGTGCCGACCATGTCGTTTCACGCGGTGGACGATCCCGCGCTCAAGCAGCAGTTCAAGGAAACCGCCTTCCTCTTTGGCACGCCGTTCACCATGATCTACACCAGCGGCATGGGCACCGGACTGCTGACCGAAGAAGCCGAAAAGATGGGCAAGATCACCATCGGCAGCGAGCTCGGTTTCGGCGCATCCACCGATCTGGATGGAGTACGCTGGGCCAGTCATGGCGTGCTGAACGTCATGCGGCACTATGGCTTGCTGGACGAGCCGGTCGAAGATCTTCGGCTCCCCAATAAATGGGGTGAGGCGCAGCGATTGGTGCAGAATATCGATATCGATACCTGGATCACCTCGCCGATAGCCGGAATCTCGGAACCGCTGGCTCCCCTGGGAAGCTATGTGACGGCAGGCACCCCAGTGGCGCGGGTACATGATTTCTACCGCTGGGATGAACCCGGCATCGATATCGTCGCCGACCAGGACGGCTACGTTCTCTGTCGCAAATTTCGCGCCAAAACCGAGCAAGGCGACGTGGTCATGGTCATCGCGAAAGAAGTCGATTAGGCCGGAGCTCGGCCGGAGAGCGAGGGTGAGGATGCGCAATTCGAACCGACGATTCGTTGCGGTGGGGATCGTTCTGCTGTCCGCGGCATTGCTCGCGCTGGCCGGTCCAATTCCGGCGCTGGCCCAGGTCTCGACGCCGACTGCCGGCGAAGACTCGGTTTATCGCGATCCCGCGGGCCGCTTTGCGATTCCGATTCCGACCAACTGGATGGCCGAAGAGCACGACGGCTATGTGACGATCGCCAGCGAGGACAAGAAGATCGCGATCTCGCTGGTGGTGATTCCCGGCGTGGGAGCTGGCGACGCGATCGTGCAGGCGATGGTGCTGATCGAACCAGGCACTGAGACGACCCCGCTGCCGGCAACGCCTACTTCAGACAGCGAGACCGTCGCCTTCTTCACCTACGACGATGGCTCCGCCAGCGGGCAATTGGTGCAGGCCTACGGGCAGCGGGTGGGTGATGTGGTTTTCGTGCTCGTCCTCCGGGGCGATCTGGAAACAGTCCGGCTGCGCCAGGTGCAGGTCGACAAGATCATCAACGGCGTCCAGGTCTTTCCGGGTGCCCTCGGTAGTCCCGTCGCCACGCCGGCCGCATGAGGCCTGACACGGTATGACCGACCAGCAGCATTGCCCCGTTTGCGGCGCCCCGGTTTCCAGCGACGACCGTTTTTGCCCAAACTGTGGGGCGCGGGTCGGGTCCGGTCTGGTTCCGCTGACCGCGCTCGAGCAGGTGCAGTCGCCAACAGGACCGCAGCGCTGGCCAGCGAGCGATCCGCTGCTTTCCCTCGAGGTCGACTATCCCGCGCGGCTTTCCCGCGGGTTGATCTTCGTCAAGTGGATTTTTGCGATTCCCCACCTGATCGTGCTGTCGTTTTTCGGCATCCTGGTCAGTTTCATCGTCTGGATCGCGTGGTTCGCCATCCTCTTCACCAAGCGGTATCCGGAGAGCCTGCATAAGCTCGTGGTGACGTATTTGCGCTGGACCGCGAATGTCAACGCCTATGTGATGCTCCAGCGGGACGAGTATCCGCCCTTCGATGAGGGGCCGTATCCGGTGCGCCTGGAGCTGCCCTATCCTGCCGAGCTTTCCCGCTGGTTGATCTTCGTCAAATGGTTGCTGGTGATCCCGGCGGTCGTCGTCTACGCGTTCGTGGGCATCGCGATGGTGGTCGGCATTTTCATCGCCTGGTGGTGCATCCTGATCACCGCCAGCATGCCAAAAGGACTCTTCGATTTCATCACCGGCGTCAACCGGTGGGGCTACCGCATCAACGCCTATTCCTGGCTCATGACGGACAAGTACCCGCCGTTCGGACTGGACTAGCAGGCAGCACGCGGCGGACAGCAGGCAGAGATACGAGGCGTTGCACAAACGTCTCGCTTCCTCATTGTCTTTTCTGCGTGCTGCGCGCTATCCCCGCTGAAGGGTGATCACCCTGGCGGCGCGGCCGAACATCCAGAAGGAAATCGGCAAACCAAAACCGGCGGTCAGAATGGTGGTCAAGTACGCGCCCATCAGCCACAACAGCCCGGCCCACCAGCCGATCAGGATCAGCCACGGCAGGCGGATCAGCCAGGAGCGCTGGTCGACGTTCCCCTGCTCGACGGAAATGTGGCCGCTCTCGTCGTGGACGGTCACGGTCCGGACTGGAGCGCGCAGGGTGAAGATGCGCGGCAACCGGTTCAGAATCGCGATGCCGATCGGCGAGGGGACGATCAGCACCAGACAAACATAGGCGGCGACGATGGCCCAGAAACCAAGCCACCACCCGACCAGCACGAACCAGATGATGCGCAGAATGAGATTGGGATTGTCCCGTTTGGTTTCGACGTCGATGGTGCGGTCGGTGTGATCCAATGCGGTCATGGTGCTCCTCTTGCTCCGATAATCGAGCGGCGAAAGTATAGTCGGGGCCCAGGGCGCCTCGTACGAGCCGATGTGAGGAACGATGATGACCGATCCGCGAATCGAAAAATGGGCCGCGGTGTTGACCGGCTATTGCGTCGATGTGCAACCGGGTGAAACCGTCGCCATTAGCGGTGGGGTTGCGGCTGAGCCATTGCTGCGCGCGATCTACACAAAGGTCGTGGAACGAGGCGGTTGTCCCGTGCTGTCACCCGATTTCAGTGGACTGAGCGCGACCCTCATCCGCGACGGGAACGACGATCAGCTCGGCTTCATCACGCCGTTCGAACGATTCGACCGGACGGAGGCCGATTGCTCGATCCGGGTGATGGCCGAAACCAATACCCGCAATGCTTCCGGAGTCGACCCGACCCGAAGCGCGGCATACACCAAGGCCCGCAGCGAGCTGCGCAAGATCGGGATGCAACGGGCCGGCGCCGGCACATACAAATGGAGTCTGACGCTCTTTCCGACTGACGCCTACGCGCAAGACGCCGAGATGAGCACCGGTGACTACACCACCTTCATCATGGACGCCTGCAAGCTGAACGAGCCGGATCCGGTGGCCGCCTGGATGGCGATGCGCGATTTCCAGGCCGGCATCGTCGATTGGCTCGAGCCCCGCAAAGAGCTGCGCCTGATCGCGCCCGGAACCGACTTTCGTTGCTCGATCGCCGGACGCACATGGATCAATTCCGATGGAAAGCGCAACTTTCCCTCGGGCGAGGTCTTTACCGGGCCGGTGGAAAACTCCGCGGAAGGCGAGGTGCGTTTTTCCTTCCCGGTGGTGACGCAGGGCCGCGAGATCGACGATATCCGGCTCAAGTTCGAAGCGGGAATGGTGGTCGACGCCAGCGCCGCCAAGAACGAGGCGTTCCTGCTCGAAAACCTCGACAGCGACGAGGGCGCGCGACGTCTCGGCGAGATTGCGGTCGGCACCAACTTCGGCATCACCAAATTCACCGGACAGATCCTGCTCGATGAAAAGATCGGCGGAACGGCGCACATGGCCCTCGGCGCCGGCTATCCTGAAACCGGCAGCACGAATACATCCGCTATTCATTGGGACATGATCTGCGACCTGCGCCAGGGTGGTCGCATCGAGGTCGACGGCCAGCCGTTGCTGGTCGACGGTCAGTTCGTGATCTGAGTCAGAAACGCGACCGCGTCCATCATCGCCAAATCGTCACCGAAGCTTCCGGCTTTGGTGACCACGGGAAGTCCCGGTCGCATGCCCCCCTCGAGCGTGCCCCAGGGGATGGCTGGCAAGACCTCGCCGCCGAGCCGGATCGCGACGGCGTCGAGCTTGCTGCAAACAGCCGCCGCTACATCGCCCCCGGTCAGGATCATGGCATCGTAGCGATCGCGCACGCGGGGATCGGTCGCCAGCGCCGCCAGCGCACGGGCGATCTCGTGTCCGGGCATGAGCGAGCGCGGTGTCTCGCAGGTGGTCAGCGTTACAGAGCGGCCCAATTCGAACTCGGTTTGCAGCCGCTCGATGGTGCGCTCGGTTGCCTGCGGCGTGAGATGTCCGTGCTCGAAGCTGACGTGCAAGGTTTCGATACCCGTAGCCGCCAGCGCTGCTCCCTGGCGAGCCGAGGTTGCATGGCGGCTCCCGGCGACCGTCAACACCGAGCGCACCGGAGTCGTGACGCCGGCGCGGTGCGGCTTGCCCGCTCGCTCACCGAGCTGGACGGCGAGCTGCTTCGCAAAGCCGGCCGAACCGGCCAGCAAATGCGTGCTGTCGCCGGCGACCGCGCCGGCAAGGATCGCCAGATCCGCATTCGTTTCCGCGTCGACCACAACGATTGGGCGGACCACATGGTCGATCGCGTGACGCAAGGCGTCTGCGCCGGAGCGCACAGTATCGAGGTCGATCGAGTGGCCGAGATCTTCTGGCAATCCCAGCAAGGAGATGACCGACGCGCTGGCATGACCGGCGCCCAAATTCGATTCGGTCAGCAACACGTCATCGACATAGACATTGCCGTCGACCGTTGCACGCCGCTGATCGGGCAACGCTGGCGCAATGACGACCGCACGGCGGCTCGTCTGACGCAGCAGAAAGGCGACTTGCGGGCCGGGAAAGCCGCGAAAAACCGAATCGACCTTGGCGTACCAGAGGGTCGATGGATCGGCCGGCGGCACGCGATCCATCGATTGGCGGAAAAGCTCCTCGATGCGGTCGCCCGAAGCGTCTCGAGTGTCGTTCGAAAGCGCAATCACTTCGGCATCCGGCGGAGCGGAGCGCAATGGAACCGCCGTCGCGAATCCAGCGGCGGCAAAGGGGGCGCCTGCGTCGGCGGCGCCGGTCAGATCGTCTGCGACGACGATCGCCCGTGGTGCGGTCATGCGCGCATTCAGCTCCTTGCGTTCACCATCTGCACGGCCACATCGATCGCGGCCAGCATGCTCTCTTCCCGGGCAATGCCTTTGCCGGCAATATCGAATGCGGTGCCGTGATCGACTGAGGTGCGGATCACCGGCAACCCGAGACTGACATTGACGCCCGAATCGAACGCCAAAAGCTTCATCGGGATGTGCCCCTGATCGTGATACATCGCCACGACGATGTCATAGGCGCCCTTGGTCGCGCGCAGGAAGACCGTGTCGGGGGGCTGCGGATCGGAGATGTCCATTCCGCGAGCGCGCATCTCGGCGATCGCCGGCTCGATCTCGGTCGCTTCCTCGTTTCCGAAGAGCCCGCCTTCGCTGGCATGCGGATTCAACCCGGCCACCGCGATGCGCGGGTTTTGAATACCGAGCGCGCGGCAGGCGTCCCAGGCGATCTGGATGACATCCATGATCCGCTGTTTCTTCACGCGTGCAATTGCCTCGGTCAGCGCCACATGCGTGGAGACATGCACCACCC
>DASTFJ010000183.1:0-3121 GCA_035708745.1 Thermomicrobiales bacterium | reverse complement strand
CGATCTGTGCCAGCGCATCGGCCTCTATGATGTGATCGTTGTCGGTGATGATGGTGACGGTGTCACCCGCTTCGACGGACATACATAGTCCGACGATGAGCTCCGCGTCTTGCCGCAGTCCCTTGTCCAGCTCAGCCATTGCGTGTGTTCCTTTCTGTAACTAGTAACGAGCAACTGGTAACTGGTGACGGTTAGTCGTTCATGGGTTTCGGTGGTTTCTTGCCACGGTTCTCCAGTGCAGAATGCAAAGCGGAGATTTGTCTCATCAAACTGTCCGCCTCCCGGATGAGCCTCTGCATTGCGACGTCGTCAATCATTCCTTCCGAATTCGCGATCCAAAGCTGGGTTTTCATCTCTCCCAGGGAACCGCGCGCTATCAAGAGAAATCTCAGAAACTCACCGTGTTGGTTCCGGCTGTGGCCCTCGGCGATGTTGGATGGGACCGACACTGCACATCGACGCAGTTGCGACGTCAGCCCAAACCGCTCGTCTTGAGGAAAGCGTCTGGTAGCTGCATAAATCGCCGTTGTCAGTTCCATTCCCTTTTGCCAAACGCGCAAATCGGTGAAATCGCGAATCGTGTCGTCCTGGTTGGTCACTATCCGCCTCCGGCGTTCGTCACCAGTTGCCAGTTGCTAGTTACTTTCCGAAGGCCGGCAACACCTCTTTCGCAAACCGCTCCACCTGCCCGAATTGATCGAGACTGCCGAAGCGGCAGATGAAGTAATCGACACCCGCATCCTGGAACGTTTTGATCCACTCGATCACGTCATCCGGCGTACCGATCGGGCCCCATTCGAGCAGGTCCATCGCCTTGCTCAGCTCCGGGTAGTACTGGCTGATATAGGAATTGATGCCGGCGTGCGCCTCGTCCCGGGTGTCGGCGATGTTCATGGTGACCTGGTAGGACATTACGAATTCGGAGCGATCGCGGCCCGCTTCTTCGATGGCATCGTTCACCTGCGCGAGCTGAGCGGCGAACTCTTCTGGATGCCGCGCGCGGCAGCAGGTCATCCAGCCGTCACCATATCTGGCGATACGGCGGGCAGCCTTGCTGATGACCTTCTCGGTCTTGGCTTCTGCTTTGTTGCCGACTGTCAGCCGCGGATTGCTCACCACCCAGATGGGCGGAGGCGTCTGCACCGGACCGAGCGGTTTCATCTCGGTGCCGGAATAGAAGGAAATGTTGTCGTAGTGATAGAACTGGCCGTCGAGATCCACCTTGCCGGTGGTCCAGAGCTGGCGCAGCGTATCGAGCCCTTCCTCGAAAATGGCGGCGCGCTTCTCGAATTCGAGCCGGACCGCCTCGTACTCCCGCCGCACGCCTTCTTCCGGATTGCCCATCCCCGTACCGAGAATGGTTCGTCCATTGGACAGCGCATCGAGCGTCGCCCATTCCAGCGCCAGATAGAGCGGATCGCGCGTGCCGGAAACCATGCAGGCCGTACCGAGCTTGACCGCCTTCGTCCGCTGCGAAATCGCGGAGAGGATGTTGATCGGCTCCCAGCGCGGTTTGGAAAAGAGCGAATCCCCCACCCAGACCGAATCGAACCCGTTTTCTTCGACGACCACCGACAGGTCGAGCAGATCCTGCAATCCATAGCCCGGAGCGATGAGCGGCTCGCGGTTGTTCAGGTTCACGCCGAATTTCGGATGACTCACGCGGGTGCCTCTTCCTCGTTCTTTGCCGATGCTTCTTTGAGAATTCCCTGGGGAACATGGATGTGCTCAGCGATCAGTCGAGCCGCCTCCTCTGCGTTTCCCTCGTGGATGGCGGCAAGGATGGCGGCGTGCTCGTCGATCGATTCGGCCATGCCGCCGCGCAGATCGAGCGAGGGGTTGCGATAGCGGCGCATGCGATCGATGAGACTTGCGTAGATCGATTTCAGATCGCCGTTATTGGCCTTGTCGACCAGGAAGCCATGGAAGTCGGCATTCGCTGCAAAAAACGCAGTGGCGTTGTCGGCCTCGGCCGCCGATTGCAATGCCTGGTGTATGGAATCGAGCCGTTCCAGGTCGTCTGAGGTGAGTTTCGGCACCGCCAGTCGCACCGCCAGCACTTCCAGCGCTTCACGCACCTGATATGCATCCAGGAACTGTTTCGTGGTCAGCTCGGTGACCGTGGCGCCCTGCCGGGGAACGACCGTGATGAGTCCCTCGGCCGACAGCCGGCGCAACGCCTCGCGAATCGGCACCCGGCTGACGCTGAGCTTGGCGGCCATCGCTTCTTCGGGCAGCGAGGAACCGGGAGGATAGGTGTTATCGAGAATCCCGGCACGGAGGTGCGCGTAGACCTGCTGGGAGAGGGTATTGGTGTTCACCGGTGTCGTCACCGACGTGGTCGATCGGTGCGTGCTCACGCCGCCTCCAGTTGATCTGCCGAGCTACGCGGATTGTCTGTATACAGTATACGACAATCGTTGCTGGACAGACACGAACGTGCGAGCCCCAGTGTTGCTTTCCGTTGCAAGTCTGGCGCTCACCATCAGCCAATCTTGCGCGCAGGCGCCCGGAATTGCGCCTGTGCAAGCGAGGCAGCCTGGAAAACCGATCCGGGCTGCCTCGCTTACACATCGATGATACGTGGATGGTACTCGCTCTCCCCGCTCCGTGTGGGGTTACGAGTACCGTTCGCGATGCTGGTCGCTCATCTGCCAGCCACGGCGGCATCCACCGTCAATGTGCCGATTTCGACCGCGCTCGCATGGCGCAAACCGTTGCCATCTTCGATTTCGGCCGCGACGCGGACGGTGCGCGGCCCGGTGTCGGGATCTCGGATGACAACCGGCGCGTGCACGATGGCGCCGGCGGTGTAGGTCGCGTCTCCGGCCGCGGTGTCGCCGTTCGTTCCGTCATCCAGCAGCACGACGGCGTTCCCCAGGTTGACATCGAGCTCGCTGCCCAGCAGCGCCGCGAATCCCACCCCGAGCACCTGTCCATCGGTGCTGACCGATGCGGAGACGACGGCCTCCGAACCGTACTCGGGAAGAATCGCCGCGGGCGCGATGGTGCCGTTGGAGATGACCGGCGCCGCACCCAGATCGACCGGATCGATCGACATCGTGGCGAGCTGCTCCTGCTGGTTCGCGCAATCGGCGCAGCGCACCGTGCGCATCACATA
>DASTFJ010000182.1:0-3808 GCA_035708745.1 Thermomicrobiales bacterium | reverse complement strand
CGGTTTTCATAGACTTCTCGCCACACGAAACCGTCGTTCAGGACATCCTCTACGCCGCTGTTCAACACAACGACCGTTCCGGTTACCCCTTCTGCATATTCGGACGGAATGGGCAGGATATACCCATCGATCAGAATGGTGGGTCCCCCTGGTTCCGGCGAATCGCTCAGTTGTACGAACTGGAATAGTGGGCCGGAGACGATGTCGATCGCGTCCAGCCTGCCAGTATGTCTGCGCACCAGCACCCGGGTTCCCGCCACCGTCATCGCCGACGGGGCATCGCTGAGATTGGCGGTTCAGACTTGCTGCCCGGTAACGACATCGAGTGCAACGAGGTGCGCGTTCTGATCGCTTCGCGTCCCGGTTACCAGGAGCAAGCCACCAGACGCGACCATGTAGCGTCCGCCGGAATCGATCTCCTGTTCTCAGAGAACATCGCCGGCACGTGCATCGATTGCCTGGATGACCTCCGCACCGGACTTCAATCCGAACACTCGGAACATCCACCCACCGTCGAACACAGGCGCGTTGCCGGCCTCGCTCAGCTCGCCCAGGTTTTCCGGTCCATCTCTGTATCCCGATAATGCCGCGAGGGCTTTGAGGAAGGTCTGGCTGGTGGCGTCTTCGGCCAGCTCGCGGGCGCCGAGCCGCTGAAAACAGAAGGCATAGATGGGGGTGATATAGCGCCGGTAGAGCGGAGCGAACGCGGCCGGATCGTGCTGGGCACGGACGGCCAGCTGCTCGTTGGTGAGCTCGGTTGGGGTGCGCTCGCCGGACATGTCTCGGCCCAACTCCCTCGTTCTGCGCCAACCCTGAATCTCAGGGATTGTGAAGGAAACGGAGTTCGGGGTCGAAGTGTTACGCGCCCAGTTCACTTCTGCCGCGCTTTCCATGCTTTGTATTGCTCCGGAAGGCACCGGGCGCACGGACGGTAGCCCGCTGCAATTGCGGTCGCCTCGTCGGCGAAGAAGACGCGGTGTTTCACGTATCCACCCTTCGCTATGGCGCGCAATGCCGATGGGCAATCCAGCCGGCCATAGATCTTGCTCGGCTTGTAGCCGCCCAGCGTTCCTGGTGTTTCCGATGGGTAGGGATGCCCGTCCGGGCCGATCAAGGTGTGCATCGTGGTCCCGTGTCATTTTCTGCTGGTGCGAGGTCGCCGTTGTGCGCAGGACTGTACCGAATCGGACTCGGAATGGAGACGGGGTTGCGGGGGAACGAGAGGTCCCTCCACTTCGGTCGGGATGACGATGGGGCGGTCGGGATGACGGTGTGCTCAGGACGACGGATAGCGCCCGGCGGGGCTGGGCCGCCGGGCGCTTTGGGAAGAAGGAAGGAGGAGAGTTAGTCGTCGTCGAACTCGGTTGTGGGTGTCTCGTCCGAATCGGAGTCGTGATCTTCATCATGATCGTCGTTGTTATCGACGTGATCAGTATCGACCCGGACCAGCGTGCCATCCGCCTGTTGCAGGAAAACGGATCCGTCCTCGGCAATCGCAAAGATCACTTCGGAACCGGGCGCTTGCGCCACACTGCCAAGGACTGAACCGATCGCCTGCATGTCGTCGTCGAAGATGCCCGTGTAGAAAACGCCGTCGCTGATGCTGCCGATGACGACGTTGTCGCCCGAACTTTCGTCATCGCTGCCCGTAGGCGAAACCACATCCCCATTCTTGACGTCGATTGCGCAGATCGAACCTGCTGCCGCACTGTAGGGTGCCTGATTCCAGGCAATTCCGATACCGGGTTCCGTCTGCCGCTCCCAGAGAATATCGCCGGTGGCCGGATCGATCGCCTGCACGCGGAAACGGTCGGCCATCACCCCACCTGCGGGGGTCGGCGGTAGCTGGGTGGCTGGACCGGTCACGGATCCAGCAAAGAGATCGGCGCAGCCGGCCAAACCACCAGCTTGGTTGGATGGAGCGCCGGCACTGGGTGTTCCGACAAATTCCACTTCCTGACCGTCGACCCAGATTCCAGCCGCATCGATCACGACGAACCGATCATCTTCGGTCTGGATCGACGAGGTGGCCGCTTCGTAGCCCTCATAGGACCAAAGCTCTTCGCCCGTCTGGACATCGAAACCGGAAAGCACTCCAGAGGTGGAGATGACTGCAACCGTTTTGCCTTCGACAGCGATCGAGGCGCCTGCTTGCTCGCTAGCGGAACCGCCACTGGCATTCGGCGGAAGCGATCCCTGGGAAGCCCAGAGCTGCTCGCCGGTCAGTTCGTCCAACGCGGCCACCATGTCGTTGTCGAGCAGTACGAAGATCCGGTCGTCTTCGTCCGTGAATGCTCGCAGGTTGCCGGGAATGTTCGCCTGCCAGCGCTGCGTACCAGTTTGCGCATCCACCGCTGTCAGCGTATTGCCGCTGCCATCGAAGTAGAGCGTGTCATCTTCGATGGTCAGGAGGTTGCCAGCCCAGCGATAGGCTTGCTGCCATTCGATCGAGCCACTTTCGGCATCGACGGCCTGAATACCGACGAAGCTGGACGTCGCCATCAACCGATAGACCGTGTCATCGTCCACCAGCAGACCGCCAATGTCGACTTGATCGCCATCGGTTCCCGGAAGCGTCCAGACCGTGCCGGGGAAGTTCCCTTGCGGAACGACGGTGGGTTGCATGGAGCCGTCAGGCGACTCGGTCGGAATCATCGCGCCGATCTCCGATGTTGGGAGCTGCGCTTCTTCGGGCGCCATGGTTGGAATGGCGCCGACTGGCGTCTGCTCAGCTTGCGAGGCGGGCGTGGGCGTTTCGTCGCCTTGCAGCGCCGCGGCCGGAACGGACGTAGGCTCCTCGGGATCGTTGGCGAACCAGCCGCGACCCAGCGTCGCAGCCAGACCGAGGATGATGATCGCCGCGGCGGCCAGCTCCAGAATGACCAGCGGCCGGATGCGCCGGGGGGACTCGATGGGAAACGCCAGCGGTGGGCGTGGGGCAATGACTGTGTCCATTGGTTGGGGATGCTCCTCTCGCGAGGCGTTGCTCGCGGACAGTTCACGCATGAGGCGCGACCGCAGCTCGTCCGCGAAGGCTTCCCGCGGCGCAACTGGCTCGTCGATGAGATCCCTCAGGTTATGCAACGGATCTCGCTCACTCATGACCGTGCTCCAAATAATGCTGTTTGACGGTGACGCGGCCGCGCGCGAGGAGCGATTCGACGGCGTGCACCGATTTGTCGACCGCTCGAGCGATCTCCGGCACGGACAAGCCATCGAGGTAGCGCAGGCCGATCGCCAACCGCTGGGATGCCGGCAGGGCATCGAGCGCCGCGATCGCTTGCTGCCGATCGAGCACGACCGCGAAGTCGTCGCGGTCATCCGCGAGCTCGGTGATGTCGCTATCGATCGGACGGTAGCGCCGCTCTTGGGCGGCGGTGATCCGGTAGTGATCGACCAGACGGTGGCGGGCGATGCCGATCAGCCAGGGCATGGGTGCGTCCACCCGCGTGCCTTTGCCGATCTGCCGAACGGCGGCCAGGAAGGTTTCCTGGGTGAGATCTTCGGCCAGCGCCGGCGACCCGCCGGTGCGGCGCAGAAAGTAGCCATAGACCACCGGCAACGCCTCGGTATAGAAGGCGTCGAATGTCGCCGGGTCGGACAAGGCCGCTCCGCTCACCACTCCACCGCTCGTTCGTGTCTCCCGTTCCCGCAGTGCGATCACAACCCGCGTTGCTCCTCACCAATGTAGTCGGTGGCGGGAGGCGGATTCCGTCGGTGGGTTGGGAAATTGGTGGAATTGGGGTTGGCGTGGAGCTTTGAGGGCTTGGCTGTGGGGAGGTATCGCCTCACGCCCGGCCCCTCTCCC
>DASTFJ010000181.1:0-6391 GCA_035708745.1 Thermomicrobiales bacterium | reverse complement strand
GTGGGGCTGGGCGAGTCTCGATGGGTGGCAGACCTTCTTCGACGACAGCGCCAAGGCCAGCGGCGCCGATGCGGTCGATGCCTCCAACGTCATCTTCAACGACTATGTCGACGGTGCCAACGCTTTCGATGCCGAGCAGGTCGCGGCCGACGCGTCCGGCTTCGAGCTTTCTGCCGAGTTTGCGGCGGTGACCGTTGCTTCGCCGGAAGCGACTCCGGCGGGCTAGGCGGATAGCTCAGTGACTCGAGCCGGGTGGGTGGCCCCTACGTGGGCTGCCGCCCGGCTCAAGTTTGAGCGGCATCCGCGCTGAACTAACGAGGAGAGCATGGGAACCCGTACCTTTCATCATGTCGGGCTGCGCGCCTTCGAGCCTCAGCCGAACGAGAACTTCGTCGAAGCCACCCGCGTGTGGGTCACCAATCCGGATGACGACCCCAGAAAGATCGAATGGCTCCGCTACGAGCCGGATAGCTGGCTGAGTGAGGAATTCAAGAACTCGCCCCACGTCGCCTATGTGGTCGACGATATCGATCCCTGGATCGCGGGAAAAGAGATCGCCATCGAACCGTTCGAAGTCGGCGATCCCGCCTTCGTGCGGGTCGCCTTCGTCTGGGAAGAGGGCTGGATCTCCGAGTACATGGCCTTCAAACCGGGTGTGGCGTGGTTCGATCCTGCGGATCAGGGCACGGCCCGCGCCGCCGGCGAGTAATATCGAACGTTCTGGAAGGAAGGAAGACGATCATGGCCGACCGGCTCACGTTTTGCACCAATAGCTATCACACCTACACCTTGGAAGACGCCCTCGCCGGGGCGGCGGCAGCCGGCTTCACCAGCATCGAGCTCACCTCGGTGCCCGGCTGGACCGAGCACGTCCGCCGCAGCGCCGATGCCGAAGAGCTGGCCTATGTAAAGGACTTGCTGAAGAAGCATGGCCTGACCGCCGTGAGCTTTGCCGGGCATTCGGACATGGCCTCCGACACCGGTGTCGCCGAGTTCCGTAAGGCGCTCGAGATCGCGCACAAGCTCGGCATTGCCTATGTGACCACCAGCACCGGCGGCCACGATGCGTCGTCGTCCGGTTCGCTTGATGAGCAGCGTGAGGCGTTTCTGGCTCGCATTCGCCCGCTCTGCGACGAAGCGGCGGAGAAAGGCATCACCATCTGTCTCGAAACGCACGGCGGTCTGGTGGCGAATGGCGCTATCTCCGCCGAGCTGATCAAGCTGATCGACAAGCCGAATATCGGCATCAACTACGACCCGGGCAATGTCATCTTCTACGGCGCGACCGATCCGACCGAGGATATCAAAGCGGCTGCGCCGTACGTGAAGCATATGCACGCCAAGGACCAGATCGGCGGACCTGGCAAGTGGAATTTCCCGCCGGCTGGCACGGGAGAAGTCGATTTCAGCAAAATCTTCGCTGCCCTCGATGCGGTTGGCTTCGACGGCCCGGTCTCGGTCGAAATCGAATTCACTGGCGAGCCCTGGCCGCCTTTGCCCGAAGTCGAGGCGGCTGCCAAGTCCGCGTATGACTACCTGCGGCCGTTCGTGCCCGAATAGCAGGCAGCGCTCAGGCAGGGCCATGGAGTTTCATTCCGATAGCGATCGATTGGAATCAGGAGAGTTCCGGGGTGTTGTTGCCTGGCAAAGGGCGATGGATCTCTCCATGACGATCTACCAGGCGACCGAAGCATGGCCACTTGTCGATCCGCTCGATCTTCGACTTGATGTCCGCCGGAACGCCGTCATCGTTCCGTCGAAGATCGCGAGAGGATTTGGCATGGGAGAACCCGACGCGCTGCGAGAATGTCTGCAGCTGTCCGCCGATACGGCTCGCCAGATTGCGGCGCAGATTGGACTGGCAGTGCGGATCGGCTATAGCTCGAAGGAGGTTGCCGCAGTGTTGTGGACTGAGATCGAGGAGACGATTTGCGAGATCGAGACCCTCCAGCGGTCGATCGTCTGACCCCATCGTCATTCCGAGCCGAGTCGAGGAACCTCTCGTTGCCCCGCAGCAAGCTCTGCATGGTCATCCTGAATGTCCGGCAGCACCGGCGAACAGCAACCTCAGGCACGATCGGGTTGCGAGGAAACGAGAGATTCTTCCTTCGTCAGAATGACAATTTGGGGGGAGCTGACTCCAGGTCGGCCGCTCATGCGGCCGTATTTCCGGCTCGGAGAGCCTTCGCTTCTTCTAGCCCGGCCGTTTAGGGTCGGGAAATCTCGTAACCCGGTCGTTGATGACCGGGAGAGCGGCGGGGATAGAAACAATGAAAGTCGCAATTCTCGGTGCGGGTTTTATGGGCGGGACGCATGCCCGCGCGTTCCAACGCGTAGACGGCGTGAAAATTGCTGCCATCTATGCACATAGCGACAAACGGGCAGGGCCGCTAGCGCAGGATCTGGGGACGATCTACATCGACAACATCGACCGCATTCTGCAAGATGACTCCATCGACGCCATCGACAATTGCCTGCCGACACCGGAACACCGGCCGGTGACCGAGGCGGCGCTGGCGGCCGGGAAACATGTGCTGCTGGAAAAGCCGATCGCGTTGACCGACGCGGATGCGGCAGCTCTCGTGGCGGCTGGCGAGGCGTCGGATCAGGTCTTCATGATGGCGCATGTGTTGCGCTTCTGGCCGGAGTACGTCGAGCTGCAAAAGCTGGCGAGCGACGGCACGATCGGCGAACTGCGCAGTGGGTTGGCCTACCGGCGGCAGCCGTTCCCGGCCTGGTCGGCGCTCTTTGCCCGTTCCGACCTCACCGGCGGCGCGGTGATCGACATGATGATCCACGATATCGATGCGCTGAACTGGGTGTTCGGCACGCCGCTGGCGGTCACCGCGACCGGTATCCGCAATCCGCGCTCCAATGGCTGGGACCAGGTCCAGATGCTGATCGACTACGGCACGGCGTCGGCGGTGATCGACGGCGGCATGATGATGCCGGAGTCCTACCCGTTCACCTCCACGCTGCAGGTGCTCGGTTCGGAGGGATTCGTCGAATACGACTTCCGGGCGGGTGGACGCAGCGTCGAAGAGGCCGGTGGCACGAACGAGCTGTCGCTCTTCCCGAACCAAGGCGATCCGAAAACGCTCGATGTCGAGCAGCAGGATCCGTATCTCGCAGAGATCGAATACTTTGTGGAATGCATTCGCTCGGGTCAACCGGCCACACGTGCTACTCCGGCGGATGCCCGGCTTGCGTTGGATACCGCCCTCACCGCTCGCGAGTCGATCGAAACCAACCGGACGGTTTCTCTGTAAGTGCCGCGGATCGACCGTCTCCGGGCGTAGTCTAGGACGTCCCTGTCCTGCTGTTATGCGGACGGCGTTCGAATCAGGACACGGAGGTTCTGCATTCCGCCCGTTCGCGCGTGTCCTGCGAGAAGCTAATCCTTGATGTCGAAGGCGTTGACCACCGCGCGTTGGTAGCCTGGGTGACGGTCGAGCAGTCCATCGATCGTCATGCGCAGAAACGACGCGAGCTGGATCAGCTCCAGCGGCGACAGGGAAAGTGTCAGGAAATCGATCGACAGCTCGACGTCGTCGCTATCGCCGAGCTGGTCCTTCTCCCGTTTCGGGGCCACCGCTTTGGTGTGCAAGCCCGTTTCCGGCCAGATGATCTCGAGAATCTCGTCGCGCTCGTCCATCGGTCATGCCTCCGCAGGGAGTGTACCGAAGGGACGAGCGGCGAGCCGCCCTGGAAACGCCGAATCCTCTCCGGAATTGGGGTGGAGAGGATTCAACAGAGGAAGTATTGAGTTGGTCGGGTCTTTGGCACGAGACGCTCGACCATACGGCAGGTGATGTGCCGGAATTCGCTTATCGAAGATCAGACGACTACGTCGATGTGACCGTATCGGTCACCTGGTTGCTTCCGAGCGGAGGGCGCCGTTGTCCATTACCGGTCGCTCGCTCCGCACTAACCCAGATCGCAACCAACGTCTGATGCCGCATGTTTGCCCCGGCTCGGGCTCTTCATTCCCAGATCGATTCCACTTACTTCTCCCGGGCCGTGACGGTTTTCCATTACCCGCCTCAGCCCGGTCCGTGGCCCCTCGTACTTGCCACACTCACATCATGCCACCGGCCCAGCACCGCCGCTATCGGCAGGATGACGTATTCGCGGACCTACGCATGCCCTACGCAATACGACGTAGCGAGGAATCGGTCCTGAGTCCTGAGCCCTGGGCCCTGCGACGCTTACGGGCAGACAGCAAACAGTGAACTGCGAACAGCAGACAGCACTGGACGCTTGGTCTTCGCCGGCACAGGGCCGGCGTCTACGATCGCGTCTCAGGGCTCCGAGCCTCGGTTCCCAGCATTTTTCGATCTTGCGCGAATAAACGACACCCGCTAGGCTGGAACGTGTCCCATAGGCACAGGCCTTCGGGGAGTATCCCGTTGAAACGCGGTAGCCCGCGACCAGAATCCGACCCGTTGGAGGTGGATATTCATGGAGAGACGGACGTTCGGGCGATTTTCGATTGTCGCCGCTTTTGCATTTGCCTTGCTGGCACTCGCGTCGTTTCCCGCGGCGCGCTCCATGGCGCAGGACGAGGTGGTCGTCCCCATTGCTGAGTTGAACGATTCCGGCGTATCCGGCGATGCCAGTCTCACCGACAACGGTGACGGCACCACTACGGTCGATATCCTGGTCGTTGGGGCGACCGGCGGCCATCCGGCGCATATCCATTCCGGCACCTGCACCGAGCTCGGCGATGTGGTCTATCCGCTCACCGATGTGAACGCCAGAGGCGAAAGCGTGACCGTTATCGACGTGCCGCTTGCTGATTTGCAGACGGCCGGCCCGTACGCCATCAACATCCATCTCTCGGCCGATGAGATCGGTACCTACGTTGCCTGCGGCGAAATCCCGCAGACGGCGGCTGGCGATGAGACGACAGCCCCCGTCGAGGCGACGGCGTCCCCAACCGCAGCTGCCAGCCCGGCGGTTGGCGGCACCTCGTCGGTGACCTATATCGGCACCTCCGGCGTGGGGACGACGTTCGGCGGAAACACCAGCCTCTTCGCGCTGGCAATTGCCGCGGCTGCGCTCTTTGCCCTAGCTGGAGCATTTAGCTTGCGACGGCGCGAGCCGCGAGGATAGCGCCTGTTCTTGACCGAACCTGCAAGCGGACGGCGCGTACGCCGTCCGCTTTTTCGTTGCCCGTATAGAATCTCCATCATCGCGGGACGATCGACCGGGGAATGGGGAAGGGACGATGAAGAACTACGCATCCTACAGCTACTGGCTGGAAACCTGTGGCGACGATTTGACGCCGCGGCCCCGGCTGAACGGCACCATCGACGCCGATATCGCCATCCTCGGCGCCGGGTTTTCCGGGCTCTGGACGGCCTGGTATCTGCTCGATCGCAATCCCGATCTCAAGATCGCTATCCTCGAGCGAGAGATTGCCGGCTTTGGCGCGTCGGGTCGTAACGGGGGTTGGTGTACCTCCGGGTTCCCCACCTCACTCGGACGGATCGAGCAGAAATACGGCAAAGCGCAGGCGATCGCCACCCACCGGGCCATGACCGGCGCGGTCGATGAGGTCGGCAAGGTCACCGGGGAGCAGGGAATCGATATCGACTGGCAGAAAAGCGGCGCGCTCATGACCGCGCGGGGCACGGCCCAACTCCCCTCGGTGCATGCGGTTGCCAAAACGATGTCCCACCTCGGATTCGAAGACGAATTCCAACTCCTCGACAAAAAGCAGCTCGACGAGCGTATCCGCATCGCCGGCTCGATGGGCGCCATCTTCCTGAAAGAAAACGCCGTCATCCATCCCGGCAAGCTGGTGCGCGGGTTGGCGCGCGCGGTCGAAAAGCGCGGAGCCACGATCTACGAGCAGAGCGACGTCACTTCATTTTCCGGTGGCGCCTATCCGGCGCTGCACACCGAGCATGGGCATGTGCGTGCCGGTACCGTGGTGCTGTGCGGCGAGTCGTACATGAGCGGGCTGAAGGGTGTAGGACGCCAGCTCATGCCGGTCTATTCGCTCATCACCCTCACCGAGCCGTTGTCCGAGCGGGAATGGGAGACGATCGGCTGGCAAAACCGCGAGCTGGTCGATTCCTGTCGGTACACGGTCGATTATCTGTCTAAAACCATCGACGGCCGCATTCTCTTTGGTGGTCGCGGCGCGCCCTATCACCTGCGTTCGAAGATCAAGGACTCTTACGACCGCCATGCAGAGACGCACAAGATGCTGCAGCAGAATGTGCGCACCTGGTTTCCGGTGTTGAAGGATGTGAAATTCACCCACACCTGGGGCGGACCGCTGGGCTGGCCGCGCGATTTCATGCCGACCTTCGGGTACGACCGCAAGGAGAATGTCGCCACCGCCCGTGGGTATACCGGTCAGGGCGTCGCAACCTCGAAT
>DASTFJ010000180.1:0-3026 GCA_035708745.1 Thermomicrobiales bacterium | reverse complement strand
CCGAGGTGTGCGCGGGCTCGTTCGTTTGCCTCGTCGTAGAGCCACTTTTCCGGGACGACCGGTGGGGGCGCGCCGAGCTCGAGTCGCTTTTGTTCGGACCAGCCAAGGAGACGCGCGGCTTGGGGGTACAAATCGAGGGCCGCCGCGAGGGCGGCAATGTCCATCGAGCTGAAGTCACCGGCATCGGGAATTCGGAATTGTTTCTGAAGGGCCATCGCGTGCTCGAACGCTTCGGCCGCGGCGGGGAGGGCGCGTTGCCAGCAATACACTTCTCCAAGATGCTGGAGGGTCTGATATTGCATCGTGGTCAGCCGCAATCGATCGTGGTTTTCGAGCAGCCCAACGAAACACGCGACCGCGCGGTTGAGTTCGTTGCGCCCGAACCAAACGACCCCGAGATGCATTTCGGCCAGGCCGAGCAACGCTTGATATCCTGCTTTCCGTCCGTACGATTGCGCTTCGTGGAGGAGGCGCTCGGCAGTCTCGAAATCGCCGGTGTCCTCAGCGGCAATACCCTGAAACACCAGGGACGTTCCAATTTCCCTGGCATTGTCTGCTGCACGAGCGAACTCCAGCCCGCGTTCGAGGGCTTGGGCGGAGGCTGTCCGATCACCCTGATAGTGCGCCAGGAATCCCAGGGCGTTCCATGCCACGGCCCAGGGCAGGACCGGCACCGGCCCGTCGAGCGCAAGCGCCGTCTTGATCCAAAGGATTCCTGTGCTCCAGAGTCCCTGGATATACCAGTAAAACCAGAGGGCGCCAGATAGGCGCACCGCCAGTTCTGCTTGTCCCGATCGAACCGACCAGGCAAGCGCCTCGAGAATGTTGTCATGCTCGTTCCGCAACCGGTCGAGCATGATGCTGGTGGACTCCGTGTCGATCGAGGCGATTTGGTTCTCGACAAGGACAACATGCCAGTGCGCATGGGCGGCGCGTGCCTGATCGAGCTCGTTCGTCTCGCGCAACGTTTGCAGCGCGAACTCGCGGATCGTATCGAGCAGGACGAAGCGGGGGGTCCCGCCGGCTTCTTCACGTTCGACGACCAGACTCTTGTCCACCAGTGAGCCGAGTCCGGTCATGACGTCGAACAACGCATCGGACATATTGGTGGATGGTGCGACGGCTTCGATGGCCTCGAACGTTGCGCCGGCGGCAAAGACACCGAGGGACCGGAAGAGCTGTTGTTCCACTGGCGCGAGCAGGTCATAACTCCAGGCAATCGTGTCCCGCAGGGTCTGATGCCGCATGGGCGCATCGCGCGGACCGCCGCTGAGCAGCGGCAGCCGTTGCTGTAAGCGGGAGAGCAGCAGTTCCAGGGGAAAATGCTTCAACCGGGCAGCCGCTAGCTCGATGGCCAGCGGCAAACCGTCGAGCCGGCGACAGATCTCGATGACGGTAGGAACGTTTTCAGCGGAGAGCGTGAACCCGGGGCGAACGGTTTGCGCGGTCGCGACGAAGAGCGCGACGGCGGGATTGGCGCGGTGGGTCTCGATATCACCGAGCATCGGCTGCTCAGGCAGTGCGAAGGGACGAATGGGGATTTCCAGCTCGTCCCGAATGCGCAGCGTTTCTCGCGAGGTGATGAGGATCTGTAGCCGTGGGGCGGCGGTCACCAACTCGCCAACGACCGAGGCCGCATCGATGACCTGCTCGAAGTTGTCGAGCACCAGCAACCGCTGGGTATCGCCCAGCGCCTCCAGCAGCAGGTCGCTGACTGGGCGGTTCCCGTATTCGCGGATACCGAGGGCACGGGCGATGGCGCCAGCGACCTGATCGGCCGCCCGCACCGCGGAGAGGTCGATGAACTCCACTCCCTCGGAAAACCACGGGGCGAGGCGCCGCGCGGCTTCCAGCGCAAGGCGCGTTTTGCCGACGCCGCCGGGGCCGGTCAAGGTAATGAGCCGGACCTGCTGGTCGAGGAACAACGACTTGATGGTTGCGAGATCCTCCTCGCGTCCAATGAGCTCATCTGGATGTTGTGCCAGAGGGCGGAGCGGCGGGAGGATGGTGCTCGACCCTGTGGGCGAGCGCCCCATCGTTCGATCCGTGCCGGATTCGAGATCGGGGTGGGCGGCCACGTAGAACATCGCGCGTTCGTCATTGGAAAGCCCAAGCGCATCCGCCAGCAGACGCAACGTTTCCGGCCGCGGACGCTTACGCAGCCCGCGCTCCATATCGCTGACCGCCCGCGCACTTACCCCCGCATGCTCGGCCAGCTCTTCCTGGCTCAGTCCAGCGCCATGGCGAAGACGGCGGATTGTGGACCCGAAATCCGACGGCGAAGCAGCCACCGTTACTGCCTCCACGATGTGGCGTTTTCTAGGGCGCCTTCATCGTAGCACCCTTTGCAACCGAGCGCGGCGGAGCCGGTGAATGAATGGTGAGCCAACGGTGAGTCCTCGTCGTGGGAACCGCGGTCCACCTCCGCAAGAATGCAGGGGCGGACAACGCAATCGATTCGATCGACGAGGAGGTTCACGATGTACGGTGCAGCGATCGAGACGGATTTCCAGCACATCGAATTCGAGCAAGGGCAACTGACGCGCAGATTGGAGATGCGGCGCTTGTGCGAGGCAGGCGAGCAGCGTCCACAGCGGCGACCGCGCCGCTCGCTCGTGCACCTCTTTGGACGGTTTGTTCCTCGCCTCGATCTGCGCGCTCCAGCCGGCCGATCGCCGGTCGTGTCAGGCTGACTGGAAGCGATTCTTTCGACTACGAATCAGCTGCTTCTGCAGGCGGACGCTATTCGATAGGCGACGCCAAAAACATGAGTTCAAACCCTGAGCAACCAGTTTCTTGTGTCGAAGAACCGCAGGAGGTATCTCATGAACGCACCACGCTCACCGTTCTGGCACTCACCGATCGCGCTCTCTGCCTTTGTCGGGTTCATCATGCTGTTTGCGGCCCTGATGGCCGGGTACACCTTCGTCGATGCGGGACACGAGAAATGGGGGGATGCGGCCTGGACCGGCAGGGCCTCTGGGGTCGCCATCGACGGGTTCCTCCAGGGCGCCAATGCCAAGTCG
>DASTFJ010000179.1:0-10761 GCA_035708745.1 Thermomicrobiales bacterium | reverse complement strand
GGGTGGCGGTGGTCCAGTCGGCCATGGCCGCTTCGGGATCGGACCACTTCAGGGTGAGATTCGGACCGAGCGGCCCATCGAAGAGCGCTTCGCCGCGCTGCCCCCAGCGCCCCTGGAAGAGCGCCCAGGCAAACGAACCCTCCGGATCGACCGGATCGGGAATGACGATTGCCTGCAGCGGGGTAGCGGTATTCGGGCCGGTGGTGTTGTCGCAGCCGAAGCCGCTACCGTGCTCACCCCAGCTAATGAAGAGATCCGAGGACGCGTAGGTGGCGTGCGAGCCGGCGCCCGGATAGACGATGAGGTGAGTGTTTTCGCGCTGGAGGTCGGGATCGCTCCAGCGCGCGATCTGGCCGCCGTCGTGCTGGGCGAAACCGACCTCATCGGGTCCGACCGCCAGCGCGTCTTCCGGCGTGGTGGCGTCGAAAACGAGCTGGATCATCTCCCAGTCGGATTCGTGCAGATTGTTCCAGTCGTTGAAGAGATACCAAAACCAGTACTGCAGATAGAGCTTGCGCTTCCCCTCGTCGACCACGATGTGCGCGTAGGTCGTTGGTTGCAGTCCGAAGGTGGAAACCGCGTTCCGGAAATAGTCCTCATAGTGGCAGCCGGGCTCGTGTGGATCGTAAGGGAAGTCGAGATAGGAGCCGGGACCGGCCGCGGCCAGATCCCGCGGTGTCACTCCGGTCAGCAGGATGGGATCGTCGTCCACATCGCCGCCGGCATCGGCGCGCAGGGTGATGTCGGGGTTCTGAAAAATCCAGTCGACCGGCGAAGGGAAGTAGCCATCGCCGCGCTTGTCGCAGTGGTGCGCCTGATCGCGCAGCATGGCGATGGGAGCGTAGGTATCGGCCAGCTGCTGCAGGGAGGGGTCGACCGTTTGGGCAGCAATCGGGCGCGCGCCGGCGAGCCATGCGAACAACACGAGCGCGACCGGGATCAGGCGCAACCAGGCGCGGTTCCCTGTGCGACCGGTGTGTTTGCGCGGTACGGCCAGCTTCCAGCGTCCTTTGCAATCCAATGCGGTACGCGCTGCAAAGTCTAGACGTCGAACGACACAGAAACCTGGTGGTCGTCACCCGCGATCCGGAATGTCATGCGCACTGTGCCTGAGCCGTCGATCTGCAACCACCAAGTCTCGTCGGGGTGAAGGTGCGTGTTATCCGTTTTGCCACCGGGCAGCCGCACATCGACCTCGACGAGAAACGAGCTGAAATTTCGAGTCTCGAGATACGATCCTATGACGCCGCGTTCGGTTTCGATGCGCAGCTCACCGGGAAGCTCCCCATCGAGGATCGTAACGATGACGCCAGCAGCACCTGCCGCGGGACCGGAATAACCGCGACGAGCAGCCCTGGCTTCGAGCCGGGAGCCGGCCAGCATGACGCCGCCGAGGACCAACGCACTCCCGAGCACCTGGCGCCGAGTGCCGACAGCCTCCAGTGGGCGCGCCATCGCCTCGAACCGCCGGTCGTTCATGAACGATCCCATCGTCGCAACGAATTTGCTGGCGGCGGTATCAGCCTTCACAGGCTTCGAGCGAGACGACGACATCGCATTGCCCGCTCGGCTGGTCCGCACAGCAGGCATCCAAAAGGTCCTGACAGACGCCGCAGACGCCGAAACCCGCATTCCAGCACGAGGGCCGGCAGCCATAGTCGAAGGGCTGGCTTCCCCGCCAGCACGTGGTGGGATACGAGGGGCATGCCACGGACGGCGGTGTGGAGCGCCTCGGTCCGGCGAAGCCCCGGCGCGCCGCCTCGGCATCGAGCCGTGACCCGGCGAGCGCCACGCTCCCCAGACCGAACATGCCCTTGAGCAACCGGCGCCGGTTGGCGCTGGTTGCCAGCGCGCGCGTCATCGCATCGAACCGCTGACCGTCCATTGTCTCCATCCTGCTTCGAACAGCGACTGCTGCGGTCGCCTCCGTCGTGTCGCGTTGACGACAGGATACCGCCGTGTCGCCGCGGTCGCTCGTATTCCCGGCAAGCCGAGACGATCACGGATCGTCAGGCGCTTCGGTTTCCATGCGCCGCAGCTCGGCGTTCACTTCCGCGCCGAGCAGGAGCACCGCGCTGGAAATATAGAAATACAAGAGCAGAACGACCATCCCGCCGAGACTGCCATAGGTCGCGCTGTAATTGGAGAAGTTGGCAACGTACAGGGAAAACCCGACCGAGGCAAGCACCCAAATGGCCACGGCCACGACCGCGCCCGGGGAGAGCAGCGCGAACGGCTGATCGACATTCGGCGCAACGTAGTAGATCAGCGCCGCAACCACCATCAGCAGCAGGGCCAGTACGGGCCAGCGCAGCCAGGTCCACAACGTCACGAATTGCGACCCCAGCTCTGCCCGATCGGCAATCCACTCGATGGCTCGTGGTCCGATCAACATGAGAGCCGCGGCAGCGATGAGGAGCGCGGCCAGGCCAATGGTGTACAGCACCGACAAGAGATAGCGTCTGGGGGCCGGTCGGGTTTCCTCGACCCGATACGCCACGTTCATCGCGTTCATGACTGAGCGAATGCCGGACGAGGCACTCCAGATGGCGATGACGATTCCGAACGAAAGCAACCCGCCGCGCGATTTCCCCTCGATATCGCGAATGACGTTCTCCACCAGACGAAAGCTGTCGGCGGGCAGCGCGGACTGCGCTTGTTCGAGAAGCCAATCGAAGAATTGCGGGATGCGCAGAAAACCAAGCACAGCGATCAGGAAAATGAGAAAGGGAAAGAGCGCAAAGAGCGCGCTGTAGGAGAGGGCCGCCGCGTAGGTCAACATGTCGTCTTTGACGAAGGCCCGAATCGACCGCTTCAAAAGCTCGACCGGATTGGCATGGTGGAGACCGAGGAATCGCATCGGGATTGCTCCGGTGGGTCAGATCGTGGTTTCGGTGGGGAGGGGCGTGCGGGCCGTTCCACCGACGCGTTCGGTCACCGGCCCGGCCTCCTCGACCATACCATTCGTGACTCCCTCGCTTGCGAATTGGGCAATGTCGGACGGTTCGTCGGGGTGAGGCAGTAACGGCAATCAGGGAACCGGCTCGTAGATCCAGACCTGGGCGAGGGTGCGGTAGCCGAGCTTCTCGTACAGGGGGAGACCCATCTGGGTGGAGGTGAGCACCACGCGGGTGGCGCCGAGCTGGGCGGCGCCGGTGTGGAGGGCATGCATGACCGCTTCGCCCAGCCCACGACGCCGGAAATTCGGGAAGGCGTTGACGTCGGAGATGAAGGCATCCGGGCCGCGGACGATGGCGCGACCGTAGGCGGCGGTTTCAGCGTCGATCTCGATGAGCGCCTGCACCAGCCCGTGGGTCGAATTGTGCTCCTCGACGATGGGTTGGTAGCCGTTGGGGGCGCGGCCGCCGGTCCAGGCCTGGGCAAGCCGCTCGATTTGGGCGGCATCGAGCGTGCGGACGATACGCGGGTCGAACGGGCGGGCGGCGTCTCCCGGGATGAGTGGGCGGTCCATGAGAATCTCGACCCAGTCGCAGCGATACCCGGCCGCAAGATAGACGGCGTCGTCCTTGGACGGATCGACGCCAATGACATCGAAATAGCATCGCGGGCCGGTTTCGGCGGCGTGCATGGCGACGAGCCTGGCGTCCGGGTCGCCCTGCAGCACGTAGAACTCGTCGGTGAAATCGGATTTCTTGCGGCCATTGGGAAAGTGCTGCCAGACGCCGAACGGGAAGGGCCGTTCTTCCACCGGTTGGGCGATGCGGATCATCTGCTCGAAATGCCGCGCGAAGATCAGCGCGGCGCCATCGAAGGCGGCAGCAAAGTCGGGATCGATCGAACGGCCGGTCATGCGGGGAGTATGCCCGGTGGGCGGGCGAGCCGCACAGAAGGCGCCGGATCCCTGGGGGAGGAGTGGGAAGCAGTTGGGACCCGGCGCTTCTGACTGCCGCGACGTGCGCGCGTGGGCGGCAGGTGCATTCGATACGCAAGCGGCGGTGGTCTGGATCACCAGTGGCGAGCGTATCGTGGGGAGGCCGACCGAGATCGGCTACGATGCCGCCGTTCGATCCGCGAACAGCGTGCAACCCCGGGAGCGCCCATGCCGCCAACCGAACGCCGGAGACCACAGCGGTGAGCCCAGCCAGCAGGGAGCATTTCGCCGGGTTGGTCGAGATCGGCGACGGGCGGCGGCTCTATCTGGCATGCAAGGGCAGCGGCAGTCCCGCCGTCGTGCTGGAATCGGGGTATGGGCACAGTGGGCGAGCCTGGAATACCGACGTGCTGCCCTTTAGCTGGACACCGCCGGACGGGCCGCGGGCGACCGTCTTCGAGGGGGTCAGCGCCTTCACCCGCGTCTGTCTCTACGACCGGCCGGGGACGATCTTCCCCGTGCCGAAACCGTTCGCGCCCAGCCGGAGCGATCCGGCGCCGATGCCGCGCTCGGCAGGGGCGATGGTGGACGATCTCCATGCCGGGTTGACGGCGGCGGCGATTCCGGCGCCGTATGTCTTCGTGGGGCATTCGCTGGGCGGCCTGCTGGGGCGGGCGTTCGCCGGGCTCTACCCGGACGAGGTGGCCGGGCTGGTGCTGGTGGACACCTTCAGCGCGGAGCTGTGGAACCGGTTGCAGGCGGCGTTACCGGCACGAGACCGGGCGGCGCTCGAAGCGCTCGAGCAGGGCCCACGGGAAGAGCTCCGGTCCGTCTATCCGGAGGCCGAGCTGCTCGACTTGAATGCGATCGTGGACGAAGCGCAGGCGATCACGGCGGCCCATCCACTGCGACCGATGCCGCTGGCGGTGCTCACCCGGGGGCAGCCACTTTCCGATGTCGTACCGGCGGAGGCGGCGCCGGCCGATTTTGCCTGGGACGCGCTGGAACGGGAAGCACTGGCAGCGCAGCACTCGCTGGCCGGTTTGGTTCCGGACGCGCGGCAGGTCATCTTGCCGGAATGCGGGCACATGATCCAGCTCGACCGGCCGGATATCGTGATCGAGACGATCCGGCAGGTGGTCGAGGCGGTGCGAGCTCCGGCGTCGTGGACCACAGGTGAGGCACGCACGGCGGAGGTGTTGCCGGATAGGGATGTCCTGCACTACGACCGTTCCGAGCGCGATTAGACGTTGCAAACGCCCTAGTTTTCCAAAACGCCGTCGATGGCGGCGCCGGGGAGCTTGCGGGCTCTTTCCGGGTGCAGCTCGCGGGTCATCATGGTCGGTTCCACGATCTGCTCGCCCTTGAGCCGGCGATAGACCATGGTCAGCCCGATATACGCCAGCGGCAGCAGCAAGCTGTACAGGAAGCTGCTGACGATATTGGCGAACTGGACCCGGCTCCCCCCGAAGATGAGGATGATGACCCCGACCAGCGGACCGGGCACCAGCGCCAGGATCAGGAATCCGATGGTGGCGCCGAGCGTGCGAATCCACTGGCGACGGGTGACATTCCAGCTCCCGCGCAATCCGCGCCAGCCGGGTTTCAGCTCCTCCAGCACGATCGCCTGGGGATAGAAGAGCCAGCGCACGGCGACATAAATGGCGACGGGAATCAGGAAGATGGACAGGGTCGCGACACCCAGCACGGCGACATAGATGACCAGCGCCAGCAGCAGCGCCGGGAAGGAGCGCAATCCCTGGCGCAGACTGCGCCAGACCCCGGGCTTGATTCCCTGGCGGATGTCCTTCATGGCATAGAGCACTGCCGGGACGATGATGAGCGTCATGGCGGCTTGTTGCGCGCCGCCCACGATGGCGGCGAGGGTCAAATTCCCGCCGGCAGAGTGATCGAAGAGATCCAGCATCCATTCGATCGGCTTCGCCTGCCGCAACAGATAGACGAACCCATTGAAGACGATACCGATCGGCACGGCGAGCATGCCGATACCCAGAAAGGTGCGCAGCTCGTTGCCGTAGATATCGAGCGCTTCCAGGAAGAAACCCCAGACCCGGTAGATCGAGGCGCCCACGAGGAGGAGAATGAAGAGGAGCAGCGCGGCGGTGGCCCAGGGGTGCGACCCGAGGAAGATGATGGCTTTGGAGCCCCATTTGGACAGTCCGCAGAAGAGATCGGTGGCGTTCAGACCGGAGGCCTTGCTATCGGGCACTTTCAGGGTGGAATAGCGCCAGGTCGAGAACGACTGGGTGGGATCGTGCCATTTGCTGCCGTGGTTGAGACCGTAGGGTCCGTTGAAAACTGCCTGATCGCGTTGTCCCCAGCGGCCTTCGTAGAGCGCCCAGGCAAAGGGACCGTCCGGGTCGATCACATCGGGAATGACGACCGCTTTCAGGGGGGTCGCAGTGTGCGGCGCCGTGGTCACATCGCAACCGAAGGCGGTGCCGTTTTCCCCCCAGCCGATGAAGGTATGGGCATCGTAGTACGTGGCGTGCGACCCGGCCGAGGGATAGACGATCAGATTGGAGCCGTCCATCTGGAGCTTGTCGTCACCCCAGTCGGCGAGCTCCCCGCCGCCGTGCTGGGCGTAACCCACCCGGACGGGATCGCGGGTCAGCGCCTCCTCCACCGAGGTGGTATTGAAGGTGAGCTGGATCATCTCCCAGTCGGATTCGTGCGTGTCGTTCCAGTCGTTGAAGTAGTAGTAGAACCAGTACTCCACATAGAGGAGACCGTTGGCCTCGTCCCTGCGGAAGGCGACATAGGTGGCCGGCTCGAGTCCGAGCTCCTGGACTTTCTCCCGGAAGTACTGCTCGTAGACGCATTTGGGATCGCGCGGATTGCCGGGGAAATCGAGATAGGTGTTCTCCCCGGCGGTGACCAGATCCTGCGGGGTGATGCCCTGCTTTATGACAACGTCGTCCGTGGCGCTGCCGTCACCTTTGGCTTTCAGGGCGATATCGGGATTGTCGAAAAGGAAATCGACGGTCACGGGGAAATAGCCTTCGCCGTCCTTGTCGCACTGGCTCGCCTGCGATTTGAGCATAGCGATCGGGGCGTATTTGTCGGCAAGCTGTTGCTCGGCGGCAGAGACGTCATCACCGGCGGGGACGTAGCCGCTGGTGGTGCTGGGGGTATCCGACGAATTCGGGATTGGGGTGGCGTCCTGCGCGGTTACCGAACCGAGGTCGAAACTCACGAGCAAGATGGAGAGTGCGATAAGCACCCCCACCAACTCGATCAGCCGTGACTCTCCTCGCCGTGAAGCGCTCCGAGCCCTCATTCTCTTCCTCACCCCATTTTTCGAGCCGCCAGCGCACCTGAGCGCATTCTCCCAAAAAAGGGGACGGGTCAGGCGCCGCGGCACAGTATCTCACCGAACTCATCTCCAGCCGTCCGACCAGCGGTCTCTGGTCGTACCATCCATCAGAATGACAACCCGGTGGATAGCGCTCGCTCGCGGGCGGGTATGGGGCGACGAATGCACGAGCTCACCGATGAGACGGAGCGGTTGGCGCGCGAGATCTTCGAGCTGGTTTTGGCACGGCAACGGACAGATCCGCTGCCGCTGGGCGGGATCGGCACGCGCGAATCGCTGCAGCGGGGATTAGGCGGATCGATCACGCCGGACGGCCTGGGGCGTGATGAAGCGTTGCGCCGGTTTACCGAGAAGCTGATGCCGGCGACGATCGCGGTCGATCATCCGCGCTATCTGGCCTTCATTCCCCATGCTCCAACGCAGGAATCGGTCTTCATCGATCTGCTCGTAAGCGCTGCCTCGATCTACGCCGGCAGCTGGATGGAAGCGTCTGGCGCGGTGTTCGCCGAGAATCAGGCGCTGGACTGGCTGGCGGAGCTGGCCGGATATCCAGCCGGCGCCGGGGGGACGTTCGTCCCCGGTGGGACGCTGGGCAATCTGGCGGCATTGCATGCGGCTCGGGAAACCGCGCGGATGCGCCGGGCAGGCGATCCCCCGGCGCGGTGGCAGGTCGCCGTTTCGAACGAATCGCATTCCTCGATCGTGCAGGCGCTGCGGGTGCTGGATATCGATCCGGTGCCGGTGCCGGTCGATGACCACTTCCGGTTGACGGGCGAGGCGCTGGCGCGGGTGCTGGAGGAGCGGCAACCCGCGGGACTTTGCGCGGTGGTGGCCTCGGCGGGGTCCACCAATGCCGGGGCGATCGACGATCTGGCCGGAATCGCAACGATCTGCGAAGAGCGCGGCGTCTGGCTGCATGTCGATGGCGCGTATGGGCTGGCGGCGCTGGCGTCTCCGGCGAAGCGGGCGGCGTTTGCCGGGATCGAGCGGAGCGACAGCTTCATCGTCGATCCGCACAAATGGCTCTTCGGGCCGTATGACAGCTGCGCGCTGCTCTATCGCGATCCGGCACTGGCGCGCAGGGCGCATACCCAATCGGCCGATTATCTCGATGTGATCAACGAGCGCAACGATTGGAATCCGGCCGATTATGCCGTGCAGCTGAGCCGCCGGGCGCGCGGTTTGCCACTCTGGTTTTCGCTGGCGGTGCATGGAACCGATGCGTATAGCGCGGCGGTGGACCGGGCGCTGGCGCTCACGGCCGAGACCGTGGCGGAGATCCGGCGGCGACCGGAGCTGGAGTTGCTGCTGGAACCGGATTTGAGTGTGCTGCTGTTCCGGCGGATTGGCTGGAGCGATGCGGAGTATGCAAGCTGGTCGGATGCGCTGATCGGGTCCGGGACGGCGTTCGTGGTGCCGAGCCGGGTGGATGGGCGGTCGGTGGCGCGGATGGTGTTGCTGAATCCCCGCACGACGATGGTGGATGTGCGTCTGGTGTTGGATTCGATGCGATAGGGAATTTGGCCGAGGCCTGAGCTCGGGCTGGGTTTCGACCCTCATCCATCCCCCGGCCCCTTCCTTCTCCCAATCCTGGGAGGGTCGACATCTCCACAGACCTCAATCCTCCAAGTTCAAGTCAGGCTGCTTGCGCGCAGGGAAGGTTGGCCGGTCGATCGTGAAGTATTCGAGGTCGGCGCCGTAGGCGTGGCGCTGGCCGAGATGGGTCATGCCGGCTTTGGTCAGGACACGATGGGAGGCAGTGTTGGCGGGGAAGGCGACTCCGATGACGCGGGGGAGATCGGTGCTCGCAAAGGCGTAGGCGATGAGCGCACGGGCCAGCTCGGTGGCGTAGCCATATCCCCAGCTGATCTGGCGGAAGTGGTAGAAGACCTCGACATCCGGTCCACCCTCGAGCTGAAACAAGCCGCCGCCGCCGATGATATCGCCGGTTGCGTTTTCGACGACCGCCCAACTGCCGTAGGGATTCCATTCCGCGGTTCTGGCAACGATGCGTTCCAGCCATCCGTGAATGCGGTCGCGGTCGGCAAAGGCATCGCCGGTGTCGCCGAGATAGCGGGTGACCTCCGGATCGCCCAGGATCGCGAAGGCGGCCTCGACATCGTCCGTGGTCCAGGGACGGACGAGCAGGCGGTCGGTTTCGAGCAGAATCGGCATCGGACGCTCTCCCGGCAGAATTCGATCCGGGGATTATCGCGGTTCGGCGCCCCGTGGAAGCGGGGCAAAAACATAAGCGTGTATCGGAAATCGCGGATTTCGTTGACGCATGCAATTTGGGTAACGTAGCCCGGATGTACTGAGCAAGTTTGCACAGAATCCGGGGTTGGACTCCGCCCCTCGTGCCGGCGTGACCCAGGCACATACCCCTCGAATGGTCATCATTGACAATCTTGTCGTACATGTGTAAGTATTTCATTACAGGTGATCGATGAGGGTTACATGATGATGGACGCAAATGGAACGGACTTGTTGGAGCAGCTGGCGGCGCTGGCGAATCCACACCGGATGCGCATCGTCTGGGCGCTGGGATCGGGCCGGAATTACGTGAGCCAGCTGGCGCGCGATCTGGAAATCAGCCGTCCCCTGCTCCATCTCCATCTGCAAAAACTGGAAGCGGCTGGGCTGGTGCGCAGCACCCTGGAGCTTTCGGACGATGGCAAGGCGATGCGCTTTTTCGAGCTGGAGCCGTTCGCCATCGAGGTAACCGCCGCATCGATCGCCCGGTATGTCGAAGAACACCCGAATCTGGGGAAACACACATCCAGGGAGGAACCATCATGAGCTGGCCAGAGGCCGCGGTTGCTATTGCGGGTATCGTGCTCGTCATCGTCATTGTTTCCGTCATTTCATGGCAGATCTTTCGCACTGGGCAGGTCGCCATTTCCTCGGAGGCCACCAGCAAGCGGGATGCCAGCTTCGCGCAGGCCATCGCCGATGCAACCGCGGCGCAGAACACCACGGCGCATCGACTGGCAGAACTGAGCGAAGAGATCAAGGAGCTGAAGGGGCGAGTGACGGCGATGGAGAAGCTGCTGCAGGAGGTGTGAGCCTGAGTCCTGAGTCCTGAGTCCTGAGTCCTGAGTCCTGAGAAAATAGTGGCAAGCGTGAAGTCGAGGGATGAGATGGACCGAAATGGAGCATTGATCGTTACGGGAGCCGGGCGCGGAATTGGCGCGGCGATTGCGCGGATGGCGGCGCGGGATGGGTGGCCGGTGGTGGTGAACTACGGGCAGAGCCGGGAGCGGGCCGAACAGGTTGTCGCAGCGATCGCCGACGCGGGCGGAATCGCTATCGCTATCGGCGCCGATGTGACCGATGAGACCACGGTGCTGGCGATGTTCGATGAGGCGGAGGCCCGATTCGGACGTGTGGGCGGTGTGGTGAACAACGCCGGGATCACCGGCGGGTTCAGCCGGATCGGAGATATCGATCTGGGGCGGGTGCGGCGGATGCTGGATGTCAACCTGGTTGGCACGATGCTCTGTTGCCGCGAAGCGGTGCGGCGGATGTCCACTGAACGCGGCGGCCAGGGCGGATCGATCGTGAACATCACGTCGCTGGTCGCCAAGACCGG